>NZ_NNRN01000054.1:0-144503 GCF_002252535.1 Brucella lupini
CGGTGGAAACGCCGGGTCAGTTCTCAGTGGCAATCAACAGTGAAGCGCTTTAATGGCGAGTTTTTCAAAAAGCGTCGTGCTTTGAAGCTCGCAAAAGAAGAAATCGGCGAGCTGGCAGCAGCTGCAAGCTACAACTGGAAAGATGTCGAGCCCGCAATTTTTGGTACTTTTCTAGAACAGGCGCTGGACCCAACAGATCGCCGCAAATTGGGCGCGCATTACACGCCGCGAGCCTATGTTGAGCGGTTGGTTATTTCGACAGTCATAGATCCATTGCGCGCGGAATGGGATAGTGCAAGATCTACTGCTGATCGGCAAAAATCCGAGGGTAAGCAGGATGCTGCAATCAAAACGGTGCAAGCATTTCATGACAAGCTGTGTGAGACCCGCGTACTAGACCCTGCCTGCGGTACGGGCAATTTCCTCTACGTTTCGCTTGAGCTTATGAAGCGCCTTGAAGGTGAGGTGCTCGAAGCATTGAATGATCTTGGCGGTCAGGAGGCGCTTGCTTACGAGAGCCATACAATCGACCCGCATCAATTCTTAGGTATGGAAATAAACCCACGTGCGGCAGCAATTGCGGAGTTAGTGCTTTGGATTGGTCACTTGCAATGGCACTTCCGCAACCGTGGCGTCGCACCGTCTGAACCTATTTTAAAAGCTTTCAAAAACATCCAATGTATGGATGCGGTTTTGAAGTGGGATGGATATCCTCTTCCTCAGGTCATTGACGGAAGGGAATGCTATCCGAACCCGCGTAAACCCGATTGGCCGAAGGCTGATTATATAGTCGGTAATCCACCTTTTGTGGGTGGCAAAGATATCCGTGCACGAATGGGATCGGCTTATGCTGAGGCTTTATGGAAAGCGCACAAGCATATGAATGAAAGTGCTGATTTTGTCATGTATTGGTGGGATCGAGCGGCGGAAATTCTCTTGAAACCTAAAAGCGGATTGAAGCGTTTTGGCTATGTAACGACCAATTCTATCAGCCAGTTGTTTCAACGGCGCGTGATGGAGCCTTATCTAAACGCCAAGAAGCCGCTTTCCCTATTGATGGCCATTCCAGACCATCCTTGGACCAAGGTTACCAGAGACAGCGCTGCCGTTCGCATTGCGATCACTGTAGCAGGAGCGGGCAAACACGATGGCCGGCTGTTGGAGGTTGTTAAAGAAGAAGCTGTCGATACCGATAGTCCCGTCATTTTGTTTGACGAACGGAGTGGAAAAATTAATTCGGATTTGACCGTTGGAGTGGATGTTGCTTCCGCCACCAAACTTTTGGCTTCAGAAGGACTGTCCTCTCGTGGCATGTCTCTACATGGTGCAGGGTTTATCCTATCACCACAGAAGGCTGAATATCTAGGTCTGGGACGCCACCAAGGTTTAGATAAGCACATTCGTGTTTACAGGAACGGTCGCGATTTGATGGATCGCCCGCGTGGCGTAATGGCGGTCGATTTGTTTGGCTTAACAGCGGAGCAAGTACGTTCGCGTTATCCTGAAATCTATCAGCATATTCTTACAAATGTAAAGCCTGAGCGCGACAGTAATAATCGTGCTTCTTATCGAAATAATTGGTGGGTTTTCGGCGAACCGAGAAAAGAGTTAAGGCCCGCTCTTTCTGGTATTTGTAGATATATAGTTACTGTTGAAACCGCCAAGCATCGCGTGTTTCAGTTTTTAGAAGCCGACATTCTCCCAGATAATATGCTTGTAGCGATTGCATTATCAGATAGTTGTTTGTTAGGCATATTGTCGTCTAAAATTCATGTAATTTGGGCGCTTGCTCAAGGGGGCACGCTTGAGGATCGCCCGCGCTATTCAAAGTCTTTATGTTTCGATCCATTCCCATTCCCTTCTGCATCAGATGTGCAGAAAGCCCAAATTGGCGACATTGCCGAAGAACTAGACGCTCAACGTAAACGTGTTCTCGAAGAGCATTCACATCTCACGTTAACCGGACTCTACAACGTTCTAGAAATGCTGAAGGCTGGCACTAAGCCTGATGACTTAGGAGCGAAGGAGCGTCGAATATTTGATGATGGATTGGTTCTCATCTTGAAAGAGTTGCACGAAAAACTTGATGAAGCTGTAGCTGTTGCCTATGGCTGGCCTGCCGATTCATCCGACGAAGAAATCCTAGCGCGCCTCGTGTCGTTGAATAAGGAACGAGCAAAGGAAGAAAAACGCGGATTGGTGCGTTGGTTACGTCCTGAATATCAGATCCCACGTTTTGGATCTGATAAAGAAAAAGCTGAGCAGTTAGAAGCCGATCTTGGCGAGGGCGGAGCTCCGGTGAAAGAAGGGCCTAAACCTAGTTTCCCTACTGACGAACGCGACCAGACGCCTGCTGTATTGCAACGCCTCATGGAGGCCGACGGAACACTTGATGCAAATGCAATCGCTTTGTCGTTCAAGCAAGGACGCAGAGCTTTACCAGCTGTATCTGCGGTATTGGCTGCTCTTTATCGCATGGGGCTCGTCTCTACATCGGACGGTAAAAGTTTTTCTCTTCGCCGTGTCGCATAGTAACATTTCCTTATTTGAAGGTTTTCAAAGCAAGGACTTCACCTTCGTATACTATCATATGTGAGTAAAATTGGATTTAATTTTAATGTATTATGAATTCATGGAGGAAAGAATACATATGGCAAAAGTGCCGTTTTGCCATGTGTCGATCTTGCAGAAAACTGGCACGTTATAGCGGCGAACCATTTGTATTTCTCGGGTTGGCCATTTTGAACGAGATAGGCGGCCGAGCCATGTCCGCGAGCCTACCGATAGGGCTTCCGCCATGACTGTCGAGTCGCAGCGCGCCCTGATAGATGCCACCTCTTAAAAGAAAACAATGGCTTTTCCGGTATTCAAATTTTTCTTTATTTGAGTCAGCGCTCTTGGCAGGGACGGAAAGCTGAAGGCTTCTATATCTGGAACAACTAGCATTCCACGCGTGATCATCTCGAACAGGTTAGTGCCGGCAGTACGCCAATCACGCCAGTCCGCCTCAGTACCGTAAGCGTGTATACTATTTAATGCGACTTCGTGACAGGAAACGGCAGTGCTGAAGGGAGCCTGCGGATTCTGATCTATACGGTCTTGAATACAGACAAGATGACCATTATAGCCAATCATAGGTAATAACGAGGCGGCATGGTCGCGGCTTACAGTATCGAATGCTGCATAAAGTTTGCGCGCACCCAATGCTTCCTGGAGCTGTTTACTCCAGTCGTTCAGATGATAGTCGAACACACCACTGATCCCCAGTGACAATAGCTTGTCGCGATGTCTGGACGAAGCCGTTGCCCAAACTCGCCAACCTTGCGCGACAGCAAGTTGTGAAAGGACAAGGCCAACGGCTCCACCGGCACCCACAACAAGAACATCCCGAGCGCCATACCGTAGCGAGATTTTTTGAAGCGCCTGCCAAGCAGTCAGAGCGGGGCAAGGTACAGCAGCAGCCATTATATCGTCGACGCTATCGGGGACAGGTATAATGCTGGCTGAATCCACCACGGTGAATTCGGCAAAGCTTCCGTCGCGTGCGAGCGATTGATGATAAGCGACACGCAGTCCAAGTGGTAAATGCACGTCGGGACTGGCAGCAACGATATGGCCGACCCCATCCACGCCAGGTACATGCCCAGGCTTCCAATCGGGATTGCCCCAGGCAATCATCTTCCAGTCTACGGGATTGAGACCAATACTTCTATTGGCGATCAGCACCTCACCGGGACCTGGTTGAGGCAAGGGGCGCTTTTCCATACATAAGCCACTTGGTTCGCCTGCTTCACGCCACGCCCAGACCCGATACGTTGTCGGTAGCGCTTTATCCATTGCCACATCCATTTCCAAAGTTGCACGTCGTTTCCGTTTGTCAGCAGTTAGAAGCCACCACTAACAAAGCCGCCATCTACCGCAATATCAGTAGCCGTGATATAGGCGGCAGCGGGCGAGGCCAGAAATAGGGCGGCTCCCACGACGTCATCTGGCGTGCCCCAGCGCTCTATTGCGCAGCGATTAAGTATTCGCCCGGTCAAGTGGCTGTCTTCCTGCAGGCCGGTCGTCATGGCCGTGGCTATATAGCCGGGGGTCACTGCATTAACCCGGATACCTTCAGCGGCCCATGCATGAGCAAGATGACGGGTCAATCCCAACACACCGGCCTTGCTTGCGCCATAGGCAGGCACAGCGATATCGGTAAGGTAGCTCAGCATTGAGGCTGTATTGATGATGTTGCCGCCGCGAACGGCGAGAAGCGGCTTTGCGGCGCTGCTCAGCCACATGACACTGTTCAGGTTAACATCCATCACTTCCTGAAACGTCTCGGCCTCGTATTCTTTGTCGGGCCTTGCGATCCCAGCGGCATTGACGAGAATATCGAGCTGCTGCATGCCTTCGAATGCCTTTTCTGCCGCTCTACGGTTGGTCACGTCAAGTTGGACGAAGTGCATGCCGCTGATGGGCGGCTCGGCGGTTAGCGCAGCAACTTTCGCAGACGAACTGCCCGAAGCCGTAACGATTGCACCAAGTCGGGCGAAGGCAGTCGCAATCGCAAGACCGATTCCGCTGGTGCCGCCGCTGACATAAGCGGTCTTACCGGTGAAGAGATTGGGGGCGAAGCTGTCAATGTTCATACTTGGCTAGTCTCCATTTCAATCAGGAAAGGACCGATCAGTGGTTTGCGGCCTGGCGATAGGCTTGCAGTGGCCCGGACAAAATATGCTGCTGTTCGGCAGCAAGACGGTAACCGCTAAGGCCGTTTGTATAGGTTGCGTGCGTTTGCGGCGATGGGCGGCTTATGGCTTCAATCTGGTGGATCGAGCGCAGCGGCGTGAAATCAGCCCACAGACCCAGTGCCTTAAAGGCGATCGCGGCAGCTCCCAGCGTTGCCGCTTCCTGATCTATGGAAGTCTTAACAACGTCGATATCCAGAATATCTGCAAAAATCTGCCGCCAGAAAGCGCTTTTTGCGCCACCGCCAACCGTTACCATCGACTTGCCGATGGCAGTCATCCCCCGCAATTCGTCGAGCGCAACCCGTAACCCGTAGGCGACCCCTTCATAGGCTGCGCGAGCGAGTTCGCTACGTCCGTGCTCTAAGGAAAGGCCGATATAGGCACCACGCACTTCCGCGCCGCCTTCAAGCGAAGTGCCGCCGCCAAGCGTCGGCACTAGAAGCAGTCCGCGTGCTCCGGGCGGGGCGGACGCGGCACAGGCCTCCATGTCGGCATGGCTGGCGTCTTTGTCCAGCAACCGGTTACGCACCCAGTCCATCGTCGTTCCCGAGGAAAAGATCGATGTGGCGGATATGAATTGCCCAGGCACCAGATGGGCGAAGGCATAGGATCGCACGCGCGTGTCCAGAACCGGCCGCGAGGCTGAAATAGTCAGCCAGCTCGACGAACCCATCGAGGAGAAAAGATCGCCGTCTTCGAAGGTTTGTGCACCGAGTGCCATGCATGAGTTGTCGACGCCGCCGGCAATGACTGCCGTTGCGGGCAGAAGCCCGAGGGTGTTTGCAATATCGGGCAGAAGGGTGCCAACGATAGAGGCCGAGGGGACAACCGGCGGCAGAAGCTCTACCGACAAACGGGCAGCGGCCAGAATGTCGGCGGCATAATGACCACCTGTCAGATCGTAGCAGCCCGAGCCCGAGGCGTAGGATGGATCGGTCGCGATCTGTCCGGTCAAGCGATGGTTGAGGTAATCCTTGGTACCAAGAATTTGACGGGTTCGCGCAAAAATATCAGGCCGGTTTTCACGCAGCCACATTATCTTGAAGAGAGGATAGAGCGGTGCGGGAAAGCCGTTTCCGGTGCGCAGATACCACGCGTCTTCATCGAAGATCTGAAAGAAGCGGCGCGCCATGTCTTGGGCTCGCGCGTCGGACCACAGCGGGACGGCTTCCTGCAAAAGCCGGCCTCCGGCATCGAGCGGAATACAGCCTAGGCTGTGGCCGGACAGGCTGATCGCCTTGATGTCGGAGGCGGCAAAGCCTCCGCAAACACCTTGCGCAAGCAGGTCATGCACGGCCCGCACAAGGTTATCCCACCACTCCGCCGGACGCTGTTCGTGTAGGAGCGGTTCAGGATAATAGGTCGGATAGCGCTGGAAGGTTTCGGCAAGCAGCGTTCCGTCTGCTGCGAAAATGGCGCCCTTGAGGCCGCCGGTGCCGAGGTCGCAGGCAAGGACGAGGTCGTTCATTGTTTCAGCTTCCGAGTGAAAAGCAGGATACGAGCGAAAACGGATCAGCCGGGAATCGACAAAACGCCACCGGGAAGCATGCGGCATTGCGCGACCAGTTCGCGGGCGACCTGCGTATTGATGCCAAAGCGCGTGACACCTGCTGCAATCATCCTTGCCACCGTGTCGAGATCGCGAATGCCACCTGAAGCCTTGATGCCGATATCGGGGCCTGCGGCTTTACGGATCAATCGAATATGGTCCAGTGTGGTTGGCATACCCGTCCAGCCCGTACCCGTTTTCACGAAAGCAGCGCCCGCATCCGCGACTAGCCGGGCGGCCCGGGTGATTTCGGTATCGGTAAGTCGCGAAACTTCTATGATTACCTTGACAGGCACCGGCGCAACCGCGGCGATGACGATGGCAAGTTCACGCTCCACATAAGCATTGTCACCCGATTTCAACCGTCCGATATTCATCATCAGATCGACTTCGGTTGCGCCAGCCTCGACAAGCCCGCGTGCCTCGGCTGCCTTCGTCGCAATCAGGCTGCCGCCGGAGGGAAAGCCGATTGGCCCACCGACCAGAACACCGCTTTCGCTCGGTAAAAGCTCGGAGAGAAGCGCGGTAAAACTCGGCAATGCATGCACTGCGATAAACTGTTCGGCGAGTCCGACAGCAGCCACGGCACGTACATCAGCCTCGGTGTGAAAAGCCTGGACGGCGCTGATATCGATCATCTGCGCAAGGTCGCGTGGCGAAAGGGTACGAGGTGGCATTTTATCTCCTGCATTGGTGGTCGCCGCTGGGCGGCGTCAGATGTTGTCGCGTGTTCGCAGCAGGGCGAGATGCTGCTTCATGCGTTTGAACCGGTCGGCATGTTGCATATCGCGGCGCAATGCTACGGCTGTCGACAGCACGTCGATGGCCACGAGAGCGGCAAGGCGCGATATGGTTGGCGTGTAGATATCGGTGTTATCGAGGGTTTCGAGGACGAGCAGCACATCGCAATGCTCGGTCAGTGGTCCGCGCTGTCCCACGAGCGCCAGAACTTTCGCACCATTCTTGCGTGCAAGATCCGCCATCTCGATCAGAGAAGCGGTTGAGGCTGTGTTGGAAATGACAACGGCAACATCACCTTTACCCATCATGCCGGCGAGCATCATCATCTGGTGCATATCTCGTTCCGCGCCGCACGGCACATCGAAAAGCGGAAACTTCTGTTGGGCGTCATGGGCGACCACACCTGATGCTCCAAAACCGAAAAATTCGATACGGCGAGCAGCAGTCAGCATCTCGACAGCCAAATCGAGTTGTTGATAGTCCAGCTTGCGACGTGCCCAGTCGAGACTGGTGATGGTGTAATCGAAAATCTTGCTGGCAATAACCTGCGGCGTATCATCTTCCGAAATGACCGAATGGGTTGCTGGCGTGCCGAGGGCAAGACTATGGGCAAGCCGCAGCTTCAGATCGCTAAAACCATCGCAACCGATGGCCGAGCAGAACCGGATGACCGTCGGTTGGCTGACCTCGGCAAGTTCCGCTGTTTCGGCAACCGTGGCGTTGAGGATGCGCGCGGGATCGTTCAGAACGATTTCTGCGACCTTGCGGTCTGATCGACGCAATGTCTCAAGTAACTCTCTGATAAGGGTGAGGATATCGTCCGCGTGATGTGGAGAGCCCTGTTCGGTCAGACCGACCTCAACCATTGTTTTTCCTCATATTGAGTCCTGATTCAGCGTTGCCATCATAGACGACATCGGCAAGAGCCCGAGAAACAAAAATTGAACGCTCCCAGCGTGCAGCTTCGTCAATAGCCTCTGGCGCACAGCTGTTGAAATCGAACATCCCGTAGTGATGCGCTATAAGTTGCGATGCCCCCACGTCGCGCGCCGTGGCAATGGCCTCATCCAGCGTGAAATTGCCGGGCACGCCAGCCGCGCGCAATACGCGATCACGCCCATTAACCGGCAGCAGGGCGACATCCGGCCGGAAGGCTTTCACGAGCGGGACAAGACTGGAAAACGGAACACAATCACCCGAATGCCAAAGGCGCAATCCGGGTATTTCTATCCCGTAGCCGAGAAACCTGTGGCGACCCGCGGCATCTGTTTCAGGCGTTTCATGAGCGGCTGGAAAGACGGTCAGACTCAACCCTGCGCCAAGCTCCATGACTTCCCCGGCATTGACGCCCACCAGCCGGGGGGTATCTATGGCAAGTCCGGTGCGAAGCGAGGCTTCGGTGAGTTCGGCTTCCGGCACGATGAAACGCGCTTGCGCAAATGTGCGGGCAAGTGCCGGTAAGGTTCCCGGGTCCATATGATCGGTATGGCGATGGGTAACGAGAACCGCATCGAGCCGCGGCAGTTCTTCGGGTTGGATTGGCGCTGGCATCATCCGTTCATGCGGATAGGTGGTGCCGCGATATTTCTCGGCCAGGCTGTCGGACAGATAGGGATCGATTACCAGCAACCGGCCCGCCGCCACCAGCGCAAAGCCCGCCTGTCCCAGCCAGAACAAGGCTAGATCATCCCCGCGTTGCAAGCTCTGCGAAAGCGCGCCGGCGAGATTTCCATGCAGCGGTCGTGGAATAAATGGGGCGGCGACAGAAATGTTCATTTTGCCGATCCCTGCGCCAAAAGCACGGCAAGAAGATTGTCAACCGCGATACTGGTCGCCCGGCTGACACTTTCTTCGGTCAGCGCGCCGATATGGCTGGTTGCGATGACGCGAGGGTGCCCGGCAAGATCGAGGTTCGACGGTGGCTCGGTTGGAAACACATCCGCGCCATAGCCGCCGATCTGGCCGCTGTCGAGCGCCTTGCGCAGGGCGGTTTCATCGACAAGTGTTGCGCGAGCCGTGTTGATGATCATCGCGCCTTGGCGCATCCGCGCGAATTCGGCTTCGCCGAGCAGCGCTGCGCCATCCGACCGGCCCGGCGCATGCAGGGTGATCAGATCGGAAGCGGACAACAACTCGTCCAGCGTTGTGAAGCGGAAGAGTGCGGGATGCAGGCCGGGATCACGCGGAAACGGATCGAAACCAATCACCTTCACGCCCATGGCGCTCACGATGCGTGCGACGTGGCTTCCGATCGCGCCCATTCCAACGATTCCGACGGTGCGCCCGCTCATTTCCGCGCCGCGCTCGCGGAGCCAGCCGCCGGATTTGACGCTCTGGTCAATCTGCGGGATACGACGCATTAGGGTCAGCATCAGTGTGACTGCCAGTTCTGCTACACCGATGGAGTTGGCGCCTTCGGCTTTCTTGACGACGATGCCGCGTTTTTCGCAAGCTGCCATTGGCAGATTATCGGTGCCGACGCCGTTGCGTGAGATGACGCGCAGTTCGCTGGCATATTCGATGACGTCTCCGGGAACCGCTTCAACACCGGCGAGCCAGCCGACGCAACCGGGGAGGAGCTCTTTCAGGTCGTTTGGTGCTGGCGTTTGCCCGGCCAGTGCATAGACGAGATCGTACCCCGCCTCTTCCAGTCGCCGCAGTTCGGGCGGTGGAGAGGATGTCATGGAACGGGGTGTGATGAGGATACGCGGCATCGCTTGGTCCTATTCTTTCGGCTTCTGGCGTCCGGCTTCGTCGGCAATTCGCGAAATTTCGTCGAATTCGGGTCCCGATGTGGGAATGGCCACGTCGAAGACTTCAGCGATAACCTGCGTCCAGCCATGCAGAAAATAGGTCCAGCCGTCCTCAATTTGCAGGTTTTTCGTTTCCTGCTGAAAGCGGGCCTGGCGCAGAAACACCAGATCGCCGCGATAATTAAGATCCCAGACGATGCCTTTCTCGGGGAATATTGCGGCATCGGTCAGCGGCGAGCCGGGCGCGTCCTTGCCGAGGCCCGTGGCATTTACGACGACGGAACCGGGCTTGAGACCGGCGAGCAGGGCATCGTTCTTGCCTGGCTGGTCGGCCAGCACATACGCGACAGGCAAGTTGGTTTCGACCTGCGCATGCACCTTGGCGATTTCGTCAAGGCGTGGCTGCGAACGGTTGCTGACGATGATGCGTGAGGGCACATCGGTGCCGCGCGCCTTGCGCATCAGGTGCCAGGTGATGGCGATGGTGGAGCCACCCGCGCCCAGCATCAACAGTTCTGCGCCGGTCTTCGCGAAATGGTTGGCTGGCAGGAACCCGTCCAGCGACTGGCCTGATGAAATTGGATCTTTCGCGTGGCAGCGCAGCTTTCCATCACGCTTGGAAATGCAGCTTGTTTCATGCATCAGCGCGGCATGTGGATCGATTTCATCGAACATGTCGCGGCAGGCCGCAAACAGGTCTAGCTTGTGCGTGGTCACGAGTGCGCCGAGCGACATCGGATCGTCACGGATAAAAGCGACGGCTTTACGATAGGCGTCCGGGTCGGCATGCAGCGGAAAATCCATGCCGACGATCTGGGCGTCCGTGAGACCAAGGAATTGCGCCCAGGCTGGAAAGACGCGCATGATCGAGGATGAGCCTGTGGTGACGCCGATAAAATATAGGGTCGGACGCCGGGCTGGCTGATAGGTAGTCATTTCTTGTTCTCCTCGCGGATCTGAGCGGCCAGTGCGACGGCTTCGCGAGCTTTGCGGGTGATGCCCGCGAAATTGTCGGAGGCGATGTCCTCGCGTGTTGCGATCCAGGTGCCGCCGACGGCAGCAACGGCGGGCAGGCTCAGCCAGTCGCGCATCGTGTCAGGTGTGATGCCGCCGGTTGGCACGAAACGCGGGGCGAGATGGGCAAAAGGTGCGTGGATAGCCGAGAGGAGTTCACGGTCACCAGCGGCTTTGGCCGGGAAGAACTTGAAAAGCCGGATGCCATCGGCCAAGCCTGCGCCGAGTTCGGAAGGGGTCATGATGCCAGGCGCAAAGGGCAGCCCGATATCGACCGCAGCCGCAGTGATCCGCGGATCGTAGCCGGGGGCAAGTCCGAAGCGCGCGCCAGCTGCGCGGGCGGCTTCAAGATTGGCGGTGTCGAGAATGGTGCCTGCGCCTGTGATCAGCGCCGGACGTTCCTGCGCCATAATGGCGATGACTTCGGCGGCGGCTTTTGTGCGGAAGGTGATTTCCGCAACAGGCAGGCCGCCTTCCAGAAGAGCGTCCGCCAGGGCGATTGCACGATTGGCGTCATCAATGGCGATAACCGGAACGACCCCGAGTTCGGCAATGCGATGAAAAATACTGTTGGTCATGGTTTTGCCTTCAGACTGCGGCGCTCTGGGTGACGGCTTCAATTTCGACTTGCGTCCGTTGGCGATAGAGATCGTTTTCACGTTCGACCCAGCCGCCGGTGTCATCGGCATAGATGCGGCTGTGCATGCCACCCGAACGGGCAATGATGTCGTAGTCCTGTCCGGAATCGGATGGATAGCAAAAGAACATCACCAGTTCGCCGGAACCGGTATTGACGGAGCGGTGGATCCAGAAGGGCGGGACGTAGCAGACAGTGTTCGGACGGATTTCAACGACGCGGGTCTCGCCTTGCGGCGATTCCATCAGCATAAGTCCTTCACCGGAAAGCCCCTGATAGATTTCGGGGCGGTTGGCCGTCTTATGAATATGGCCCCGCGTCATGAAATACTCGCCTGCAACCTGTCCGGGCTGCATATAGGTGACGCCGAAAATCAGATCGCCTGCCGTTTCGACCGGGCGGAATTCCTCGACAGCGTAGACGACACGGTCGCCTTGCGTGGCGGCAAGGCTCCTGAAAGCGTCTTCATCGCGGTAGAGGCCGCCGAGGTCGGAGAGGCGCTTTTCGTACCGTCCGGTCGCATTGCCGAGCTTTCCGGTTTCCGGGGTGATCGCGCATGCGGTGGGAGGAAATAATTTCAAGATGATGCTCCTGTGTCGTTTCGGCGACCAATGCCGTGTCAGCGAATTGTGTAGCCGCCATCGATTGCGAGGTTCGCTCCATTGACCATGGCCGCTTGCGGGCTTGCGAGATAAAGGACTGCTTCCGCGACCTCTTCGGGCTTGGCGAAACGCCCGGTGGGAATCGCAGCCCGCGTTGCCGCGCCCTTTTCGCCGCCCCAGCTCATCAGGCCGAGTTCGGTTTCAGTCACGGTTGGCGAGAGTGCGTTGACGGTGATGCCGTGCTTGCCCCATTCGAGCGCCATGCAGCGGGTCATGCCGAGAATGCCGGCCTTGCTGGTGCAATAGGCGACATGACCTTCAATGCCGATAACTGCCGCTTGCGAGGACAGGTTGACAATACGGCCATAGCCTTGCGCGATCATCGGGTGCGCGGCCGCCTTGGCGAAGAGGAACGCTGCGCGCAAGTTGATGGACAAGGTGGCATCCCAAAGGTCGAGCGGATAATCCTCCGCCGGGGCGAGGGGGCCGATGCCGACATTGTTGACCAGAATGTCCAGACGCCCGAAGGCATCCAGCGCTGCCGTAACGGCGCGATCACCGCATGTGTCCTCACGCACGTCGAGGCATATGGCGCGATGCCCGGCGCCGAGTTCCGCCGCGACCGCGACGATCTTTTCGTCACGGTCGATCAGAAACAGCCTTGCGCCGCGTGCAGCAAACATACGGGCGACGGCAAGGCCGATGCCTGCCGCTGCACCGGTGACGAGAACGACGGAATCCTGAAATGCGGAAGCGGAAGATGAAGTCTGCGGCATGTCGAAGTTCTTTCAGAGGGTGTGGCGGGCAAAAGCGTCGAGCGCGAGGATCGCATCGCGCACCGTGTCGACGGTTAGTTCAACGGGGGTTGCGAAAGTGCACTCGCCCGGCGCAAGAGCTGCTTCTGCTACACGGGTGATGTCGTCTCGGCTGGCATCCGCAAGACCGAGATCGGCCAGCGTGGTGGGCAATCCAAGTTTGCGGCAGAAGCGAATGGCTTCAGTGATTTCGGCGCTATCGCGGTTTTCCAGCATCAAAAGGCAAAGCGTACCGAAAGCCACCTTCTCTCCGTGCAGGAAGCGATGGGTCTGCGGCAGCGCCGTCAGTCCGTCATGAATACCGTGCGCTGCCGAGCAGCCGCAATTTTCGAAACCAAGCCCGCTCATCAGGATATTGGCCTCAATGATGCGCTCGACTGCGGTGGTGATGAGTCCATTCCGCGCGGCGCTGACCGCTTTTTCGGCTTCGGCCATTAATATGTCGTGGCAACGCCGCGCGATGGCAATACCGACATCGGTCGGTGGGAAGCCGCCCGCAACATAATTGGCGGTACGGGATTCAATATTGGAACGGGCCTCAAACCAGGTGGACAGAGCATCGCCGATGCCGGCAATCAGAAACCGAACCGGGGCGGCGGCAATGATCTCGGGGTCGACAAGAACCAGATCGGGATTGCGGGGCAGGCGCAGGGATTCCTCATAGACGCCAGCGTCCGTATAGCGCACCGCAACAGCGGAGCAAGGTGCATCGGTTGAGGCAATCGTGGGTACGACAACAATGCGCGCACCGGTTTCGATGGCGGCGATCTTGGCGGTATCGATGGCCTTGCCACCACCCGCGCCGATGACGACATCGACATTCGAATTGCGGATAAGGGCGACGGTGCGAGCAATTTCGGCTGCGCTGCATTCGCCGCCGAATGCCACGATTTGCAGTCCGGTCACGCCTTCGAGAGCGGCATTGAGGTGGCCCAAGACAGCGCGGTCCGCCAGCATGAGAAAGCGCTTGCCGAGGGCGTCGAGATGCGCACCGATCCGCGCGATCTCTCCGCGGCGTTGAATATATTTTCCTGGTCCGCCAAAAGCTCTCGACATTGTCGTCACCCTTTAATTTTGGTAATAACACTACTAAAACAATAAATGGAATTGCCTGTCAATCGCCAATTGTGCCGAAAAATGCGATTAAAATCCCTTTAATGGTGATTGACTAAACCATAAAAAGTAATAAAACTACATAAATCGCGATGTGAAAATAGCGCGGTTTTGGAATTGCAGTAGAGCGACCGTCTGGAGGAGGCATGGCGAACAACCTTGAAATGGCTTCGATATCGAAGCGTTTTGGTGGGATACGAGCGCTGTCCGACGTGACTTTTTCCGCCAACGGCGGTGAGGTGCATGCCTTGCTGGGTGAAAACGGTGCCGGTAAGTCCACGCTGATGCGGGTTCTGTCCGGCGACTATCAGCCAGATGAGGGCAAGGTTTCACTCGACGGCGAGGAATTGATCCTGTCCAATCCGCGCGTGGCGCGCGATCACGGCATTGCGGTGATCTATCAGGAATTTGCCTTGTGCCCGCATATGAGCGTGGCCGAAAATATTTTCATTGATGATCTTGCCTTCGGCAAGCGCGTTATCAACTGGAAGCAGCTCCATGCGCGTGCCGAGGAACTGGTCGCCAGTCTCGGTCTGGCGCAACTCGATGTCCGTCGACTGGTTTCGGACCTGTCGGTCGCCGAGCAGCAGATCGTGGAAATCTGCAAGGCATTGCGCCGCCGCTCACGGGTTATCGTCTTTGATGAACCGTCGGCGGTGCTAACGGAACGTGAAACACAGAAGTTGTTCCAGTTAATTGGCCGTCTGAAAGACGAGGGTGTCTGCGTCATTTATATCTCACACCGACTTGAAGAAATCTTCGCGATCTGCGATCGGGCGACTGTGATGAAGGACGGCCGTCGGGTTGCGACCGTAAGTGTCGGCGACATCGATCAGACCGGACTGGTCGAGATGATGGTGGGACGTGATCTGGCGCATGTCTTCCCGCCGCGCGACGTGACGATCGGTGAACCGGTTCTGGAAGTCGACAATCTGGCTCTGTCGCGGCTGGTCGACAATATCAGCTTTACGGTTCACGCTGGCGAGGTGCTCGGCTTTTACGGTCTGATAGGCTCGGGACGCACGGAGACGATGCGCGCCATATTCGGTGCTGATCGTGCGGTTGCCGGGGAAGTGCGTCTCAAGGGACGCACGGTGCGCAACACCAGCCCTGGCATGGGCGTGCGTAACGGCTTCGGAATGGTCCCGGAAGACCGCAAAGGACAGGGTGTGCTGCTCGACCTGTCGATCAGCGAGAACATCATGTTGCGGCGCAGCAATGAAACGCTGCGCGGCGGTATTCTCGACCGGACCGCGGAAAGGCGCGAGACGGATGGACTTATCCAGTCGCTTCGTATCAAGACGCCGAGCGGCGATCTGGCTGTGTCCACCCTGTCGGGTGGCAATCAGCAGAAAGTGGCGCTGGCTAAATGGATCGCCACGGATCTGGAAGTGTTGATTCTCGATGAACCGACACGCGGCGTCGATGTTGGCGCAAAAGCCGAAATCTATGAAATCATAAATGAGGTCGCCCGCCGAGGTCTGGCTGTAATCGTGATTTCCTCCGACCTGCCCGAGTTGATCGGCGTGGCCGACCGCATCGTCGTTATGCGGAATGGCAAGATCACTGGTGAGGTAAGTGGAGAGAACATGCGCGAAGAAGCCGTGATTGCACTGGCGATGGGAGTAAAACAATGACTGTGGATGGAACGCATACCTTGACCGCCCGAGAGGGGCTGGCTTCCCGGATCGTCCAGTTTCTGATGCGCCATAGCTCGATCGTGATGCTCGTGGCGCTGATTGCCATATCGGCCTATTTGTCGGATGCATTCCTGTCGCGCGGAAATATCTTCAACCTGCTGCGTCAGCTCACGCCACTGCTTCTGATCAGCATAGGCATGTTGGTTGTCATCAATACAGGCGGTATTGACCTGTCGGTCGGTGCAGTGGCTGCTGCGGGCGGTCTCGCGGTGGCGATGCTGACGCCGCAACTGCCTTTCGACGGCCCCATCGCGGTGCTGACAGGGGTTCTGATCGTGCTGGCTTTTGGCGGGCTGCTCGGAGCGTTTAACGGCGCGCTTGTAGCGTGGTGTTCCCTTGCCCCCTTCGTGGTGACGCTCGCCATGATGACGATCGCGCGCGGCATGACATACATGATGTCGAACGGCCAGCCAATACGCCTGCCATATGAATCAAAATCATCAGCAATTTTCGACAGTTTCGGCAGCGGTGGCGTGCCGGGCCTGATGCTGCCGTGGCCGGTTCTTCTGTCCATCGTCGCTATCGCCTTCTTCTGGTTCCTGATGCACCGTACTGTATTCGGACGCATGGTGATCGCCACTGGTAGCAACGAAACCGCCGTGCGTTTGGCTGGCATCGCGCATCGCCGCTACGTTTTCGCTGTCTATGTGATATCCGGCGCATTGTCCGCGCTGGCCGGTGTGGTCGTCACGTCCCGCACTGGCGTCGGCACGCCAATTACCGGCATCGGCTTCGAGTTGGATGCGATTGCGGCCTGCGTGATCGGCGGAGCGCGCCTGTCGGGCGGTCGGGGCACGGTTATCAACACGCTCATCGGCGTGCTGGTGCTGGGACTGATTGGCAACATCATGAATCTCATGAGCATTCCATCCTATCCGCAGCAGATCATCAAGGGGCTGATCATTATCGCAGCCGTGATGTTCCAGCGTTTCGGTAGGGATGCCCGCTAAACCGATATCCGCACGCCGCAACGGGGGCGGCGAGCCGGATTTATCTCAAACTTTATTACCCTGGGAGGAACCGATGAAATACAGAACTACGACACTTGCCTTCATTCTGGCCACGACAATGGCCGGCTCGGCTGGATTGGCCGTTGCGCAGAACGCCGGCGGCAAGGCCGAAATCTATAGCCTCATGCCCGATACCGCGCTTTCGGGTCTGATCGATCCGAACATGCCCGACCGCACCGATATCGAGAAAGCATGGCCGAAGAAGCCCGCCACTACGGACAAGATCAAGGTAGGCTGGACGGAAATCACCATGGGCAATCCCTTCTTCGTGGAGCTGATCAAGGGCGCGCAGAAAGCGGCGGAGGGCAGCAATCTCGATCTTGATGTGCAGGTGGCTGATGGCGACCTCCAGCGGCAGTGCTCGCAGATCGATACATTCGTCACGCAAGCGAAGGATGTGATTGTCGTCGATCCGACCGATACGCTGGGCATTGCAGCCTGTATCAACCGCGCAGTCGATGCGGGTATTCCAGTTGTGGCGATCGGAACGGTTCCGTCTGACAAAGCGCGCGTTCTCACTACGATTACGCCAAATCCATATGAAAACGGCTTTGGAGCCGGCCAGTATATCGCCAAGGATGCCGGACAGAGCCCCATCGTGGCGGCGCTGATCATAGGCGTTGTTGGCAACTCGACATCGGAAAGCCGTCTCAACGGCATGGTCTCCGGTATCGTATGGCAGCGCGTTCAGGACCTCGGCCTGAAGATGACCAAGGAAGAAGCGATGCTGCGCGGCTACAAGCTGTTTCAGTCCGCCAAGCAGTCCGGTAGTTTCAAGGACGACGAGCTGAAGTTCGAAGTCGTTGCCATGAGCGAGGGCAAATGGACGGAAGAGGGCGGCCTTGCCGCGTCGGAGGATATGCTGACCGCACATGGCAGCAGCCTTACCCATATTATCGCAGACAATGACTGGATGGGGCTGGGTGCATTGCGCGCCCTGCGCAATATCGGAAGCGACGGCAAGATCAAGGTCGCTACCTCCGCCGACGGCAACCGCATTGCGCTTGATGAAATCAAGAAGGGCAATCTTCTGGTGACAGGCACGTTCTCCGGCGAGCAAATGGGCGTTTCGACCTCGGTTTTCCTGAAGAAGATCTTCAACGAAAATCTCGACGCACAGAACCTGCCGCTTGGGTCCTATTTCCCGGCTAGCGCGATCACCAAGGAAAACGTGGATCAGTTTATCGATCCGAATCCAGACAACAAGTTCTACAAATTTGAGGTCTCCCCAATTCTCAACATCAAGCAGATTCGGGAACAGGCCGCAAAGTAGACAACACCCAAACCGGGGGGAGCATTTGTTTCGCCCCGGTTTTTCAAACCCACCTACAATTCAACTATAGGGAGGCGATGGACTTGCCGGAAAACACATCATCCACCACCAGGCCTCTGGTCATGATCACCGGTGCGAGCGCGGGCATCGGCGCTGAAATCGCGCGCATCTTTTCAAAAGCGGGCTATCCGCTTCTGCTGTTGGCCCGTCGCGACAGCAAACTCCATGAACTGGGATTGCCCAACACGGTCTGTTGCAGTGCAGACGTGCGTGACAGGGAAGCTGTGCTGCGTGCTATAGGAGAGGGTGAGAAGCGCTTTGGCCCCATCGATCTTCTGGTCAACAATGCCGGAATTTCGCGGCTGGCACGGCTTGACGATCAGGACCCTGAGCAATGGCAGGACCTGATCGATATCAATGTGCTGGGTGTTCTCAATTGCATGCATTCCATCTTGCCGGCCATGAAAGCCCGTCGGCATGGCACGATCGTCAATATTTCATCCATCGCGGGTCGCAAGGTTTATCCTTTCCATGATGTCTATGGCGGGACCAAGCACTTCGTCCATGCTGTCAGCGAAGGTGTGCGTGGCGCGTCGGCAGAATACAACGTTCGTGTGATGACTGTTTCGCCTGGCATCACTAAATCGGAGATCGACAAAACGATCACCGATCCAGCGGCATTTGCGGTGTGGTCAAAGGACCGCGATCATATGGACGGCGGCATCGACGCGATCCATGTCGCCAACACCATATTATTTGCGTATCAACTTCCGCAATCGGTCAACCTACAGGAAATGACTTTGACGGCTACCGCACAATCTTACTGATCGTTAGGGGTATAATTAAATGCTTCAGGTCTGCGGACCTCGGGATGACGAATGACAAACAGTGGCCGTCTACGGGCGGATTTTGGAGCGCTCTCGCAAATCTCGGTTGCATTCTATGATATTGAAATAGTTGTGATTTTTGTTCTGATATCGGATCTTTGGCTGGGGGCAGAGTGAATATCTTCTTCAGGGCGTCTGAAAACGGCGATGCTATGATGCTTTACACTTGTTCCCCTAGAGCATTTCATGCTTTGACCGAAACGTATCCAGCGTTTACGAGATAGTTGTTGTACTCGTTCGGCTGGATCGTTTCGACGATTTGGCCGATGTAACGCCATGTCTCGTCTATGGTGCGTTTTTGCGCTTCTCGCATCCAGTGCTTGATCTTGGCGAAGACCTGTTCGATCGGATTGAGATCCGGCGAATAAGGCGACAGAAACTACAGCTTTGCTCCCGCAGCGGGGATCATTCGTTTCCGACGTGCTCCCGTTAAATTAGGCTATTCAGAATTGGAACTTTCCACTTAAGTTCCTGATCGAGGAGCGGGCATGAGTTTTCCAGTCAGCTCGCTGGATATCGAAGATGGACATAACAATCTACCTTTTGTTTTCAGCGATCGAATTAATTTTGCGAATTTTCGACTAGGCTTCTAATTAGAAGTTAGAAGCCAATAACGCATTGATCTTCTCACAGATCTCCTCTGCAGCCGAAAGCAAAGCGTTGTCAGGACGGTGAATATATCGTGACGTGACACCTCTCCCCTTATGCCCTAGCAGGCCACCTATGGTTCCATCAGAATAGCCGAGCTCTGACGCATAGGATGCATACGTATGTCGTAGAGTATGACAAGTGACATTCTCTAGGCTTGCGGTTTGAAAAATTCTCACTGCCTCGTGATTCATCCCGTGATATGATTTTTCACCGCGATTTGCCGGAAATACCCAAGCCTTCCCGGCGTGCACATCACACTCTTTCAATAACGTGACAGCTCGAGATCCGATAGCGCGGATACTTTGCCCGGTTTTTGTGTCGGCGAGCCGTAAGCACTTTTGATCGGCATCAAACTCTTGCCAGCGAAGAGCAGATATCTCGCTCAAGCGACAGCCCGTCAGCGCCAAAAGCGTGACGATCTTTATCGCGAAGGGATGGAAAGTTTTGTCGGTCTCGTCTTTCCCATGACGGAGGACCGCTCCAAGTTGTGCTAACTCTTTTTCATTTAAGAAACGCTGCCTCGGTTGAGCGCGAAATCTCCGCACCCGGTGGACTGGATTAATTTGAATCAGTCCTTCATCCACCGCCCAGGTCATTATTCCTGATAACATATCGGCCGTTCTGGCTGCTGTGCTGGCACCACCTGTAACAACTGCGCGCCCGCGTTTCTTTGTCTTCGTAATCGCTTTCGTCTTACCGACGGTGATGTCATGGATCATGCGTTTGACGACACGTGCGTCGACATCAATGACAGCCATCTTTCCCAATAATGGTTTGATATGCCGAGCAATCCGGCCCTTATCCGTTTCTATAGTCGAGGGCTTTTTCGGCCGATTGAAACGGGTTAGGACGGCGCCCGCCTCGGCGGCTTTCATATACTGGTCGCAAAGCTCCGCAACCGTCAGCGGTTCGGCTTGAGTTTTCTGCTCATCACGTTCTTTGGCAGGATCAATCCCTGTCGCGACCAATCCCAATATGCGTTTAGCTTCCAAGCGTGCGGTTTCAACCGTCCAGGGTGCGCCGAATTTCCCAATAGAGACCCATCGAGCCCTACCGCGCGCGGAATATTTGACAATGAAAACTTGAACAGCACGTTGCCGCCTTACACCAAATCCGGCGACACTGCCGCGACCGGAATCCCATATTATTGAGTTCGGCGGCAACCCTTCAACATCAGTTTTTGTGATTGGCATCGCGGCTCCTAGCAACTAATTAGCAACTTTCAGCGACTGATTTGAGCAGAATTTTAGGGAAGATCAAGGATGTATTTTAAGATAAAAACTAATTAAATCAGTATTTTAAGGATATTTCGGGAAATTGAGGGAAGTACTAAGGAGCCATTTACACCGAAGATGTCGGGAGTTCGAGTCTCTCATCGCCCACCATTTTTTCATAATGATATCAATTATTTAGATGGTCGCCTCGGCGGCCTTTGTTTTTACCGCCACGAAAAACGTTTCCTCGCAATTGTCGTCGCCGGTGGCATTTGCGACGTCGGCTTTGAAATTTTCAAAGAGGCATCCCGAGTAGCGTGCAACTCATATCAAGCCAGCAAAATTCAGGACGATTTGAATTTGTAATCTATAGGTGACATGGCACCGCTCCATGTCGAAAATTGCCAACGAAAAAGGCCGCCGAAGCAGCCTATTTTTTATGTCGAATTGCAATGAAATCCTGCTGTGCGATTACAATGTTTTGTTGCTGTTACGCAGCCACCACGACGAGACCATCTTCATATTTACGAGCCAGCTGAATCAGATCACCGAGCGTCGCGGCACGGTCATCCAGACGCCAAAGGCGTTCGTTTATCTGATTGACGCGGTGCCCTTTATCCCGAAGCAGCGCGATCATCTGCTCTTGGGCGACCGGGATATCTTTCATCCCATACCTGGGAGCATCAAGCACGATAGCAGCGGCAGCGCCTCTGTGTCTACGAACGACTTCGCGCCAATCTTGTTCTCGTTCCGCATTTCTGGCTTCTCTGGCGGCATATCGTTGAACAGCGACGGCCTGTGAATGTGTGATCTGCACCGCATCTGGTAGCGCTGCAACCAGAACGCCATCATCCAATTTAAAAACGATATCCGTGAGATCCAGATTCTGCGCTGCTATTCGGCAGTGGTTGCCCAGAAAGTCCAATGTGTGGACTTCTGAAAAGCGGATTTGGTCTGCGCTTCCGAAAACTTCGATGCTTTCACGACAATCTCCTTCTCCCCAATAAGGGATCACAAGTGGAAAATTCCAGTTCTGAATGGCCTAATTTAACGGGAGCACGTCACTAGCTGCGTTACCGCAATGGTCTTTGATCTAACGCTAGGTCGAAATGATGGCTTATGCGAGCCGCCGATAGTACCAACGACTTCCCCAAGCTGCTTTATGAATAGCCAGAGCGTCGGCTTCGCTCACCTCTCTTGGATTGTTGACCAGCAGCCTTATTTGCTTCATGGCGTCGCGGGCCATTGCACGCAGATGAGCTTCCTCTTTCCTTGGTAGTCACGCCAGAATTCCCGAACTGCGTGTCAGGTGCGAATGTTGAAAACAGCCTTCAAGCGCCGGTTATCGCTTGTAATCCCAAAGCGACTTATTGCTTGACGAAACGGCAATGGCACCCTGCTTCATTGCCGTAGCAACATCGGTCTCATTGCAGATAAAGCCAGAAGCCACGACGGGCGGCAGGCGGCGCTTGTCTTCTGCAGACAGGTATCCAAGCATCGGCGATGGCATGATCTGCACCAGATTGGGTGCGCTCTGCGAGATTGCTTTCAGGCTGCGGGGCCAGGTGGAACGGTCGGTCACGAAGACCTTCTGCATGGTCAGAAGGCCGCATTGCGCAGCCTTCTGAATTGTTGGAACGCGGGTCGACAGCAGCACCGAAATGCCAATCTCGGCAAGAAACTCGATGGCCCCCTTGTCCTGCGACAGGCCTTCGCAACTGTCGATGTTCAGAACGATCAGCTTGTTGCTTTTCTTGAGCGCGTTCAGCACTTCAGCCACATGGCGCAGGGCAATATTGGCAACGATGCCAACTTCCGCCTTGCTGTCCAGAAAGGCCTGAAGATTATCCACGCCGTAGAGCGTTGCCATGACAGGCGCCCGCAAAAGCCGCTCACCGATCGTTCTGTCCAAAGTCATTCCATCATTTTCCGTCTCTTGGCATGTCGAGCGAAAGTCCGAGCTTGCCGGGGTTAAGCAGATTGTCTGGATCAAGCGCCTTCTTCACCGTTTCCAGCAGCGGAAATGCTGATCCCAGAGCATCCTTCATGTAAGGCGCGCGAAGCAGTCCGACACCATGATGATGGCTCAAGGCCGCACCATACTTGATTAGAACGGCATTGGCAGCATCCCATGCAGCGCGATACCATTCTGCGCGCTTTTCCACGTCCACGTCACCACGCAGCGAGAAATAAAGGCAGGCGCCATCGACATAGGCATGCGACTGATGCGCCGATCCCGCCAGCGTACCCGGCACGGCATTGATGGCAGCCACGACTTCATCGTAGATCGCAGGCAGATCGCGCCAGCAGCCGGTCATTTCCAGCGTATCGGCAACAAAGCCGGGGCTGCGTTTGAAGCCCTCGGCGCTCTTGCCGGTCAGATAACGCGTATCGAGCCACTTCTCGAAAATCGTATCACCATCAAGCTTGTCACCGAGTTCAGCGCAAACCTTCTCACTGATCGCCATCACGGCATCGACCATTTCCTGCGCGCCTTCGTCCGCAATCAGCAGCACGTTGCTTTCCGGCAGACCGAACTGCACGCCGCTTTCCAACTCGTCGTAAAGACGCAGCGCTGCCGGATTGGCACCGCCCTGCATGATGCGGCGGCAGGCTTCCAGACCGATGGCAAAGCTCTTGAACCCATAGGCAATCGCACGAGCGTAGTCCGGCAGGCGATGCAGTTTCAGGCGCGCCTTCACGATGATGCCGAGCGTACCTTCCGAACCGATAAAGATCTGCTGCAGATCAGGTCCGATTGCCGCGCGGGCATAGTTTCCAACCGTCACCAGCGAACCATCGGCCAGCACGACTTCCATGCCATAGACCATGTCCTCAATCTTGCCGTAGCGCGTCGAAAGCTGGCCCGCGCCGCGGCAGGCTATCCAGCCGCCCACAGTGCTGATACCGAACGAGGACGGCCAATGCCCCATGGTCATGCCAAAGTCGCGCTGGATCATTTCCTCAAAAATATCGCCGAACATGCCAGCTTCAACTTCGACGATCTGGCTGTCCGCATCGAAGCTGACAAAACGGTTTAGATTGCAGACATCAAGCACGATACCGCCGCGCAGCGGCAGCGCCGCGCCAGTAACATTGGAGCGCCCGGCAGAAACCGTGACGGGTACCTTGGCTTCATGCGCAAGGCGCATGACAGCCTGAACCTGCTCCACCGTCGAAACGCGAACGAACACACCATCAACCGTTGCGGGCTTTCCGCCCGTTTCCGCGACCATCGTGCGCGCCCACCAGTCGCGGGTATTCACAACGAGATCTTCGCGCGCGGTCAGAACTTCGTCTGCAACGCCCTGCAGCTTCGCGACAAGGGCGGCGTCCACTGAAACGGCGTCCTGAGCCAGATCGGCCTTGGTTCCGATTTCGTTGATGCTGCCGGCATAATGCGGCTGGGTCGGGGCACCAACGACATAATTTCCGCGATTGTAACCGCGCTTGATGGCTTCCTTGCTGATCATGTTCAGTTCGCTCCTGTGAGAATGGATTTTTCTTTTTCGGTCGCGGCCACATAGGCGGCGACCTGACGGTCGATTTCGGCCTGGGGGAGACCAAGCTCTTCACCCAGCAAGGCGCCAACCTTTGCGGCGGCACGGGCGGAGGCATCGCGCGCCATCAGGCGGGCACGCATACGACGCGACAGCACGTCATCGATGGTCCGGGCAAGTTCATGCCGGGCAGCGTAGACGACTTCTCCGCCGGTATAGGGCAGGCCCTCCACCACCGGTTCGGCAAGTTCAGGACGAGCAGCCATCAGATCGCTGACGAAGCGCGATTCCGTGCCGTAACGTTCACCCAGATGTGCCTCCATGCCACCGGAAGCCACGATTGCCTGTGCGTCATAACCGGCTGCACCCAGCAGAAACGCCTTCTTCGTGGTGCAGCGGCGACGATCACCCAAAACTTTTGCAGCAGCATCCACCGTCTGTTCGGCCATATGACGCGAAGTCGTCAGCTTGCCGCCCACAATCGTGACGAGGCCGTCTGGTGCAACATGCACGGAATGATCGCGTTTGACGTCCATGGTGCTACCGCCAGACGAAGCGGCTACCAGCGGACGGCACCCGGCGATACTGCCGACGACATCATCCGGCGTCAGGTCGATATTGAGTGCGCTGCACGCGCCCTCAATCAGAAAATCAAGCTCGCGACGCGTGCAATGCACATCATCAAGATCGCCCTGATAGTCCTCATCGGTCGTGCCAAGATAGGAGACGTTGCCCCAGCGCGTGATGGTCGCGCGACGGCTGCGGCCGGGCACCGGCACCGTCACGGTGCAGTCGTTGCGGATTTTCAACCATGGGATTGCCACGTGAACGCCTTTGGCCGGGCGCACATGCAACGGTTTTTCGCCATCCTTGCCGAGCCCCATCCAGTCGCGCAGCCACACGCCTGTCGCCATGATGACGGTCTTGGCGCGCACCTGGATTTCCTTACCCTCGACAGTCCGAACAATAGCGCCGTCGACCCGACCCGAGCTACGGGTGATCTCTGCTACCTTCGAATGGTTGAGGACCGTGGCTCCATAAAAGCCGGCAGAACGGGCAAGTGCCAGCGTCAGGCGCGCATCATCGACGCGGGCATCAAAATACATGAGGCCGCCACGCAGATATTCGTCCTTGAAGGTTGGACAATGCGCCAGCACTTCCGCCGCAGTCAGCTTCTGATGCAGGATGCCCTCGCGCCAGCCACCAGCCAGATCATATGTCCAAAGCAGGCCTTCAAATGCCTTGGCGAAGCGGGAATCGAACACACCATCCCGTTCCAGAATGGGGAACAGGAAAGGCAGGCGCTGCACCAGATGGCTGGCATTGCGGCGCAGGCGTTGACGCTCCAGCAGCGAGTGACGCACCAGACCGAGATTGCCCTGCTCGATATAGCGCAGGCCACCATGCACCATCTTGGAGGATTTGGACGACGTACCGGATGCAAAATCATCCTTCTCGATCAGCGCAACACGAAAGCCGCGCAGACTTGCATCAAAGGCGCAGTAAGCACCGGTCACGCCACCGCCAACGATCAGAATGTCGTAGGTTTCAGTGGCAAGATGGTCTTCCTGTTCCGACCGGTTCAACCTCAGCGGCTCGGTGCGGATCATCCGGGCGCGATCCTTGTCCGCGCGCCGGGAGCGCAGATTCAGCATTTCAACTCCTGTTTAATGATAGTGACCCGACTGAACGCGTGCGACTTCCTCATCCGTGAGGGAGTGCCATCGCGCTCTACGGTCTTGTCTTTCCGCTTTGCTGGTCTTGGGGATGAAGAGATTGCCTTCGGGCAGCGTGGCGCGCGCTTCCGCAAGGTCGCTCCAGAGCAATCCGTCGCTACCTGCCAGAAACGCGGTGCCCCGAAGGCTCGCGCGATCCTGATCCGCCATGCGCCGCACAGGAACACCGCTGAGATCAGCCTGTAGCTGAAGCAGCGTATCGCTGGACGAAAGCCCCCCGCCTGCCACCACTTCCCGCACCGGAACGCCAGCCACTTCAGAGCTTGCCTCTGCGCAGGAAACAACCGAATGGGCAATGCCCTCCAGAATGGCATGAGCAAGATGCGCCCGGCTGTGGGCCATCGAAAGCCCGGTCAGCGATGCCCGGCCATCCGGTACGATGTTCGGCTGACGCAATCCCGTCAGGGTCGGCATGAAGAAAAGGCCGTTGGAAGACGGTACTGTCGCAGCCAGTTCGCTGATTTCCCTGGCATTCTCGAACCAGCGCATTTCATTGCAGAGCCAGTTGAGCGCCGAGCCGGTTGTGGCGGCATAGGTCTCGACCGCGAAATGCGAGAGGTTCTCGCTCCGCCAGGCCGCCATGGTGAAAGTTGCCTCGTAGAGGCCGGGATTTTTCGGCGTCTGCTTTCCAATCACCAGATCGACGAAGCTTCCCGTGCCATGCACGCACATGGCCTGACCCGCATCGTGACAGCCAAGGCCGACCAGACCGCCGAGCTGATCACCGCAGGACGCCTTGATCGGCACGCGGATACCCAGAATGTCCTGCCGCGTAAAACCGAAATCATCGGCGTCCTGTTTCAGCTCGGGCAACAGTTCCAGCGGAAAATCCTGCGCTTCCACCCAATCGGTGAAATAGCGATGTTCACCAAGAATATAGGCACCGGCAGAGGTCGCATTGGTCGGCGTCGTGACGGCTGTGCGTTCTTCGGACAGGTTCCACAGCAGCCAGCTGTCGACCGTGCCAAAGGCAAGTCTTTTCGCTTTCCACGCCTCGCGCACAGCAGGCGTTTCCTGCATATGGCGCGCCGCCCACAGATAGATCGCCCGTCCGCCAACCGGACGCCCGGCAAGCGACACGAGTTTCGCGTCCCATATGGCGCCGAGCGGCTTCAGCTCTTCGGCATAGCGTGAATCCTGCCACACCATGGCCGGGACCAGCGCGCGACCCGTCTCGGTATCCCACAGAACACCGGTTGCGCGTTGCGTGGCAATTGCCATTGCGGCGATCTCCACGCCCGCATCCCGCGCTGCGGCGATCGTCTTGCCGCATACTTCGATGGTCTTTTGCAAAAGAACATCGGCGTCCTGTTCCACCACGTTATGACGCGGCGAAGATACGGTAAGCGTCGTGTAATTGACGGCGGAGACCGAACCGTCGGCCGCGACAAGCGCGGCCCTGGTTCCGGACGTTCCTTTATCAATTGCCAGAATGGCCTGTCTGCGTCCGTTCACATTATCCTCCGTTATTACCGGTCACCTTCGAACTGCGGCGCATTAGGCTCGTCATCCGGGCTGATCTTGGTGCGTGTCGGATCCCACTGAATGATCGAGCAGATGATGCAGGCAATCAGTGGAACGACCGATAGGATCAGGAATGTCGTGCCGAGACCGTAGGTCTCTCGGAAGATCGGAAAGACCAGCAGGCCAAGAGCCGCACCCATGGCACCGAGCGCACCGATGACACCGTTGGCGCCAGCACGCAGTTCGCTGCGGAACGAGAGTGACGACAGGCTCTTGCCGTTCGCACCGGGACCGCCGGAATGGAACAGGATGAACAGCGATGGCACGATCACCGCAAGCCAGGTCGGCATGGTGTCATGGAACAGGCCCATGATCAGCAGCATGACAAAGACTGCACCGAAGCCGATGGCGGAAGCCTTGCGCAAGCCGAGTACGCGTCCGATGACTGGCGAAGAGAAGCCACCGATGATGCCAAACACGTTGAACACCAGCGTGCCCATCATGGCGTAGAGGAAGTCCTTGCCGAACAGCGCCGCACTGATGAGCGGCAAGTACCAGCCCACGGCAAAATACTGGATCGACTGTCCGATCTGGACGGTTGCGGCAAGAATCGTGCGCGGCAGATAGATGCCACGGAAAATCAGGGCAACATTGGCGATGCCGCGACGGGCCTGATTGAGAACCGGCAAACGGTCTTCGGGCACGGCGGCAACAAAATCGCGGTGATAGATGCGGGTCATTGCACGGGCGGCATCCTCCAGTCGTTCCTTGCGGGCGAGCCAGATCGGGCTTTCAACCATGAATACCGCCTGAAGAATCATGATGGCGAAGGCGAACACACCCGTTGCGGCAACAGAATAGCGCCAGATCGAGTCACCCACGTCCCAGCTGTAGAACAGCATGGCCAGAAGCACGTTTGTACAAACGGCGGTGTACCAGATGCCCTGCCACGTATTGAGGCGGCTGCGCAGGCGCGCAGGCGTAAATTCGGCAAGTACGGCCATAGCGATAGCAAAATCGATACCGTAGGCGGCGCCCACGAAGAAACGCCCCATGAGGATGACTTCATAGGAATGGGCCGTCATCACCAGCACTGCACCGATGAGCGCAATGAGCTTTGCGAAGATCAGCGGGCGCATACGGCCCCAGCGGTCGGCGATCCAGCCGCCGATTGGATTGAATGCGATCGATACCCACGAGGCGAAAGACGTCATAAGCGCAACCTGCGCCGCATCCAGCCCCAGATCCCGTGTCATAGGTCCAAGCCCTGCGCTCAGTGCCGAATTGGCGAAGGCATCAAGAAACAGGCCGCCAAGGGCAAGCCACCAGATGATACCGGCGCGACCTCGAATACCGTCATTCGCATCAATGTAGGAAATAATATCCGGCACGCCCCTCAGGGCTATCTTGCTTCCGTGCATTACGGCGTCCTCCCAACGTCGTTAAGACATCTGCAAGAGGACTTATCCGGATTCCAGACGCAATAAGACCATCCTTGCAGATGGTCTTAAATCTTCAGTCTGCATTTATAGTTATAGCCAGTTTTTAAGAGGAGTCAATGCGCCGCTTTTATCGCTGACCACCATGGCTCAATAGAATTATTCGACAATTTTCTCGACTTTGCATTGTGTCTAAACGCGCGGGACGCAACTAGTTTAGGTCACAGAATGAATGGTTTCCACCTCCCACTGCCATCCTCATTACATAATTGCCAATCGGCAATCTTCGGCCTTTAACGACTGGAATGGGTAGATGGCCGGCCTCTCCTTGCCCCTCAGTAGACGCTTCCTAGACTGTGATGGACTGTTACAAAAAACTAAAAACTGTACTTGAGAAGTGGCTCAGTTTGTCTGAACAGTTTCGGGCGTTTCGCTAAGTGGATTTCCGCCTCGATTATGCCGCCGCCATCATTGGTGTCAGTGCGTTGAAGTAAGCCTGATCCGGCGTCTGCCGGTCAAGCGATGAATCTGGGCGTCGGCTATTGTAAAAGTTTTCAGATGCCGGCCGATGCCAGCGCGAGCAAGCTCTTCGAGTGCTCGCTGCACCGTACGTGGGCTCACGTTCAAGGCGAGCGCCAATGCGAACTCGACCAGGCTTCCCCATCGTTGAGCAAAGCTAGGATTTGGGCACGGTCGCTCACATTGGCGGAAGTCAATCCAAAGCGCGCCGATGATCTGTTCAAGCGCGGGTTGTCGTTTGGACAAAGCCGGGTGATCTGTAACGCGCACTGGCAAAGCGATGTCGATGCGGGACGCATTATGGGGGCCGCGACAGTCGCCAAACTGCACAGCAATCCCGAATTCCTTGCTGATGTTCAGGCCGCGCGCAAGGAATTGGAATCAGCGAACAGGCCGTCTGTCGATTGCACTGTTGAGGAGCAGGCGCTCTCAGAGCAAATGCAATGACAACCCTTTCCCTCAACTGATCACCGAAGCGGAATTTCGGGGGGAATGCATCACTATAGATTTTTCGCGATTGCGCTGACTGTTTTGATTGGCAGTCAGCATATGGCCTTTGCCGCTGATATTCCGTTCGCATCCACTGTCTCAGAGCCTGTAAGTCAAGAAGTCAAACCGGATGGATGGCGCTTTAGTGCAAGCCCATGTTTCTGGGCAGCTGGTATCGGTGGCACTGCGGGCCAATTTGGGTTACCACCTGCAAAAATGAAATCTGATTTCGGGAGCCTCTTCAAAGAACTCGACTTCTCGTTCATGGGTGTCATTGAAGGGCATTATGATCGCTATAGTCTGTTCAGCGATATCATTTATACAATAATATCGACAGGTGGTCAGACCCCTTACGGAGTATTGAGCAACGGCGTTGATATTAAATCTGGGACGTTTTCCGGTTTTCTCGGCGGGGGGTACAGTCTTTTTGAGGAAGGGAGAAGCCGCCTTGATGTGGTGGCAGGCGCGTGCGTCTGGTACGCGAGTACGGAAATCTCTTTTGATGGTGGATTATTGGACGGCCACAGCGGGCGCGACAGTGCTGCATGGGTCGATGCCGTTGCCGAAGTACGCGGTAAGTACTTCCTGACAAATGATGTTTTCTTCAGTGGTTGGGGCGTCGTGGGGGCGGGGCAAGCCAAGATCGATTGGGATATTGCCGGAACGCTTGGATATCAGTTCAGGAACAATCTATCTGCTGTTGCAGGCTATCGCGCGCTTGGTATCGACTATAGTCATGATGGTTTCGTTTATGATGCGGTTCAAAAAGGGCCGATACTGGGGCTTGTGGTACACTTCTAACAAGATACCGAAGCTCGAATGAACCATTGAAATCAACGTCAATCGGGTTGCCGTCGGTTAACGTGGGCGAGAATGGAGCGAAAGATGATTTTGCGAAATGTCACCAGCGTCGAACCCGGTAAATCAATGCGCTATGGATCGTTGGTCGCCCATAGCGCATCGCCCACGATTTCGAGAGGCGGTTATCCGCGCTCAAGTCAGACTTGATGGTGCTTCTCCCACCACCGAAGCTGAACTAGCCGTCATTTCCGAAAGCATCGAAATCAAAGTACTTATCGTTGATTTCCTTATATTTTCCGTTGATTCGGATTTCCTTGATCGCTTCGTTGAACTTTGAAACCAGTTCCGGGCGTCCTTTCTTGATAGCAGCGCCAACGCCAGCGCCATGATATTGTGCCACCGGCGGATAGGTGCCGATCATCTTGCAGCATGCGCCCTCGGGTGTTTTGAGCCACTCAGCCAGCGACACACTGTCATCATTAATGGCATCAAGACGACCATTCACCAGGTCTAGCTTGAATTCCTGAGAGGTCGGATAGGCTTTTACTGTGCTGTCGGTAAAGTAAGCCTCTGCATAGTTCGCGTGGGTCGTTGAGCCTTGCACACCGACAGTCTTGCCAGCAAGGTCGTCCTTGGTGACACCCTTGATGTCAGAATCCTTCAATGCCACCATTCCCGGAGGAGGGTTGAAGTACTTATTGGAAAAATCAACCTGCTTCTTGCGTTCCTCGGTTATCGACATGGAAGCGATAAACGCATCAAACTTTCCGGATTGGATAGCAGGGATAGCGCCGTCCCAATCCTGAGCGACAATTTCACATTGCGCCTTCATCTGATCGCAGAGCGCCTTGGCGATTTCAACCTCGAAACCGGCAAGCGTTCCATCTGCCAATTGATAATTCATCGGCGGATTGGCACCCTCAGTACCAATGATGAGCTTCAAAGGCTCTTCGCCATGGGCAATGCCCGCTCCTAAAGAGAGTGCCATCGCGATTATTGATGGTGTGAGCGCTGCTGTTTTCAAATATTTCATGGTTTCCTCCCATTTTGTTTGAAATTGAAATAGGTGTTCGAAAGAATACTAACCGCTGTGTTTTTCTTTATTTTCAGATCGAAAGTATTCGATAGAATATTGCGCATAGAGGGCTGCACCCCTGAAAAGAACATCTTCATCGATATTGAATTTCGGATGGTGGTGGGGATGGACGGCGTCGATCTCTTCGTTTCGCACGCCGATGAATGCGAAGGCACCGGGATAGACTTTAAGGAAATCGGCAAAGTTTTCTGAGGCCATTACCGTGTTGAAACTCGTGCAGTCTTTTTCCAGGCCGAGAGACTGAATGGCGCGACGGGCAACGTTGCTGCATGCCGGATCATTAGTGACTGCTGAAACACCGCCGCTGAATCTGATTTCTGCTCGGGTGCGATAGGCATCGGCCGTGCTTGTTACTGTCCGCTTCAACGCTTCTTCGAGATAATTCATTATCTCAGGGCGCGTTGCACGCATCGTGCCCGAGACGCTGACCTTGTCTGGAATGACATTATCTGCATTGCCGCCGCAGATACTTCCAAAAGTCAGCGCGACGGGTTCCGTAGGATCGAATTCACGGCTGACGAGTGCAGCGCAATTCAAAATGATCGCTGCAGTCGCGATGATAGGGTCGATACCTCTGTTGGGGTAAGCGCCGTGCGTGCCCACGCCATGGATTGTCAGATCGATTGATTGCCCGGCAGCCATTCGAGGGCCTGATTCAATGGAGATTTTGCCGGTCTCCAGCTCCGACCAGAGATGAATGCCCAATACGCTTTCAACGGGGTGCCTTGCGAGTTCTTTCAGAATGTCCTCTGTTCCCTCGCCAACTTCTTCGGCTTGTTGAAAGCATAGCTTGACTGTTCCATGGAGCTGGTCGCGAGATTTCATGAGAATGCGCGCCGCTCCCAGCAGCATGGCGACATGTCCATCATGGCCGCAGGCATGCATGACGCGAGCCGTGCCGGACCTGTACTCCAGGTGAGGGTTGTCTTCTTCGATTGGCAAAGCATCCATGTCGGCGCGCAAGGCGATAACCCGTTCGCTTTGCGATCCGGCAATTGTTGCCACAATCCCAAATTCGCCGACTAAAATATAAGGGACGCCTATTGCATCAAGTTCTTCCCTGATACGTGCAGAAGTGCGTCGCTCATTCAGGGAAAGCTCAGGGTATTTATGAAATTCCCTGCGCAATTCGCGCATATAGTTTTGCTCACTTCGAGCCAGTTCCAACGTTTTCAGTTCCGCCCCCGCATTATTTGTCGTCCCCATCACCTTCCGATGATCCTGCCTACGAACAGCCAGTGCAGGTCCAGAACCTCCGTGAGTGATCAGGTGCAATCAGTCGAACATCCGATTGCGACTTGCCCACTTTCTTTTCCGTCCTGTGTCTTGTTCTGTTCCCGCTTGACCGTCGAGGCTGTCATATCTCCCGCCGCACTTCATCCGGTAAAATGCCGTCTTGGCAGGCACCATGCCTAAATCTGCCGTCATATTGTCGGCGGCGGCTATCCATGAATGAGCCGAAGGTTTTGTGTGGGGCAGGTCTGTTGATAATGGCTAATATTGATCGATTGACAAAACTGCTGGCGCCACAGCAATCTGGCGTGGGGAATCGCTCGGGGGACACGTGACTATGCTCAATAACGGGTCTGTATCAGTCGGGCGGCTGCATTCATCATGACGCTCGATCCAGTATTTCACCTGCGTCCAAAGAATACTGGCGCTGCACCTCTTTGTGTCGTGGAGCGAAATTCCTGTTTCCAGGGCGCTGTACATATTTCCGGATTTGTCATCGCGGCAAACAGCAAAGTGCTTGGTTTGAATCTCAAACTGCCGGACGGGCGTGAACTGGTAATCTCACAGCACAGCCTGCCAAGCCCCGACCTGAGCCGTGTCTATGGGCGTTCGGCGGCAGCATGTCGTTTCAATGAGCGAATCTTTACCGGCCTCGAAACCGCTCAAATGCTGAATGCTACGATAGAAGTTTGCCTGGCTGATGGGTCCAGATTGGAACAGCCGCTTTCCGCAGCGGATCCGCATGACCCTGTTCTGGTGCTGGTCAACCGTTTCTTCGATGAGATTCATCAGTGCTCAAACGGGCATATGCTCGAAATCGGCTCTCGCAATCGAACCGGTGCCATGTGGCGCGAACGTCTGCCTGCCGCCTGGCAATATACCGGTTTTGATATTCTGGAAGGCGAAAATGTCGACGTCGTCGGCGATGCCCACGAAGCGAGCAGTTTTCTGCCCAGAAATCAATTCGACGCCGTCATGTCATTTGCGGTGTTTGAACACCTGCTGATGCCGTGGAAAGCAGTCATCGAAATGAACCGGGTGATGAAGCCGGGAGCGATTGGCATCATACTCGCACCACAGACCTGGCCGCTGCATGAGGAGCCTTGCGATTACTTCCGCTTCTCGCGCCATTCATGGAAAGCGCTGCTCAATCGCGCAACGGGCTTTGAAATAATCAAAGCCGTTGATGGTTGTGACGCTTATATCGTGGCGAAAGTCCACAATCTGGCGACAAGCTTCGGCGAGTTCTATACCGGGGCCTTGATGTCAGCGGTCTTTTTCAGGAAGACAGGCGAAACGAACCTTGACTGGCCTGTTTCACTTTCCTCTCTCGGCGATGATGTTTACCCGATGTGATGCGATTTTCAGACAAAGATGCGTGTTAAAACAAAGCGTTAAAGCGCCGATCTGATCCAGTCAGATCGGAGCTCTAGCGCAATGTTTTTTAGAGCTCAGTCTAAGCAGACGCTTTGGAGCGCGAAGCCAGGATGGACAGAGATGGTCCATGTTCGGCATCGGGCTTATCGTGCGCGGTAATGATCTCGTCAAAGCCGAGCTGGGCCAGAAGCCAGAGCAAATCTTCCCGGTTGATCCAGCGAGGTTCCGCCTCCATGCCGCCGCAAAAGGTCTTTTCCTTTTGTTCCAGATAGGGCCGCTTGTGGAGCTTGATCAGTCGTCCGTTCCAGTCGCGCAATTCCGGATCGCCGAGGGCATCCAGGCGCGGATCACCGGGAAGCATGGCATCCGGATCGACAACATGCGTCCAGAGATATAGCCGATCAGTACGGCTGGAAAGAAGCTCGAGCGTACGGATCGGGTCCGACATGTGATACAGCACGCCGCTGGCGACGATCAGCGGCCATTGCGTTTCCTCTCTTTCCAGATAGGGGAGGAAATTACCCAGCTGGAAAGATGCGCCGTGCAGTTGCAGAACTTCTTTCGTTACCAGACAGCGAAGATAAGAATCCCGTTTTGCCTCAATAGCCGTAACGGATGCAGCACCTTCTGAAAGCAAGGTTGCAGTATGGGCACCTTCCAGGGGCCCCAGCTCGAGGACGTCTTTTCCTTTGAACCAATCCTTCAACTGTGCGGTGAGCCAGAGGATTCTCGGGTCCGCAAACAGGGCATTGGTGCCCGCCCGCAGGCCTGTCTCTGAAGGAAAGGCCGATACCCAGCCACCCTTGAATATGTCCATGGCATTCTGTGCCGAAGGTGCTGTGCTTTCATAGCCCGGCGCAATGTCAATTTGCCGGGGAGTTGCCGCTGCCGACGAAGGTTCCTCCGGGCCTGCTTCCTTGATCGCATTCAGTGCAAGGGTAAGTCTGTCCGGCTGCGTCGTTACAGATGGATTGCGGCTCATCACCACATAGAATTCGCAGCCGAAACTTGGGTGAAACAGCTCTTCCTTGAGACCCAGAACGCCAGCGTTGTACAAATCCTGCATGGCGAGACGGAAACTTGAGGGTGTGAAAACCCAGGCGTGGCAATCGACGTATTCGTCATTCTTGCTCGTCGCGCTCGCGTAGCCGGACGAGGGGGTGCCGGCAAAAGCGAAATCGCCCTTATGCCCTTCCATCCAGACCTGTATGCCGCCGCGGGTTGCATTGGAGGCATGGTGATCGAAGAGGACAGCTGTTCCATGTCTCTTTTGTTCCGCGAGGTAGGCAGCCAGCATATGACCTGCTGTGGTGCTCGGACGCAGATAATCAAAAGTATAACGTCGGTCCGGCACGAGAAGATAAACCTTGCCGCCGGGCTTGAGCGCACGCTCACAACGCTGAAGGAAATGAATGGGGTCTGTCAGATGCTCGAAAACATGGCTGGCAACGATGAAGTCAAACCCATCCCCGGTCAGATCCAGCTCGCTGAACTCGCCGCCATCGTCAATTGCATCGACGGTTTCCAGCCTGGAAGTGTCGACGCCCATACTATTATACTTGAGACGCAAGGATTGCGTGTCGGTATGGTCTATGACGAGCGTCCTGAAGCCGTCTCTCTTTGGTAAAATCGGAGCATAAGATGCACCTATTTCTATGCCGCGAGAGTTTTTTCCCACTTCATTTCTGATCAGCTCCCGGAAATCCATGAATAGCCTACCCCCTTTATTATATCTTCTCTGAATATCGCATCCGAGCCATTTATTTTAGCGAGGCCCAGTGTTATTCACAAAGAAATTGAGCCGGGGGGGCAGGAATGCGCATTGGAAAAGCAATGAACTGGTTGGCTGTGCGCGCTTATATACGTAGCGCCAAGCTTGTTCAGGCGCCGCATATTTTCATGGAAAAAACGCCGCGATTTCTATCGGATGAAACAACACGTCAGCCGAACGGCGATCTCTATGCAATCGTCGTCAAGTATAACAAGTTTGGTGTTACGCCCGATTTTCTGCATCTCCTGAATGAACTGCGTCATCAGAACATCAATCCCATTGTTGTTTGCAATGGCAGACTGTCGCAACCGGAGCATGACGCAATCAAAGCCGTGGCCCAACGCGTTCTCGTCCGCCAGAATATCGGCCGCGATTTTGGCGCCTATCGCGCAGCTACATTGCTTCTTGCTGCTGAAGGGCTGCAACTCCGGCGACTGCTCTATTTCAACGACAGCATCATGTATGTTCCCGGTGCTGGCCTTCGAAACATGATCGCATCGCTTGCCGATAGTGAGTATGATGTCGTCGGCACGAACGAGAATCACGAATTCATCCACCATGTTGGCAGCTATGCCTTCAGCGTTTCCGGCAAAGTATTCAACGATGCTGCGGTGCGGCGTTTCTGGTCGCGATATCGCCCATACGATATCAGACCTCATGCCATCAGAAAGGGTGAGGTGGCTCTGTCAGAATGCTTCGTGCGCTGCGGTTACAACATCGATGTGCTGTACTCCACTGACAAGCTGGCTCTCAAACTCGACAAAATGGCGATGCCGGATATCGTATCCAATCTTCGCTATCTGCCAAATGGCGCTTTTCGCAGCTATGAACTTGAGCCGCTTCTGGCTGGCGCGATCTATACCGGTAAAATGCTTTCCAAACGCTCCGGTAAGCGGAACGCAAAGCCTGCGGCTATCGATGAGATGAACCTGACGCCAACCATCAGCCAATATTCAAAGGCGATGAAGGGACGTGTTGACACATCGCCCGCTGACGACCGGGGCAGGCTTGTCGGCGAACAGGTGAGGCGAGAGGTCCTGGTCAATCACATGATGGGGATCGTCATGAATGGCAGTCAGGTTCACTATGGTTTTGGGCTGTTTCACAGAACGATGGATAGTCCGCTGATCAAGCGTGATCTGCTTCTTCGCGGTCTTCTTTTCGAACATGATTGCGCACGCATTCTGGACTATATGCCTGCTCAGCAGCGCGAGCCCATCATGCGCGAGTTGCTCAATCGGGGCCGTAGCGTCAATGTCGGCGGTTTCCGGCGCTTTAAGTTGCGCAACGGGTTGGTCTGAGCCTGATGTGACAGGTGCTCAAAATTGAGGTGTTACCTGTCCGGTACTTGCGATTTTGAAATTTCATGGGGAATATGTCTTGTGTCTTCCCCTAATACAGCTAATCATCGACAGCAGTTTATTTGATACGGAAGAAGAAATTCAATCATTGCTATGAGGAGGTGAAAATCCATGACCTCGATAAAGCAGTATATGATTCAGTTTGCGTTGATGCTGGGCCTTTTCTCTCTGGGCTCTATTGATGTTTCCCGTGCACAATTTCTCGATGCTTTCAAAGCCCGAAATACAATAACGGCTGATGCCATTACCCGGACGCCGGTCGGAACCCGTGTGGTGCTCACCGGTTCGATCAAAAGCAATGTCAGGAGGGCTCAGTATGTTTTTCAGGATCGCACTGGACGAACGAGAGTTCGGATCGAAAGAGAAGTCTGGCGCGGAAGAGAAATAAACACCAAGAACAAAATTGAAATTCGGGGTCGCGTCGAAAACGACGTCAGGGGAAGGTTCATCGACGTATATTACTTCAAGATAGTCGAATAGTTGGTTCGAATAACTGATTCAATCGGGAGTTGCCATGTTTAGACTGGGTGGAAAATATCAGCATTTCATTCACGGTGACAGCTGCGGTTGTTCCACCCCCATGTTGCAACAGGTTTCCCGGCGTCTGGACCGATTATCGCGAAGACATTTTCTTGCAGGAGCGGCGGCGACAGCTGCGGCAACGATGATCGCGGATCGCTCTTTCGCACAGTCTCCTAAAACTCTCCTGACGCGGGCGCGGCTTTTCGACGGCAAGGCGGACACTCTGAAATCCGGTGTGCAGGTTCTGGTCGAGGGCAATCGCATCGCTGCTGTCGATACGACAAACAGTGCTCCGCCCGAAGGCGCGACGGTCATCGACTGCGGCGACCGCGTGCTGATGCCGGGTCTGATCGACGCGCACTGGCACGCCGTTTATGCGGCGGTGCCGCTGCCGGTGCTTCTCGAGGGAGATCTGGGTATAATTTTCGCAGCGTCTACGGCAGAAGCAGAACGCACGCTTCTGCGCGGTTTTACGACGGTGCGCGATATGGGCGGGCCGACTTTCTCGTTCAAGCGCGCGATCGATACGGGGGTCATCTCCGGCCCGCGCATCTTTCCCGCAGGTGCGATGATAACGACTACCGGCGGTCATGGTGATCTGAGGCTGCCAACGGAAATTCCGCGCGACGGGGGCAAACTTAGCACTGGTGAATTGATGGGGGCTTCAGCAATCGTCGATGATTCAGGCAGCTTGAAGCTTCGTGTGCGCGAGCAGCTGTTGCAGGGCGCCTCGCAGATCAAGATCGTTGCTGGCGGCGGTGTGTCCTCGCCGCGCAGTCCGCTTGACATGTCGACATTCAGTGAGGACGAAATTCGCGCGGCGGTCGATGTGGCAAAGGACTGGAACACCTATGTCACGGTCCATGCCTATGCGTCGAATACGGTCCAGCGGTCTATCAGAGCTGGTGTTGCATGTGTCGAACATGCGCACCTGATGGATGAGGAAACTGCGCGCATGTTTGCGGAAAAGAGTGTCTGGTTGAGCATGCAGCCTTTCCTGACGATGGAGGATGCGGCGTCACAGACAGGGCCAGGCGCCGAACGGATTCAGCAGCTTTTCGCAGGCACGCCAAGGATTTACGAGTTCGCGCGCAAATACGGGATAAAGACCGCCTGGGGTTCAGACGTTCTGTTCTCACCCGCATTGACCCCGCGCCAGAATTTCATGCTGACCCATTTGAGCCAGTGGTATTCAAATGCGGAAGTGCTTCGTGCGGCTACATCGGTCAATGCGGAATTGCTCGCCCTTTCCAATCTGCGCAATCCTTATCCCGGCAAGCTCGGCCTCGTGGAACCGGGCGCTTTCGCCGATCTTCTGGTTCTGAACGAAAATCCGCTAGATGATATTCATGTGCTTGAAAAGCCGGAACAGACGCTGGCGGTCGTCATGAAAGACGGTCAAATTCACAAGAATACCCTGAAATCATGAGTTGATTTCTTGGCTGGGGATGGGGAGGTTTTATGCTGAAGGCTGGCAATGCAACCCTGATCCTGATTGCAGGATGCGTCCTGATTGCATTGCTCCATTACGGCGGCGCGGTATTTGCGCCGGTCGTTTTTGCATTGTTTATCATTATGCTCGTCTGGCCGGTCCAGCGCAGACTTTCATCGCTCATGTCGCGCTATCTTGCATTGGTGATCACTTTTCTTCTGGTGGTTTTCCTTCTGCTCGGTTTTGGCTGGCTGCTCGCGTGGACAGTCGGGCAGGTCGGTCGCCGCATATTGATCGATGCAGTTCGGTATCAGCTCCTCTATGAGCAGCTTAAAATCTGGCTTGAGGGGCATGGTATCGCGGCTTCAGTTCTGTGGTCGGAGAATTTCAGCGTAAGCTGGACTTTGCGGATGCTTCAATCGATAGGAAGCCGCCTCAACAATACATTCAGTTTCTGGCTCGTGGCTCTGGTCTATGTCCTGTTGGGGCTTGCCGAAACCGATGAGTTTCGCGCGCGGATCAAGCAGCTGAAAAATCGGGAGGCTGCAAATTCATTCCTGCGTGCCAGCCAGTCAGCAGCTACAAAAATCCGGTTCTATATGCTGCTTAGGGCTTTGATGAGCCTTGCGACTGGTTCGTTTGTCTGGCTTCTAACCCGTTTGATCGGTTTACCATTTGCCGAAACCTGGGGATTTGTCGCGTTCATCCTGAATTTCATCCCTTTCCTCGGCCCGCTGGTCGCCACGCTCTTTATTACCGCGTTTGCCTTCACACACTTTGCCAGCTGGCAATGGGTGCTCGCGGTCTTTGTCGGTTTGAACATCATACAATCTGTCATCGGAAGCGTGATAGAGCCTCGATTGACGGGAAAGACAATTTCCCTGTCGCCGTTTGCAACGCTCTTTTCCGTGTTCGCCTGGGGCTCGCTCTGGGGTGTCTTCGGAGCTTTTATCGGCGTGCCGATCACAATCGTCGCCCTGACTTTCTGCGCGCGATATTCCGCTACCAGCTGGTTTGCCGAAATATTCGGCTTTTCCCGCGAATAACGTTGAAAGTTTTACGATGGAAGAACCAGTAATCGGGTCTCAAGCGGGTGCCTTGACCTTTCAAGATGCAGCCTATGTAATATCTGGGAATGGGCATAATCAAAATGGGAAGGATATTTCTATGAGAATGATCCTGTACAGTGTCTTGACGATGGCCGTAATTGGCGCCACTGCGAGCGGGTGCACAACCGACGAAAGAAGAACAGCCGGCTATGGTGTTGGCGGTGCCGCGATTGGCGGGCTTGCCGGAGCTGCCATTGGAGGTGACACGCGTGGCGCGCTCACCGGCGCAGCCATCGGTGCAGCCGCAGGTACGCTCGTAGGCGTCGCACAGACCCGTAATGGCGTTCAGTACTGCCGCTATCGCGATCAGCACGGCCGTATTTACGAAGCACGTTGCCGCTAGAGCATGTCTCCCGCAAGCGGGAACCGGTTTTGGAATAGAGACTTGCGGTCCTGATGCGGCTGTGCCGCATCTATGCATTGGATATCTGGAGCGTCTCTCGATCTGATTGTATCAGATAGGCGCTCCAAAAGTTTGTTTTCATGACATTTTCCCGAACCTGTTCATCCGCTTCGGGACTTTTTATGCCTGTCGCCAATCATGAAACCGGCGAACAGGTTCGGCTTGTGAGTTGTGGTTCTTTGTTACTTTGGAGGGGACATGAAGCTGCATTCGATCGGGGCTATTCTTGCATTCACTGCCATTTTTACGATTGGAACCGTTGCCGAGACGGTTCCGGCTTTCAGCCAGAGCTATTCGGTTACAGTGGGCGTGCGGATCAACAACGGACACAGGATACGGTGTTCCGAAGGTGTCCGATTGCTGAGAATGCGCGGTTTTCGCAATGTTCGCGCACTCGATTGCCGCGGGAGTCATTTTCTGTATCGGGCTGATCGGTCTCGTAGAACTTACGATGTAACGGTTCGGGCCAGAGACGGCAGAATTACCAATGTTCGCACGGTGAGATGGCGTCGCTGATCCATGTGATATCCTCATTTCAGACTTGTCGAGGAAAGGAGCACGGTTGTGTCAGAACTGGTTGTTATTGGATTTGATACGGTAGGAGAGGCGGATGCTGTTCTTTTGAAACTCAATCAGCTTCAGAAGGAATATCTCGTCGATCTTGAGGACGCCGTGATTGTCGTCAGGGATGAACAGGGCAAGGTTCATCTCAAGCAGAAATATAATCTGCCCGCCATGGGCGCTGGATCGGGGCTGCTTTCCGGAGCGATCTGGGGCGGGCTGGTAGGGCTTATTTTCCTCAATCCGCTTGCCGGCATGGCGCTTGGTGGCGCTGTAGGGGCAGGCGCCGGAGCCTTGTCGGGTTCGCTCGCCGATTACGGCATCGATGACAAGTTCATCGTGTCTCTTGGCGAAACCATCCCGGAGAATTCGTCCGCCTTGTTCGTTCTCCTGCGCAAAATCCAGTGGGATAGGGTAATGGCCGATTTCCCTGACCTGCGCGGCAGGGTCCTGAAAACGTCCTTGTCTCTAGAACAGGAAAAGCGCCTCAAGGAAGCACTCGAGGGAGCGTTGCCGACAACCTCATAAATGCGGTGTTGCCCAGAAACCGGCGATGCGACACCATCGCGACAACGTGGCCGTTTTGCCTCGATTATCGAGCGAGGGCATGATTTGAAGCAGATTTTCATCCTCGCATTTGTTCTGCTTGTCGCAGTGGGATGCGCCGGAAACAGGGCTGTCACTGGTCTGGGAATGGATGTGTCTGACCAGACCCTTTCCAAAGTGGTGGTTCCGTTTACGGTTGCGACCGTACGCGAGCGAATAGACGATCCCAGTATCGCCTATTCGCGCGACAGGTCTCAAGTACTGAACTTCTCGACGATTGACGTGCACATCCCGGAAACGCACCGTCCGGGAAATGTAGAGACTGCGTCGGGCAAACCTGATCCCCGAAGGAATTTCATAGCCTCAAACTATGCACCGTTGCCTGATCGACAAGCCATGATCCGGGAGTTGAACCGGCGTCTTGCAAGCCGCCCGGCAGCACAGCGTGAGATATTCGTTTTCGTCCACGGCTATAACAACAACTTTGCCGAGGGACTTTTCCGCAATGCGCAGATTGTCCACGACTATGATGTCTCCTCGGTGCCTGTTCATTTTTCATGGGCATCCGCTGCGGCATTTACGCGATATCTCTACGATCGCGACAGTGCGATCATCGCGCGTAGGGGACTGGCGGAAACACTCGAACTTGCAGCACAGACAAAAGCCAACGGCATCGTCATTGTCGGCCATTCGATGGGCGCTGTCGTCGTTATGGAAGCCTTGCGCACACTGTCTGCAGATAAACGCCTTAACGTGTTGAAGCGCATCAAGGGGGTGCTGCTTGCAGCTCCCGATCTCGATCCGGATCTTTTTCGCAGCCAGATTGATGATATCGACTATTTGCCTCAGCCTTTCACGATTGTCGTATCCCGGCGTGATCGGGCTCTCGATATCTCGCGCAGACTGGCAGGTGGGGCGCCGCGGGTCGGTAGCGGCTTTGATATAGCTTTCCTGCAGAACAAGAATATTCAGGTTCTTGATATTTCTCAGGTTGATAGCGGTGGTCATAGTCTGTTTGCCAGCTCGAACACGCGGATCAAGTTTCTGGGTTCGGGCTATCTGCTGCGCCGACTTATTACAGATGAATATGCAGGCATGGATGATACTTTCATCGCCGCCGGGCAGGGTACATTCGAACAGGCCTCGCTGGCCCTTCATCTGCCTGCACGTGTGATTGATCGCCTGGGTTCACGATAGGGGCACCACACCGTGACAGTGGACCCTCAATGATAAACTAGGTTAAGATTCTTGTGCGGCTCACGACTGAACAAGTTGATGGTGCATCACTCAAGTCTATAATTGAACTTGTCTATAGTGATCCAGCGAGTTAATCTGCCTGAATATTTCATCCTGCCTTGGTTTTATTGTTCGGTATCGATAACGCATCGTAGTTCCCTGAGAACATAGAGGTGGCAATCGTCGATGAGCACGGGTTGGCATGCCGAGCTTGAACTGCGGTTCGAGCATAATCGCGAAGTGACGCGGCTCATGCGGCGACGCCATGTGGGGCCACTTGCGGTGCAACAACCGTTCTATCCTGAAAAGGATGGCAGTGCGCACGTCTATCTTCTTCATCCACCCGGTGGCGTGGCTGGTGACGATGTCCTTGATATTTCTTGTTTTTTAGGACGTGGCGCCAGAACCGTTCTAACGACGCCCGGCGCTACCAAATTCTATCGCAGCGAGAGGGGCCAGAGTACCCAGACGACCAGGATCGATGTGGGTGAGGGCGGCATATGCGAATATCTCCCGCAGGAAACAATCGTTTTTGATGGCGCAAAGGCTTCCATAGGCACGAAAGTATTCCTGAGTGGAGATGCGGTCTATCTGGGGTGGGACATTATCAGTCTTGGACGGCCGGCCTGTCAGGAAAGTTTTGACACTGGCGAAGTCCGTCAAAGGGTCGAAATATTCAGGGATGGCAAGCCGATCTGGTTCGAGCAGTTTCGCCTTCATGGCGCCGACCCGGCGCTGAATGCCGCTTTTGCCTTCTGCGCAAAACCGATTGTCGCGACGATGGTTTATGCCGGTCCGGCAGATGAAAGCGCGCTTCACGCTATTCGCGAAGCGGTCGGCGATGCAGCCAGAAATCTGTTCTCGGTGTCGCGGCTCGAGCGGGTGATCGTCTGTCGCTATCTCGGCGGGCGCATGACGGAAGCCAAGACACTGTTTCGAAAAGCCTGGGAAGTTCTGCGCGAAACCGGACTGGGGAAACCGGCAGCTGCGCCACGCATCTGGGCAACATAACTCACTTTGGAGAGGGCCTACAAATGGAACTATTGCCACGTGAAAAGGACAAACTTCTGATTTTCACCGCAGCATTGGTTGCGGAGCGACGGAGAGCCCGAGGGGTGAAACTTAACTACCCGGAAGTTGTGGCTTACATCTCCGCCGAAATTCTGGAGGGGGCCCGTGACGGCAAGACAGTTGCGGAACTCATGTCCTACGGTGCCACGCTTCTCACCCGCGATGAGGTGATGGAGGGTGTGCCTGAAATGATCCACGACATTCAGGTGGAAGCCACCTTTCCTGACGGCACCAAGCTTGTGACCGTTCACAACCCAATTCCGTAGAGCATTCCCTAAATCTTCGGAAACGCTCTGAGTTTTTGTTTTTATGCGCATCTTGTCCGAAACGTTTCACGTCTTTCGGGATGCGTCTCAGGAGACGATCATGATACCGGGTGAATATTTCATCGAAGAAGGGTCGATCGACCTCAACAATGGTCGCGAAACGCGCACCATCGCCGTGGAGAACACGGGCGACAGGCCGATACAGGTTGGATCGCATTATCATTTCTATGAAACGAACGAAGCGCTTGCCTTCGACCGGGAGCAGACGAGAGGTTTCCGGCTCAATATTCCGGCCGGAACTGCGGTGCGGTTCGAGCCGGGACAGGATCGAGAAGTCGAACTGGTAGCGCTGGATGGCAACCGGGAAGTGTATGGCTTCAACGCAAAAATCGACGGAAAACTCTAGGAGGGACAGATGGGAAGGATCTCAAGACAGGCCTATGCCGAACTGTATGGCCCGACCAAGGGTGACCGTTTGCGTCTGGCCGATACAGAGCTCATCATCGAGGTCGAGGAAGATCGCTGCATCTATGGCGAAGAAGTAACCTTCGGCGGCGGCAAGGTCATTCGCGACGGTATGGGGCAGGGGCAACGACCCTCGTCCGAAACCGCCGATCTGGTCATCACCAATGTCATCATTCTTGACTATTGGGGCATCATCAAAGCCGATGTCGGCATCAAGGAAGGTCGTATCTCAGGGATCGGCAAGGCCGGTAATCCCGATATTCAGCCCGGCGTCGACATTATCGTCGGACCGGCGACCGACGTCATTGCAGGCGAAGGCAAGATTCTCACCGCTGGCGGTATCGACACCCATATTCACTTCATTGCGCCGCAACAGGCCGAAGAAGCTCTGGCTAGCGGTACAACGACTTTGGTTGGCGGCGGAACGGGGCCGACGGTCGGCACGCTAGCAACCACGGTTACACCGGGGCCATGGGCTATCCATCGCATGCTTGAGGCCGTCGAAGCGCTTCCGATCAATGTGGGACTGCTCGGCAAAGGCAATGCAAGCAAGCCGGAACCGCTTCGCGAGCAGATCAGAGCCGGTGCTGTCGGCCTGAAGCTGCATGAGGACTGGGGAACCACGCCAGCCGCCATCGATAATTGCCTGAACGTTGCCGATGAGGAAGACATTCAGGTGGCTATCCATACGGATACGCTGAACGAGAGCGGGTTCGTCAAGGATACCTTTGCTGCCATGAAAGGCCGCACCATCCACAGTTTCCATACGGAAGGTGCAGGTGGCGGCCATGCGCCGGATATCATCACAGCGGCGGGCGAAGAAAATATCCTGCCGTCCTCAACCAATCCGACCCGCCCCTACACCATCAACACGGTCGATGAACATCTCGATATGCTGATGGTCTGTCACCATCTCAGCCCGAAAATCCCCGAGGATGTGGCATTCGCGGAATCCCGCATCCGGCGCGAAACCATCGCCGCCGAAGACATTCTCCATGATCTGGGCGTGTTTTCGATGATGTCGTCGGATTCTCAAGCCATGGGCCGTATCGGTGAAACGACGCTGCGTTGCTGGCAAACTGCTCACAAGATGAAGGTGCAGCGAGGCCCGCTGAGCCAGGACAGCAGCCGGAATGACAATTTCCGCGCCAAACGTTATGTCGCCAAATATACGATCAATCCTGCAATCACACACGGGTTTGCCCATGAGATCGGCTCAATCGAAGTCGGAAAACGGGCCGATCTGGTGTTGTGGAAGCCGGAATTCTTCGGCGTGAAACCGAGCCTCGTCATGATCGGCGGCATGATTGCGATTGCACCGATGGGCGACCCAAACGCATCGATCTCGACGCCCCAGCCGGTTCATTATCGGCCAATGTATGGGGTATTGGGCCGGGCGCTTGGTTCCACCGGCGTCACCTTCGTCTCGAAAGCGGCGCTGGATGACGGCATCGGCGAGAAGCTGAAACTCAGCAAGCAACTGGTTGCGGTGAAGGGCATCCGGTCGATCCGCAAAAAGGACATGATCCATAACGGGCTTACACCCAAACTGGAGGTCGATCCGCAGAGCTATCAGGTGCGGGTGGACGGTGAACTGATCACGTGCGAACCGGCTGACGTTCTGCCGATGGCGCAGCGTTATTTTCTGTTTTAGAGCATGTCTCCCGAAAGTGGGAACCGGTTTCGGGAGACATACGTAAAAACAAAGAGATAGAGTTTTTCCGGTGATTCAATCAAAACAGAAAATGCTCTAGTCAGCGGAAAATAGATCACGAAAGACGGGGAATAAATCCATGCAGCTCAATGCCTTGCAGGATCATCCTTCTCTGGGGTTTGTTGATTGGACGCTGCGCGGTATCGGGCAGGTGGTGTTCCAGAACAATCCTCTGTCGGGGCTGGTCATTTTGTTCGCCATTCTGGTCAATTCCTGGATTTATGCTTTCATCTGCGTGCTTGGCGTTGTTGCCAGCACGCTGACGGCAATCATCCTCAAGGCTGACAAGGGGCTGATCCGGGATGGCTTGTTCGGGTTCAACGGCGCTCTGGTCGCCCTTGCGCTGATAGCGTTTACCAGTGCGGATTTCCGCAGCGGCGCACTGCCGTCGCCCGCCATGACGATCTATCTCATCTGTGGCGCCGCTTTCTCCACCATGGCTTTCGCCAGTATCGCTACGCTTCTGGGGCCGCACAAGGTGGCACCCCTGACAATGCCATTCGTACTCGTCGGCTGGCTCTTTCTGTTCGCGATACTCAAATTCGATGCCATAGATGCCGGTCCGATGGCAAAGCCGGTATCGCCGGAACAGTTTTCCTACGCCGTCCCTTATGTGCTTCCGACCTGGTACATGGGCATCGGCACTGCCATCGGGCAGATATTCTTTCAGGATAACTGGATCACCGGTTACATCATCCTTGCCGGTATCGCGATCCATTCGCGAATAAGCGCATTGATGGGGCTTCTGGGAGCCGTAACCGGAGCTGTGGTTGCCGCCGCCTTCGGTGGTCCGGAAGGCGCCATTCGCGATGGGCTCTTCGGTTATAACGCGGCGTTGACGGCAATTGCGCTCGGCGGCTTCTTCCTTGTTTTCAGCTGGAGCAGTTTTCTTTACGCAATCTTCGGCGCCATCGTGGCCACATGGCTTTGGGCTTCGGTCGCCATATTCCTGAAGCCGATTGGAATGCCGGTGCTGACCTCGACATTCGTGCTCGTCACCTGGGTCATGCTGATCGGTCAGTATGCTTTCAAGGCGCTGGTGCCGGTCGCGCCGGCTGATGCGACTTCGGCAGAGGACAATCTCAAGCGATACCGTGAAACGCTTCACTCACGACCGGAATAGGCGGCTATATTGTGTCTCGTGCCAGGCACTGGCCATGGCCAGCGCGGGAGCCGTATTACCGATTTCGTCGTCATTCAGCGTCCGGGCCTTTTCGACGGCCCGTTCAATCTTCGCTGCTCCGGCGATAAGTATCCTCTGGCCCGCCGTATGGCCAAGCGGGACGAGACGGATTGCAGCCATGATCTGGCTTTCAACCACGCTCCACATGAGACCGCGTAGCGCATCGACGGGGTCGATATTCCAGTGACATGCTGCAATGGAGAAAGCTGCGGGATAGGTGGCTCGCTGTTCCGAAGCGAAACTACGGGCCCGTTCGACACCAAGTTCCGACAGTAGAGTGAGCAGGGATTCGCCCATGCGGCGATCTTCAAGCTCAAGTTCGCTGCTTTCGCGACTTGCTCCAAGCCAGTCATTCAGGCGGCAGAATTCGGCGTCATCGTTTCGCATCAAAGCCGAAATCATGCGCCAGAAAATCGCGCCATCAAGCGCAGCGTAACTGTGTTCAAGAAGGCCGAAAACCCACCCGGCACAACTTTCCTCGTTCGTCACTGTTCCCGTATGCACGGCCCATTCGAGGCCGCGCGAATAGGAAAACGCGCCAACTGGCTGGCTGGGACTGACAAGCCGCATGAGATGCAGCATAGGCAGCGCCGGAGAATGCATAGGCATTTCCGGCACTGACCCATCATGTTCAATATCAGCTTCAGCGTGTCTCTTCGAATGATCCAGCAAGATGATGCTCACATCACCCGGCCATAAGGTAGAGTCCGCTCAGGGTAGCAAAGCCGCCAGCTATTCGCATCACTATCTGTCCCGTGCGCCCCTGCAGCAGGCGACCTGCTGCAAGACCGACACCAATGCCTGCCGCGTGGAGCAATGCCGTCGCAAGAGCAAACCCGGCGCCATAGGAAAGAAACGCAGCGCTGCCGATTTCTCCGCCATGAGCATAGCCATGGAAGAATGCAAAGAAGCCGACGATAAGTGCCGCCGTCAGGGTCGATGCGCGGAATGCCATGGCGACAAGGAGGCCAAGCACTATCACTGACGCAAGGATGACCGGTTCGACATAGGGGAGTGATACTCCGCCAAGCGCTGCCACGAATCCCAGAAGCATGACACCGACAAAGCTCAAGGGAACGACGACGAGTGCGCGTCCACCAAGCATTGAAGCCCAAAGACCGACGGCAACCATTGCAAGTATGTGATCGGCACCGGAGAGGGGATGTGTAAACCCTGCGGCGAACGAACCGTGCTCTGCGGGATTGAGATGCGCGAATGCAGGGCTCGCCATCAAGGAGAGCAGGACGGCAATCAGGAGAGAAGTCCTTTTCATTTCAACTTCCTTTCAACAACAATGGCCATGCTCAGAAGGAACCAAACATTGATCCCAGCACGAAAACCGCGACGAGCGAGATGATCACACCGACAATCACGGTCATGACCATGTCGAAATAGCTCGATGCGTGGGTCTGTTTGCTGATCTGTAGAAGTAGCAGCACCGTTCCATTATGCGGCAGCGCATCCAGCGTACCGGCGCTGATGACGGTCAGGCGGTGCATGAGTTCTGGATTGATCCCGTACTGGATCGCGAGCCGCATATACTCTTCACCCAGCGCATTGAGCGCGATGGCCATGCCGCCGGATGCCGTTCCGGTGAGGGCTGCGAGCGCGTTCATGGCGACGACCAGCGACACAAGCGGGCCGCCCGGTACTTCAAGCACTGCGTCGCGAACCACCGCAAAAGCAGGCATTGCCGCCACGACTGCGCCAAAGCCGACGAGGCTTGCAATGGTGAGGATCGGCAGAACTGAGGAGTTGGCGCCTGCGTCGAGGCTTTCCCGGATTGCCCGCAGTCGCCCGAAATTGACTGCTATCAGGGTCAGGATAGCCGCTGCCAGTGCGATCAGAACTGCCCACAGGCCGATCGAGGAGCCAACATCGATTCCCCATGGTTCCTGTTCCAGAAACGAGAAATCGATACGGGGCAGGATGATGAGCGCCATCAGGAAATTGACGACGATGACCACAAGCAGGGGCAGAACCGCAAAGAAAAACGGCGGCTGATTGTCGGGACGTGCGCCGTGTTCGAATTCGGCCGGATCGAAATCGCCCGACAATGTTGATTGTTCTCTAACTTTCTCTGTGATTTCGAGATCGCCAGTGTCGTCGACATAGTTTTCGCCTGCGGCCCGCGCCTTAGCTTCGGCGCGCTGCAGCCACCACATGCCGAAGGCCAGTGTGATGATGGATGCGATGATCCCAAGCCCCGGTGCCGCAAAGGTCGTGGTTTCAAAATAGGGCATCGGAATAGCATTGTTCGTGGAGGGCGTGCCCGGCATTGCCGACATGGTGAAAGTAAAAGCACCAAGCCCGATGGCGGCTGGCATCAGCCGCGCAGGAATATTGGCCGCCTTGAACATTTCACGTGCCATGGGAACCAGCACGAAAAAGGCGACAAACACGCTGACACCACCATAGGTGACGACTGCCGATGCAAGCACGACGGAAAGCATGGTGCGTTTTACGCCCAGTTTCTCAGTCAGATACTTCGCGATGGACGTGATGGAGCCGCTATCGTCCATCAACTTTCCAAAAATGCCACCGAGCAGAAAGAGTGGAAACCATCGGCCGACGAAACTGGCCGTCCCGCCCATGAAGGTCGATGTCCAGTTCGCCAGAAGAGGTTCACCGGAAATGAGCGCGGCGAGCAGTGCTGCTACAGGAGAAAGCAGAAGCACACTCCAGCCGCGATAGGCAAACCACATGAGTAGAGCTAGTCCGAGCAGTATTCCAAGCAAACCCATGCTATCTGACCCCTCAGTCGATGTAGGAAAGAATGCGTACGGAATTTACTGATGAAACTACTTTAGATGAAATAATTCAAGTACTATAATAAAATATGATGAGGCTGATGTGAGAAGACTTCCTAACCTCCCCAAATAATGTCTATACTGCCATCTGTTTACTACAATGGCTTTGGTTGCGTCACTCAAGTGTAACGCCAATTAAAATATCGTGATCGCTTTCAGCTTTGTGGCTTCCGCGCGATTTCTCGCCTGGTCGTCCGAGGCATAAAGAGGACTGCATGCCGGACGTCGTAATCCCATCCATCATGGTCAATCTCGGTCTGGCACTCCTGCTCGGTTCTGCAATCGGGCTGGAACGTCAGATCAAACAACGTCATTCCGGTCTCGCCACACATGGCCTCGTGGCGCTGGGCGCGGCAGCCTATGCTTCTCTACCCTACGCTCTTGGACTTGAAGGCGATCTCAGAATGGGCTCGCAAGTCGTTACGGGGATTGGCTTTCTCGGTGCCGGGCTGATTATCAAGGATGGCGCAAGCATCAAGGGACTGAGTACTGCAGCTACGATCTGGAGCACGGGGGCAGTTGGCGTTCTTACCGGTTATGGACTGTGGCTTCTTGCCGTGGAGACGGCATTTTTCATTGTCTGCCTCAATGTTTCGCTGCCAAAAATTGCGGTTCTCGTGAACCGCTATTCCTTTGTCGAGCCGGAAATCGAACAATTCTATCTTGTGAAGTTCCGATGTCCTGCGGAAAGCGAGATTTCTGTGAGGGCGTTGCTAATCCAGACACTAGATCTGAAGAAGCTCCGGTTCCACGCGATCCGAAGCCACCACATAGAAGGCAGCGATGAAGTCGAGGTCGAGGCGACGCTATTCGCCGGCAAGGAAGACGATCGTCTGGTCGAAGGGCTGGTAGCGCAACTCTGCTTGCGTTCCAGCATCACGTCTACAAGCTGGTTGAAACTGGAAGATGGCGATTGGTCGGTAGCCCACTAAATTTGTTGCCTTCGGGCTGTACTATTATATCGAAACATGCACATACTTTCGCATTCGCAGTAACGCATCCCTTTTAACATAGAGGGGTCTATAATGGACGTTCAGCAACTGCAGGTATTGGAACGCAAAACTGTCGAACAGAGAAAATGGAAAGGTTTTCTCGGGATCGGCGCTTTGCTTATGGCGGGCGGAATACTTTGCCTGTTCTTGCCTGTGTTCTCTGAATTCGCAGCCAGCACGATGTTTGGCCTCGTCCTTGTGGCTATCGGCGTCGTCAAGATAATCCAGTCGCTCTGGGTCAAAAGCTGGGCGGGCTTTGTCTGGCAGGAACTGTCCGGAGCAGTGGAGCTTGTCGGCGGGATCATGATCTATCTGAACCCGCTCAAGGGTGCCCTTGCCATCACTCTGTTGATTGCCATCGTGGTGTTTGTGCATGGTTTCCTTCAGCTGGCGCTATCCTGGAAAATCAAACCGGCAAGCGGCTGGTGGTGGTTTACGCTTTCCGGCCTGATCGCCTGGACTGCCAGCGCGGCACTGGTGGTAAAATGGCCCTGGACGCGTGACCTGCCATCAGGATCGATTGCGGGAATTGCACTGCTGATCGCTGGTGTCGCCTATATCGGAATAGCCTTGAGTACCCGAAATGCGTGAGTGATCGGTCGATTTCCGACCGGAGGGAGGACACGCAATTGAAGAAGACTCTCGTTCGTCGTTCTTTGAACGCTGCCTTTGTAGCCGTGTTGTCGCCTTTGCTTCTGCAGCCAAGTCTGGCTCAGCAAGCTCCAACTGGCGCAGCGCCTCCCGTGATCGTGCGCCAGGTGGAACTGGCACCTGCGACCGCACCGCTTCGTTTCAACGGGCAGGTCGAGGCGATTGAAGCTGTTGATATTCAGGCGCGGATCACCGGTTTCCTGAAGGAAAAGGCGTTCGAGCAGGGGGCTGCGGTCAAGGCAGGCGATCTCCTCTTTGAAATTGAGCCGGACCAGATGCAGGCGGCAGTTATGTCTGCTGAGGCACAGGTTGCACGTGCCGAAGCCGCCCAGAATGCTGCCCGGCAATCATTGTCGCGAACGCGGACGCTCGCCAACCGTAACACCGCTTCGCAAGCTTCCCTCGACGATGCACAGGCAGCGTTTGATATCGCGACTGCGGATGTGCGGAACGCAGAAGCCGCGCTTAACAATGCGCGGCTCAATCTCTCCTATACGCAGGTCAGATCACCAATCAACGGGACAATAGGGCGCTCGCTCTTTACCGTCGGCAACCTCGTTGGCCCGGGCATGGGACCGCTCGCGCGCATTGTGCAGCTTGATCCCGTGCGTGTTGTGTTTTCGATCACGGACCGCGCTCTGATTGCTATTCGCCAGAAGGAAGCAGGAGGCGGGACGGTCAATCCCGAAAGCTTCAAGCTGACTTTGATGCTGGCCAACGGTACGCAATATGGCGAGCGGGGAAACATCCAGTTCATCGACAATGAAGTGAGCGCGCAGACCGGCACAGTGGCGGTGCGCGCCCTGTTCGCCAATCCCAACCATATTCTGGTTCCGGGGCAGGTGGTTGCCGTCAATCTGCTGGATGAAACGGTTGGTGAGTTGCCGATAGTTCCCATGTCTTCCGTGTTGCAGGACCGGCAGGGCAAATATGTCTATGTTCTCAACGAGGGTAATACGGTTTCCCGGCGTGCGATCGTGACCGGCACGCGTATCGACAATGGCTGGTCGGTTACAGATGGCCTCAAGGCTGGTGAAACGATTGTCGTCGAGGGCTTGCAACGCATCGCCGATGGGCAGGCCGTATCCCCGCGTGACCCGATCTCCGGTACTGCAGGGGTGGGGCAATGATTTCTGAAGTCTTCATACGACGAACCCGCCTCGCAATCGTCATCTCGATCATCATTTCCATCGCCGGTGCGATTGCGATCTTTTCATTGCCCATCCAGCAGTATCCGCAGATTACTCCGCCGACAGTGAACGTATCGGCGGTCTATCCCGGTGCGAGTGCGGAGGTAATTGCCGACGTTGTCGGTGGCCCGCTGGAAACGGCAATCAATGGCGTGGATGGCATGATGTATATGTCATCGACCAGCTCCAACGCCGGGCAGTATTCGCTGTCGGTCACTTTTGAAGTCGGGACTGATCCCGAACTGGCGCAGATCAATGTTCAAAACCGGGCGCAACTGGCGATTTCCCGACTGCCCGCGGCAGTGGCGCAGCAAGGCGTGTCGGTCCGTTCCCGTTCGCCCGATTTCGTGCTGGGCATTGCATTCTATTCGCCGGACGATAGCCTCAACGCGCTTGAGATCACCAATTTCACCACGACTACAATTGTCGATGCAATCTCGCGCGTGCCCGGCGTCGGCGAGGCGAGTGTTGTGGGCGCATCCGAATATTCGATGCGCGTCTGGCTCAACCCGCAAAGAATGGATGCGCTGGGCATAACCGTCGATGAAGTGTCGGCGGCAATCCAGCGTCAGAATATTCAGGCAACGCTGGGGCAGGCTGGTGCGCCGCCGATGCGGGTGGGCACCGAACTACAATATACGCTGGTGGCACAAGGGCGGCTTCGCGATACGGATGAATTTGGAGGCATTGTCATCCGCACCGGGGCGGACGGAGCAAAAGTGTTTCTGCGCGACATTGCACGTCTTGAACTTGGCGCACGTAACTATGCGTCGCGCGCAAGTTTTGCCGGTCATGAGTCGGCCATGCTGCAGATCAACCAGTCGCCCGATGCCAATGCGATCCAGACCGCGACTGCCGTGCAGGCAGAGCTTGAACGTCTGTCGTCCAGATTTCCTTCGGGACTGCAATATCATGTCGTCTACGATGCGACCCGGTTTGTCGAGGCCAGCCTGCAACTGACTGCGCGAACATTGTTCGAAGCTTTCGTGATCGTGCTCGTGGTTACATTCATCTTTCTGCAGGACTGGCGGGCAACACTCATTTCAGCGCTTGCCATTCCGGCCTCGATGTTGGGTGCGGTCGCGGTGCTGCTCGCCGTTGGCTATTCGCTGAACATGATTTCCCTGCTGGCGCTTGTCCTCGCCATCGGGCTTGTGGTGGATGACGCAATTCTGGTCGTGGAAAACGTCAAGCACGTGCTGGATGATACGCCCGATATCTCGGTCATCGAGGCCACGCGCAAGGCGATGCATCAGATCACCGGGCCGATTATTTCCACAACGCTGGTTCTGCTGGCTGTGGTCACGCCCACGGCGTTTCTGGAAGGCATTGGCGGGCAGCTCTACCGGCAATTCGCAGTCACGATCTCGTCGGCGCTGATCCTTTCGTCATTCGTGGCCCTGACGCTCAGTCCGGCACTTGCGGCACTTTTGCTCAAGCGCGGTCAGGGAGGCTACAAGCGCGGTCCTCTGGCCTGGTTTTCAAGCTTCATGGAGAAAACCCGCAACGGCTACGGCAAGATCGTCGGCTTTCTGGTGAAATATTGGATAGTGCCGGTTGCCGGCATCGTCGCCTGTTTCGCGTTGGCCTATTTCGTTTTCGTCAATCTTCCCGCGACGTTTTTGCCCGACGAGGATCAGGGCGCGCTCTTTGTCGACATCCAGCTGCCAAGTGCGGCCTCGCTCGACCGCACAAACCTGATTGTCGAGAATGTGCGTAAGGTTCTGAGCGAGACCGAAGGCGTTCAGGATGTCATAACGGTTGCCGGGTTCAGCATCCTGCAGTCGACCAGCACGCCCAACGGCGCCATGGCGGTTGCCGCTCTTACACCATGGGAAGATCGTGAGACGGAGGCGCTGCAGCTCAACAACATCATCAACACCTTGCGCGCGCAGTTCTCGCAGGTGCCGGGCGCAAATATCTCGGTATTTGCACCGCCTGCAATTGCGGGCATCGGTGCTGTTGGCGGTCTTGATTTCCGTCTGCAGGCCTTGCAGGGCCAGCCTCCGCAGGAAATAGCGCAGGTGACCAGCGCTTTGCTCGGTTACTTCAACCGGCGACCGGAAATCGGTGGTGCGGCAACCACGTTCAACGCGAATGTGCCGCAGATCTATGTCGATGTGGACCGTGCCCGCGCGGAAGCCCTTGGCCTTAGTGTGTCGGATATCTATGCCTCTATCGGTGCGAATTTCGGCTCGCGCTATGTCAATGATTTCACGCTGAATGGCCGTGTGTTTCAGGTCAATCTTCAGGCCGATTCCGATTTCCGCGCGCATAGCGAGGATATTCTGAAACTTCATGTCAGAAGTCGCAACGGAACCATGGTGCCATTGCGGAGCGTGGTGTCGTTGACCACGGTATTGGCGCCTTTCGTCATCACCCGCTACAACCTCTCGGTTTCGGCGCAGGTGAATGCTGTCCCGGCTCCCGGCTCCAGTAGCGGACAGGCCATGGCGGCCATGGAACAGGTCGCTTCGGAAGCTCTCCCGGATGGCTATGGTTACGAGTGGTCGGGACTGTCTTTCCAGGAAAGCAGAAGCAGCGGTCAGGAGGTAATCGTCTTCGCGCTTGCCTTCCTCTTCGCCTATCTCTTCCTTGTTGCCCAATATGAAAGCTGGGCATTGCCAGCGGTGGTTATCCTTTCGCTGGGTGCTGCGCTGCTGGGGGCTGTTGCCGCTCTTACATTCTTTGGGCTGCAGAACAGCCTCTATGTCCAGATCGCGATGGTGTTGCTGATCGGGCTGGCGGCAAAGAATGCGATCCTGATCGTGGAGTTCGCCAAGGAAAAACGCGAGGCCGGTCTGACAGCCGCAGAAGCGGCCCGTACAGGAGCCGAGCAGCGTTTCCGCGCCGTCATGATGACGGCCGTATCGTTCATACTTGGTATTCTTCCCCTTATCCTGTCTTCGGGCGCGGGCGCCGGTGCACGTCAGGCTGTCGGTGTGACGATCTTTGGCGGAATGCTTGCCGCGACCACGATTGGGTTGATTCTCACCCCCGGTCTCTACTTCGTCATCCAGCGTCTGAGCGAGCGTCTCGGACGGCAAACGGATGAGAAAAAGGATACCGCATCTGAAACAGTATATGAGTGAAGCCTCACGGAGCCTTCGACCTATTGTCCGATACTGGGGAACTGAATGACCGAGACAAAATCACAGAGCATCGACCGGCGCGATTTCATGCTCGCATCCATTGCGGCAGCAGGGTCCGTTGCGCTCGCATCCGGGCAGGCACAGGCCCAGACGGGTGATGCAAAACCGGATACCGACGGCAAGGGCTCAGGCACGATCTATACCGGTGATGTCATAGACGGTAAGCGCGTGATTTCCTTTCTCGATATTTCCGATCTGGAAGCGGGCAAGCGGCACAATTTCTATTTCCAGGGCGTGCAGATGCCGACGGGCCAGCATTGGCATGTTTCAGTCACGGTGATGAAGGGCAAGTTGCCCGGCAAGCGGATCGGATTGATCAGTGGCGTGCACGGCGACGAAATGAGCCCGGTGCACACATTGCACACCATCGTGAATCAGCTCGACCCGCAAAAAATGTCCGGCTCTGTTGTCGCTGTCTTCGATCTGTCTCGCCCGGCGCTTGAAGCAATGGCAAGGCGATGGCCGAGTTCAGGACGCGGGATTGACCTTATCGATATCAACCGGCTGTTTCCGGGTAACGAGAACGCACCGGAAGCCGCGGCACGCCACGCCTGGCTGGTGTTCAATCGCCTGCTGCGACCGAATCTCGACTACGGGATCGATTTTCATACCGCAGCCACAGGCATGGATATGACCTCATTTCATCTGGCTCGAATGGACCTGCCGGAAGTTCGGGCGATGGCTGAGCTTTATCCGATAGAGCAGATTTTCGACAATTTCGGCGCCCACGGCCTTCTCGCAAATGCACTGATCGATGAGGGTATTCCAGCCTTCACACCGGAAATAGGCCGACCGCGTATCTTCGATCATGCGATGATTGCCCTTTTTGTCGAAGGCACCATGAATGTTCTCAAACACCATAAGGTCATTGAAGGCAATATAGGCAAAACCAGCAAGGATTCCGGTCTCTTCGCTGCGGATGGAATGGCGCCGGTTCTGACGACACATGGCGGGTTTATCGAACATCACGTTGAACTCAATGAGCAGGTGCAAGCGGGACAAAAAGTGGCTAGTCAGAGAAATTCATTTGGGGAAGTCGTGGCTGAATATTCCGCGCCCGTGGCGGGCAAAGTCGGTGCCAGGCGTACCGATGCCTCATGCGAGCCGGGCACGCCGATCGTCTTCCTCTTATTTGATAGCGCAACCGCCACCGGAACCGGTGGTTTGGCCGAATAAGCGCAATAAAACCTGCAACAGATGAGAGCATGAACATGAAGGTCAGACATTTCTTACTGACAGCACTGGTCGCCGTCAGCTTCGGCGTTCCAAATGGCGCGAGCGCTCAGGACAAGACCGAATCTGAACGGAATCTCGAAGCTTTCCCGGCAGCACCGTCGGGCTCTTACCGTTATGTCATCCATCTTCCGCCACTGGAGAAAGAACAGGATGCCAAGGTTGAAATTATCGCGGGCCGCAACGCAACCGTGGACTGCAATATCAGCTGGTTTGGTGGAAGTTTAACGCCGAGCACCGTCGAGGGCTGGGGCTTTGATTATTTCACTCTGGCGGCAAGCGACCGCATGTCGGGTACGCTCATGGCTTGTCCGGAGGACAGCAAGCGAACCGACTTCGTGCCGGTTCGGGGTGAGAACTTCATGCTCCGCTACAACAGCCGGCTTCCGATCGTCATCTATGCGAAAGATGGCTTTGAAATCCGCTATAGAATCTGGAAGCCATCCGACGAAACGCTCAACGCGAAACGAGGATAGCAGACCCTCGATAAGTTCAGGTGGAGTAATGAAACAATGCCCGGATGCTCAGCATCCGGGCATTGTTTGTATCCGACTTACTGGCTGAAATTCCGTCCATCGGCACGTTTTGAAAAACGCAACACGATGAACCCGGCGAGACCGGCAACGAGCGAGCCAATCAATATGCCGATTTTCGCCTCGTTCTGCAGCAACACGTCATCGAAAGCGAGAAGCGAGATGAAGAGGCTCATCGTGAAGCCGATACCGCACAGAAGCGTCGTTCCCAGCATTTGCGGCCAGCTTGCCCCGGCGGGCAGGCCGACGATTCCGGTTTTCACCAGCAGCAACACCGCGCCAAATATGCCGACAAGCTTGCCGATGGCCAGACCGGCGGCAACACCCATCGTCACCGGTGCGAAGAAGGCTTCCATGCCGAGACCGGAGAAGCTGACGCCTGCATTGGCGAAGCCGAATATGGGCACGATGATGAACGAAACCGGCTTGATGAGGCTATGCTCGAGCAGATGCAGCGGGCTTTCGGAGACGGTCGCTTCAGGCTTCGCGGGGGTGCGTTTGATCGGAATGGTCAGCGCAAGCAAAACGCCTGCAATGGTCGCGTGAACGCCCGAGCGATAGGTGAAGAACCACAGCACGAGGCCCAGCAGAAGATAAGGTGTCAGACGCTTAACGCCGCTCAGGTTCAAGGCGACCAGGGCAGCGACGACTGCTGCAGCCAAACCAAGGTCCATCAGTGAAACGCCGGTTGTATAAAACAATCCGATGACAATCACTGCGCCGAGGTCGTCAATGATGGCAAGAGCTGCAAGAAACACCTTCAGCGATGTCGGAACTCTTGGCCCCAGCAAGGAAATAACACCGAGCGCGAACGCGATATCGGTCGCAGCCGGGATCGCCCAACCATGGGCAGCACCGTTATTGAGATTGAAGGCAAGGTAGACGAGCGCCGGCACTGCCATACCTGCCGCTGCTGCTGCACCGGGCAGAATGCGGCGTGGCCATGACGAAAGGTGGCCGTCAACCATCTCGCGCTTGATCTCCAGCCCGACCATGAGGAAGAACACTGCCATCAGCGCGTCATTGACCCAGTGCTGGACAGAAAGCGGTCCGAGATAGGCATGAAGGGCGCCAAAATAAGCTTCTGAAAACTGCGAGTTCGCCACCAGCAATGCCGCTGCTGCAGAAGCTATAAGCAGCAGGCCGCCTGACGACTCACTATCAAGAAAATTGCGTATAGTATTTTGAATGCGACCAGCCATGGCAGCTCCCTGACAGAAACGGTTAAAAACAGTCTCCGTATTCAGGGTAATCCCTGGGCGCACGCAGCACACGCCATGAAGCCAAGATAGCGACAAATTCTGCGCTTTCAAGTCGTTTATGGAGTTGGAATTCGATTTCTGACGGTATTTATGTGGTGTTACAAGTAAATATGTATAGTTTTTGATTTTTATTTAAATTACTCGATGATTTATCATATTGTAGTTTTATAAATCTTGTTATTTCTTGTTTATCGAGGTTTTAATTTTGATAGAATACCGCTTCGAGCTTTGAGATTATATCAAAATTCAGCAGGTCTGGCCAATGGCGGACTGGACGCTTGACAAGCCGCGCCCAGCTTTCCATGCTCGGCGACACAATTTGAACAAAATTATTCTGGGAACGGAGAGCAGATATGACAATGGGAAAGTTCACCCGGCGCGGTGTGGTTGCTGCATTTGCAGGAATTGTGGCTGTCGGAGCCAGCATCGCTCTTGCACAGGCTCCCGCCTTCTTTCGTATAGGCACCGGAGGAACAGCGGGCACCTATTATCCGATCGGTGGCTTGATCGCCAACGCGATTTCCGGGGCAGGGGATAAAGGCGTTCCCGGTCTGGTGGCGACGGCGGTTTCATCGAACGGTTCGGTCGCCAATATCAACGCTATTCAGTCCGGATCGCTGGAATCCGGCTTCACCCAGTCGGACGTGGCTTACTGGGCGCATACCGGCACCGGTCTTTATGACGGCAAGGGCAAGGTCGAAGATCTGCGCCTGATTGCTACGCTCTACCCCGAAACCATTCATCTGGTCGCCCGCAAGGATGCAGGAATCAAATCCGTTGCCGATCTCAAGGGAAAGCGCGTTTCCATCGATGAGCCGGGATCGGGTACGATTGTTGATGCCCGCATCGTGTTGGAAGCGTATGGATTGAGCGAAAGCGACATCAAGGCTGAACATCTGAAGCCGGGACCTGCAGGAGAGCGTCTGAAGGACGGCGCGCTCGATGCCTATTTCTTCGTTGGCGGCTATCCGACCGGTGCAATCTCCGAACTGGCCACATCGAACGGTATATCGCTGGTTCCGATTTCCGGTCCGGAAGCGCAGAAGATTCTTGAGAAATACTCGTTCTTCTCGAAGGATGCTGTTCCTGCCGATACCTACAAGGATGTCGGTCAGACCGAGACTCTGGCAGTCGCTGCGCAATGGGTGACGAGCGCCAAGCAACCGGATGAACTCGTCTACAACATCACCAAAACCCTGTTTAACGACGACAGCCGAAAAGCACTCGATGCCGGGCACGCAAAGGGCAAGCTCATCAAGCTTGATACGGCAACGACCAGCCTTGGCATTCCGCTACATCCCGGCGCAGAACGCTTCTACAAGGAAGCAGGCGTTCTGAAATAAGCCGACCATTCCGGTTCGGATGAACAAGTTGCACGGAGTTTCACCGGAACTCCGTGCATTTGCTTCCAGTCCGGTACAAAGCATCTTTCAGGTATATAAGCATTTTAAAACAAGCGATTAGAGTGTTTTTTGATTCAAGTGGATCAGCTGCGCTCTGGATGGAGAGGCCAGTATGGTGAGCGAGCAAGAGGCGAAACTGTCGCCCATGGAACTGGATGAAGCCAAGGCGCGCGAGCTAGAAGAGAAATTCGACTCCGAGATTCGCTTTCGCCCGCTGAGGCCGCTCGCAGCCCGCATCGTTGGCGCGCTGCTGATCGCACTTTCCATCTTCCACTATTACACTGCGGGTTTCGGCCTTCTGTCGGAAATGGTGCATCGCGGTATTCACCTTTCCTTCGTACTCGGTCTCGTCTTTCTTGTTTTCCCGTTTTCCCGCAAGGGATACGACAAGCCCACCACATCGTCGTGGCTGAGACCGCTCGGCATTTCCATTATCGATTGGGCGCTGGCAATCATCGCGGTCGTGTCCGTCGCCCACGTTCCAATGATACCGCTCGACGATCTGGCTTTCCGCGTCGGCAATCCGACGACCACGGATGTCGTTCTCGGCGGCCTTCTCATTCTGGTCCTTCTGGAAGCGACGCGACGCTCCGTCGGCTGGCCACTGCCGATCATATCGGTCCTGTTCATGCTCTATGCGCTCTATGGGCAGCATATGCCGGGCATTCTCGTGCATCCCGGTGCAACGGTCAGCCAGCTTGTCGATCATCTTTATCTGACGACACAAGGTATCTACGGTATCGCGCTCGGTGTGGTCGCGACCTATGTTTTCCATTTCGTGCTGTTTGGGGTTTTTGCAACCCGCATCGGTCTCGGTCAGCTGTTTCTGGACTGCGCGGCCTGGGTGGCAGGCCGTTTCGCAGGCGGTCCGGCAAAGGTCTCCATTTTTGGCTCCGCCTTGTTCGGCATGATTTCGGGCTCGTCGGTCGCCAATACGGTGACAGTCGGTTCGCTGACGATCCCGGCGATGATCCGGCTCGGTTATAAACGCCACTTTGCCGCTGCCGTGGAATCAGCATCATCGACAGGCGGGCAGATCACGCCGCCGATCATGGGCGCTGCGGCGTTCCTGATGATCGAATTTCTGAACCTGCCTTATACGACGATCATTCTGGCAGCCATCGTGCCAGCCTTCATGCATTTCTTCGGCGTTCTGATGCAGGTTCATTTCGAAGCCAAGCGCAACGGCTTGCGCGGCATGACGAAGGAAGAACTGCCTGACCTGAAGGAAGCATTCAAGCGCGACTGGCCGACCGTTATTCCGCTGATCGTGCTGATCGGTGTTCTGCTGTCGGGTTATACGCCTTATCTGGCTGCGTTTTGGGGCATTACGCTCTGTATTGCGGTGGGATTGCTCAATCCGCGCAAGCGCATGTCGATAGGCGAGATTTTTGACGGACTGCGCGACGGCGCCAAATATGCACTCGCCGTTGGCGCTGCGGCGGCCACCGTCGGCATTATCGTCGGCGTGGTGACGCTTACCGGCGTTGGCTTCAAGATTTCCTATATCGTGACTTCGACTGCAGGCCAGCTTGCCACCTATTTCGGTACCATTCTGCCTGCCGCCTGGTTCGGTCCGCAGACACTGACGCTGCTTTTCACGCTCGTCATGACGGGGATTGTCTGCATTCTGATGGGCTGTGGAATTCCGACGACAGCCAATTATATCATCATGGCGACAATTGCCGCGCCCGCGCTGGGGCTGCTGGGTGTTGAGCCCATTGTGGCTCACTTCTTTGTCTTTTATTACGGGGTGCTGGCGGATATCACGCCGCCTGTTGCGCTTGCCGCCTATGCGGCGGCAGGTATGGCGGGCGCCGATCCGTTCAAGACAGGCAATACGGCCTTCCGGCTCGGTCTCGGCAAGGTGCTCGTGCCGTTTGTCTTCGTCTTCTCTCCGTCACTCCTGCTGGTTACATCGGACTTCAACTGGCCGGATTTCCTGGTGGCGTTCCTTGGTTGCGCCATAGGCATCACCGCTCTGGGTGCCGCATTGTCAGGTTTCTTCCTGGTGCGGACCAAGGCCTGGGAAAATGTCCTGATGATTTTTGCAGCCATTCTTCTGGTCGCGCCGGAGATTTACTCGTCGATCGTGGGGCTGCTGCTGCTGGTGCCGGTTGTGGTTCGCCATCTCTCTTCGGTGAGGCAGCCACAGGCTGTGTAGGGATTATCGGATCGATGACGCACGGTCGGCAACAAGCCATGCGTCATCGCCGAAACAGCGTTACTGGTTGATTTCAGGCTCGACGAGCTTCTTCAGCTTGTCCAGACATTCTTGCCAGCCGAGATAACAGGCTTCAGCCGGAATTATATCGGGGACGCCCTGCTGTTCGATGTTGATTTCCGTTCCGACCGAAACGGCTTTCAAGGTTATCGTGACCTTCATTTCGCCGGGCAGGTTCGGATCGTCGAAACTGTCCGTATAGACCAGCCGTTCTCCCGGAACGAGTTCCACATATGTGCCGCCAAAGGAATGGCTGTGACCGGTTGTGAAATTCCGGAACGACATTCTGTGTTTGCCGCCGACCTTTGCGTCCAGTTCATAGACGGTGCAAGTGAAGCCATATGGCGGCAACCAGCTGGCCACCGCATCCGGCTCGACGAATGCGCGATAAACCTTCTCCGGCTTGGTGGCAAATACACGGTGCAGGCGAATAGTGCTGGGCATGGTTTCCTCCCTTTGTCGGTTTTCTGTTCAATGGGTATTGGCGGGGTGTTTGAAGAGCAGGCTTATATACCGCTTGAGATGGTCGACACTTTCCACCGCACGCAGCGGATCACCGCTTGCCTTGGCGATGATGAAAGCGCCTTGAATGACCGCCTGCGTATGCAGAGCCAGGCTTTCAGCGGTGAACTCACCTGCAACCGGATAGCGTTCCATCGCGGCTGCGATATCCGGAACAAGCGTGTCTGCATGGCTTGAAATGCTGTCCCAGCAGGCATCGCGGATCACGGAATTGGTCTCGTAGACCTCCTGTGTCATGGTGCCGACGAGACAGGTGAAATCAGGCAACTCGCCTTGAATCAGCTGCTTACGCAACTCGACATAGGCCAGCACGCGCTCAAGCGGGTCTTCGGGAGCATGATAGGTGGCCTCCGCAAAGAACGTGCCGGTCATTTCCGACCAGTAATTCGCGGCAGCAACGGCCAGATCTTTCTTGCTGGAAAAATGATGAAAGAAAGCACCTTTGGATAAGGACGCTTTGTTGCAGATGTCATCGACCGTCGTTGCGGCATAACCCTTGGTGCGAATAACGCTTAATGCTGCATCAAGCAGGTTGGACCGGGTCATTGGATTTTGTTTGCGTGCCATAATCGTGCTCCTTAAGATACAATACCAACTGGTTGGTATGAAATCAAGTGGCCAACCGACGTATCACTATTTGCTGCGGGGAGGGCTGTCGGTGATTGCGATGCGGATGATTCTGAAAGTTGGTTTGGATTCGAGTACAGGGCCGGGTTTGTGGATAAGTTTGATGTCATTGAAAAAGCCCGGAAATCGGGTGTTCTGCAGCAAAATCGAAAATTCTTATTCTTTCTTCGTGACCCTTGCTTGACACTTGTTCGAGAACCCCTTAAACGACCGCTCACACCGGACGGAAACGCCGGTGCGACGCAACCGAAAGGTTGCCGAGAAATGCGCGGGTGTAGCTCAGTTGGTTAGAGTGCCGGCCTGTCACGCCGGAGGTCGCGGGTTCGAGCCCCGTCACTCGCGCCACTTTCCTCTCAACAAATCACTAGATTGAACGTTGACACGAAAGTGGCGCCTACCGCCGTTTTTGCTTCTTTCAAGCCAGAATTGCTGATCGTGAACGGGCATTGAAATGCCCTGTGAATGATTTTTGCAATATCGCAATTCTTCTCCAAACACGCGCTTGACACTTGTTCGAGAACCCCTTAAACGACCGCTCACACCGGACGGAAACGCCGGTGCGACGCAGCCGCAAGGTTGCCGAGAAATGCGCGGGTGTAGCTCAGTTGGTTAGAGTGCCGGCCTGTCACGCCGGAGGTCGCGGGTTCGAGCCCCGTCACTCGCGCCACTTTCCTCTCAACAAATCGATAGATTGAACGTTGACACGAAAGTGGCGCCCACCGCCTTGTCTCTCGGGTCGCCGCATCTTCAAAGAATCTTGATGGAATTGCCGGAGCGTAGCTGTTTCGCCGAACCGTACGCCTGCTATTTGGAAAACTGCTTCCAGGATAGATAGGCGACTGACAGGATGATCGCGGCAATGGCGAGAAGATCGCCGCTGGCGAGCAGATAATGGCTCATACGTGACCTCCTTGCGATACTTTGGCCGACAATGTGCTTCATGATAGCCGGGGCGAACGCGATCTGAAGGCATGGCTTCGCAAAGCTTGCAGCATTTGGAACGCTTCCATTCCAACTTTCTCGATAAACGCGAACGGAATTTCTCAATGTCCGCGCCGCAGGCACTTCGCGACAATTTGAGTTGGCGAGAAGCGGCCCATTTGGTCCATGCATTGCCATGGAACGAATTTCCTGTTTTCAATCGCGTGAAATCGGATGACAGGAACGGATCGCTGCGACGATGACCCGACGCGCTTATCTTGGTGTGCTTGCAACGTTTTTGATTCTTGCCGGGTGTGGCACACCCCGCGCTGTGCTGTGGCATGGACCGAATTCAAGCCCGCAATCGGTGGCCGCAGCCGAAGCCGCTATCGTCAAGCCTGCAAAACCGGCGGCGGTAGTTCCTATTTATGTTGCGACGAGCCGCCAGCGCTCGGATAATTTCTCGCAGCCTTACAATTCAAAGCGCTCGGAAACGCTGAATTTTGCGCAGGTTGATGTCGGGATTCCGGCAGCTCACGTCAAAGGACAAGTTGAGTCTACCGGCTACAAGCCTGATCCCGCCAAAAATTTCGCTGCCACGGCATTCCAGCCTTACGACAATGCCGAGCAGTTTCTCGCGCAATTGAATGCCGCCCTGGCGAAGCAGGGACCGAAGGACAAGGAAATCCTGATCTTCGTGCATGGCTACAACAATAATTTTGCCGACAGCACATTCCGCACTGCGCAATTTGTCCATGATTACAAAATGAAGTCGGTGGCGGTCGAATATGCCTGGCCGTCGGGCGGCGATCTTGGGCTTTATGTCTATGATCGTGATAGCGCGGACTTCGCACGTGACGGTCTGGCGCGATTGCTGGAACTCGTCGCCCGCAGCAAGGCGGAGCGTATTGTTCTCGTCGGGCACTCCATGGGCAGCTTCGTGACTATGGAGGCTCTGAGAACCTTGTCGCTCCGTGGCGAAAAGAATGTGCTGCGTCGCATCAATGCGCTGTTGCTCGCCGCACCGGACATCGATCTCGACGTGTTCGAAAAACAGATCAAGGATATCGATCCCATGCCGCGCCCAACGGCGGTGATGACATCGCGCAGCGATCGCGCGCTCGGGGTCTCATCCTTTATTACGGGCGGCCATGCGCGAGTAGGGGACGGCACCAGTATTCCGACGCTCCAGAAATATGGAATCGCGGTGATCGACGCTACCGATTTGGATGGAGGCGAACATAATGTCTTTGCATCGTCGCCATCGCTCATGGCTCTGGTCAGTGATGGCAGCCTTTCGCTGGATGCTCTGAACGGGCGGGAGAAGCAGACAACGGGGCAGGCGGTGCTGGCAGACGGTGCCTCTGCAATCAAGGGAGCTGCATCGCTTGTGCTTTATCTGCCCGGTAGGCTGGTCGGGGCAACGGCTTCTGCTGCTCCATGAGTTCATTTTAAAGCGAGAGCTGAAACCCCCAACTTTCATTCCCAAGTTGCAGGCAATTGATTCTCCTGGCGATTGCTAAGCCGACCAGTCCGTGCGACTTTTCCTCACGAAATTATGATCTTTTCATGTTATACGGGTTTTCAGTGGGATATGCGGGCTTGATGCCATGGCTTGTTAAGCATCTTGGCTCGTCTTTGCCCAATAGATCATGCCGGAGGGGTTGCGCTTGCGAACGCGCTGCGATAACCGTCCCGGCGAAAAGCGCTTAGTTCGCACGGCATGCCTTTTGAAGCTGCTTGGGCGACGAGGTTGCAACAGATGCAATGTGTCGCATGGTCGTCAGCTCCAAAAAGCTTATGACAGGCGGCGCAGCCTCGTATTCAAGCCGGATAAAGGACCATGAACGAGCTTTTAAGTTCCTACCTGCCGATCGTCATCTTTCTCGGCATTGCGATGGTAATTGGTGTAGCCCTCCTGGTTGCGCCGTTTCTTGTCGCCTATAGACAGCCCGACCCCGAAAAGCTTTCTGCTTACGAGTGCGGCTTCAATGCCTTCGATGACGCCCGTATGAAGTTCGACATCCGTTTCTATCTGGTGTCGATTCTTTTCATCATCTTCGATCTGGAAGTCGCCTTCCTTTTCCCATGGGCTGTGTCCTTTGGCGAAATTGGCTGGTTCGGCTTTGCATCGATGATGGTGTTCCTTGGCGTTCTGACCATCGGTTTCATTTATGAATGGAAGAAGGGAGCGCTGGAATGGGATTGACCACAGCCAACACAACGCTCGTGGCTCCGCAGCCGAAGGGCATTCTTGACCCGCGCACGGGCAAACCTGTCGGTTCCGACGATGCATTCTTCAACGATCTGAACAGCGAACTGTCCGACAAGGGGTTCATTGTCACATCCGCTGACGCTCTGATTACCTGGGCGCGTACCGGTTCGCTGATGTGGATGACCTTCGGTCTCGCCTGCTGCGCCGTGGAAATGATGCACATTTCCATGCCGCGCTACGACGCCGAGCGCTTCGGTATCGCTCCGCGCGCATCACCGCGTCAGTCCGACGTGATGATCGTTGCCGGCACGCTGACCAACAAGATGGCACCCGCTCTCCGCAAGGTCTACGACCAGATGCCGGAGCCGCGTTACGTTATCTCGATGGGTTCCTGCGCCAATGGCGGCGGCTACTACCACTATTCCTATTCGGTGGTGCGTGGCTGCGATCGCGTGGTTCCGGTCGATATTTATGTTCCGGGTTGCCCTCCGACCGCTGAAGCACTGCTCTACGGCATTCTGATGCTTCAGAAAAAGATCCGTCGCACGGGTACGATTGAGCGCTGAGCCGGTTATCGACCGGTTTGCGCAAGACAAGTTTTGTTAGGGTTCGACTGCCTGCCATCCCCTGAAAAGGGCCTCCCAAAAGGCAAGTGCGGTGTGAGTTCTAAAGAAGGAAGTTAGGAAAATGAGCGAAGAAGCTCTCGGTGAACTTTCCGGCTATATCAAGGAACGCCTCGGCGACGCGATCGAAGAGGCGAAACTTGCCTATGGCGAGTTGACGCTTTCGGTTCCGGCCGCGAGCATCATCAGCGTTCTGACCTTCCTACGTGACGACGTGCAGTGCCAGTTCGTCAACCTGACGGATATTTCAGGCGTCGACTATCCGCAGCGCGCCAAGCGCTTCGATGTCGTTTATCAGCTGATGTCTCCGCGCCAGAACCAGCGCATCCGCGTCAAGGTTCAGGCTGACGAAGATACGCTGGTGCCTTCCGCAGTGCCGGTCTTCGTTGGTGCCGAATGGTTCGAGCGCGAAACCTACGACATGTACGGCGTTCTCTTCTCCGGCCATCCGGATTTGCGCCGCATCCTGACCGACTATGGTTTTGAAGGCCATCCGCTGCGCAAGGACTTCCCGCTCACCGGCTTCGTTGAAGTTCGTTATAACGACGAGCTGAAGCGTGTCGTGTACGAGCCTGTCCAGCTGCGTCAGGAATTCCGCAACTTCGACTTCCTCTCGCCTTGGGAAGGAACGGATTACGTTCTGCCGGGCGACGAGAAAGCCAAGGCGAACTGAGGGCATACTCATGGGCGCAGGCGAAAGATTGAACGGTCAATGTCTTTGCGGAGAGGTGAAGTTCACTGCTTCTCCGGTGAAGATGGAAATGGATGTCTGCCATTGCAGCATGTGCCGGCGTTGGTCGGGGGGTGCTTTCATGGCCGTCAATTGCGGCACTTCGGTTGAAATCGAAAACGAAGCTGCCCTGGCGACTTACTCTTCTTCGGAATGGGGCGAACGCCGCTTCTGCTCGAAGTGCGGTTCGTCGCTGTTCTGGCGCGGTGTCCATGATGGAATGACGGTTGTTTCGATGCAGGCCTTTGCCGAGCCGGAACGTTTTCATTTCGCCGAAGAAATCTTCATCGATAACAAGCCTGCGAATTACGATTTTGCCAATGACACCCACCGGATGACCGGCGAGGAGTTCTTGGCGGCTCTTGCAGCCAAACAGGAAGCTGAACATGGCTGAGACTCAGGTCCGCAATTTCAATATCAACTTCGGTCCGCAGCACCCTGCCGCGCACGGCGTGCTGCGTCTGGTGCTTGAACTCGACGGTGAAGTCGTCGAGCGCGTCGATCCGCATATCGGTCTGCTGCATCGCGGCACCGAAAAGCTGATGGAAGCCAAGACCTATCTTCAGGCTCTGCCTTATCTCGACCGCCTCGATTACGTGGCGCCGATGAACCAGGAGCACGCCTATGCACTCGCCGTCGAACGCCTTCTGGGCATCGATGTGCCGAAGCGTGGCCAGCTGATCCGCGTTCTCTATTCGGAAATCGGCCGTATTCTGAACCATCTTCTGAACGTGACCACGCAGGCCATGGACGTCGGTGCGTTGACGCCGCCGCTCTGGGGCTTCGAAGAGCGCGAAAAGCTGATGGTGTTCTACGAACGCGCTTGTGGCGCACGTATGCACGCAGCCTATTTCCGTCCGGGTGGCGTCCATCAGGACCTGCCGGATCAGCTCGTTGAAGACATCGGCAAATGGATCGATCCGTTCTTCAATACGCTCAACAATCTTGATGATCTCATCACGCCGAACCGTATTTTCAAGCAGCGTAACGTCGATATCGGCGTCGTGAAGCTGGAAGATGCATGGGCATGGGGCTTCTCGGGCGTCATGGTGCGTGGTTCAGGCGCGGCATGGGATCTGCGCAAGTCGCAGCCTTACGAGTGCTACAACGAGATGGAATTCGACATTCCGATCGGCAAGAACGGCGACTGCTATGATCGCTACCTGATCCGTATGGAAGAAATGCGCCAGTCGGCACGCATCATGCGCCAGTGCGTTGATCTTCTGCTCGGCAAGGAGCGCGTCGGTCCGGTTTCCAATGCCGACAACAAGATCGTGCCGCCTAAGCGCGGCGAGATGAAGCGCTCGATGGAAGCGCTTATCCATCACTTCAAGCTTTACACGGAAGGCTATCACGTGCCTGCCGGTGAAGTTTACGCAGCAGTTGAAGCACCGAAGGGTGAATTTGGCGTCTTCCTCGTGTCGGACGGCTCCAACAAGCCTTATCGCTGCAAGCTGCGCGCTCCGGGCTTTGCCCATCTTCAAGCCATGGATTTCCTGTGCCGCGGCCATATGCTGGCTGACGTGTCGGCAATTCTTGGCTCGCTCGATATCGTGTTTGGTGAGGTTGACCGCTGATGTCCGTTCGCCGTCTCGCAGATGATGCCGTCCAGCCAGCCGCTTTCGCGTTCAACGCGGAAAATCAGGCATGGGCGCACAAGACGATCGCAAAATTCCCCGAAGGCCGTCAGCAGTCGGCTGTTATTCCGTTGCTCATGCGTGCGCAGGAGCAGGACGGCTGGGTCACGAAAGCTGCTATTGAACATGTCGCAGGCATGCTCGAAATGCCGCTGATCCGCGTTCTGGAAGTCGCGACTTTCTATACGCAGTTCCAGCTGAAGCCGGTTGGCACACGCGCTCACATTCAGGTTTGCGGCACCACGCCATGCATGCTGCGTGGTTCGGAAGCGCTGATGGATGTCTGCCGTCACAAGATCAACCACGACCCGTTCGAGCTCAATGCCGACGGAACGCTGTCGTGGGAAGAAGTGGAATGCCAGGGCGCCTGCGCCAACGCACCGATGGTCATGATCTTCAAGGATGCCTATGAAGATCTGACGCCGGAGCGTCTTGCCGAAATCATCGATGCTTTTGAAGCTGGCAAGGGCGACACCGTGAAGCCGGGCCCGCAGGATGGACGTGTGACGTCCGAGCCGATCAACGGCCTGACCGCTCTGACCGAAGATCTCGACTACAAGAAGGTCGGTCTTGAGACCCGCAAGGCATCCGATGCCGCCGCAGCCAAGGCGAAGGCCGAAGCTGAAGAGAAGGCAAAGGCTGAAGCCGCCGCAAAAGCTGCCGACGAAGCGAAGAACGTCGCTCCGTCGAATGCTGCAAAGCCGGTAACCAATGCGCCTGAAACCGATCCGGCGCTCAAGACGCCTTCGGATGTCAAGGTGTCGAAGGCTGCCGAAAAGGCCGCGTCGGTCGACAGCAAGCAGGCATTCAAGCTTGATGACAAGAACCGCCCGGTTGCCATGGAGCGTCCGGAAGCTGTCGATGATCTGAAGCTGATTTCCGGCGTTGGCCCGAAGATTGAGGAAACCCTGCATGAGCTGGGCATCTTCACCTTCAAGCAGGTCGCTTCCTGGAAGAAGGCCGAGCGCGAGTGGGTCGACGGCTATCTCAGCTTCCACGGTCGCATCGAGCGTGAAGACTGGGTAAAGCAGGCCAAGGCTTTGGCCAAGGGCGGCGTCGAGGAATACATCAAGGTATTCGGAAAGAAGCCGGTATGATGACTTCGATATTGGCAAACACGAACGGAAACAGGTGAGACATGCTGGCTGATAAAGATCGCATCTTCACCAATATTTACGGCTTCAAGGATCAGTCCCTGAAGGGTGCCATGGCGCGCGGCCATTGGGACAACACCAAGGGTCTGATCGAAAAGGGCCGTGACTGGATCATCGACGAGATGAAAGCGTCGGGCCTGCGTGGCCGTGGCGGCGCAGGCTTCCCGACGGGTCTCAAGTGGTCGTTCATGCCGAAGCAGAGCGACGGTCGCCCGCATTATCTGGTCGTCAATGCCGACGAATCCGAGCCGGGCACCTGCAAGGACCGCGAAATTCTGCGCCACGATCCGCATACGCTGATCGAAGGCTGCGTAATCGCCGGTTGCGCCATGGGCGCACACACCGCCTATATTTATATTCGCGGCGAGTTCATGCGTGAGCGTGAAGCGCTGCAGGCCGCTATCGACGAGTGCTACGAAGCCGGTCTGCTCGGCAAGGGCAACAAGTGCGGCTGGGATATGGATGTTCTCGTATCCCACGGCGCCGGTGCTTACATCTGTGGCGAAGAAACGGCTCTGCTCGAAAGCCTTGAAGGCAAGAAGGGCCAGCCGCGTCTGAAGCCTCCATTCCCGGCAAATATGGGCCTTTATGGCTGCCCGACGACCGTGAACAACGTGGAATCGATTGCCGTTGCGCCGACGATCCTGCGTCGTGGCGCGGCCTGGTTCTCGTCCATCGGACGCCCGAACAACGTCGGCACCAAGCTGTTCCAGATTTCGGGTCATGTGAACACGCCTTGCGTCATCGAAGAAGGCCTCGGCATTCCGTTTCGTGATCTGATTGAAAAGCACGGCGGCGGCATTCGTGGCGGCTGGGACAATCTGCTGGCGGTTATTCCTGGCGGTGCATCGTGCCCGGTCATCAAGGGCGAAGACATGATGGATGCCATCATGGACTTTGACGGCATGCGCGATAAGAAATCGTCGTTCGGCACCGGCGGCCTGATCGTCATGGACAAGTCCACCGACATCATCAAGGCGATTGCCCGTCTGGCAGCGTTCTTCAAGCACGAGAGCTGTGGCCAGTGCACGCCTTGCCGCGAAGGCACCGGCTGGATGTGGCGCGTGATGGAACGCATGGTCAAGGGTAACGCGCAGAAGCGTGAAATCGACATGCTGTTTGATGTGACCAAGCAGATTGAAGGTCACACGATCTGCGCTCTCGGTGATGCTGCTGCATGGCCTATTCAGGGCCTGATCCGCAATTTCCGTCCGGAAATTGAAAAGCGCATTGACGATTATACCCGCAACGCCGTTCAGAGCCGCAATATCCGTCTGGAAGCAGCGGAATAAGGCTTAACGAGTTGCATGCGGTTTGAAGAAGACCGCTCGAAAGTTTGAGATCTGGAAGATGCGGCATAAGCCGCAGGTTTGGATAAGCGATGGCAAATATTAAGGTTGACGGCACAGAGATCGAAGTACCCGATCACTATACGCTCCTTCAGGCTGCCGAAGCCGCGGGGGCTGAAGTCCCGCGTTTTTGTTTCCACGAACGGCTTTCCATCGCCGGAAACTGCCGCATGTGCCTTGTTGAAGTAAAGGGCGGACCGCCGAAGCCGGCGGCATCCTGCGCCATGGGCGTGCGCGATCTGCGTCCCGGCCCGAATGGCGAAGCGCCTGAAATCTTCACCAATACGCCGATGGTCAAGAAGGCCCGCGAAGGCGTGATGGAATTCCTGCTCATCAACCACCCGCTGGATTGCCCGATCTGCGATCAGGGCGGTGAGTGCGATCTGCAGGATCAGGCAATGGCTTTCGGCACCGACGGTTCGCGCTATCGCGAGAACAAGCGTGCCGTTGAAAACAAATATATCGGTCCGCTCGTCAAGACGGTGATGACGCGCTGCATTCACTGCACGCGCTGCGTCCGCTTCACGACGGAAGTTGCGGGCATTTCGGAACTCGGCCTCATCGGTCGTGGCGAAGACGCCGAGATCACCACCTATCTCGAACGCGCCATGACGTCGGAACTGCAGGGCAACGTTATCGATCTTTGCCCGGTTGGCGCTCTGACCTCGCGTCCTTACGCGTTCCAGGCCCGTCCGTGGGAACTGAACAAGACCGAAACCATCGATGTGATGGATGCGGTCGGTTCGAACATCCGCGTCGACACCCGTGGCCGCGAAGTGATGCGCGTCATGCCGCGTGTCAATGAAGCGGTGAACGAAGAGTGGATTTCCGACAAGACCCGCTTCATCTGGGATGGCCTGCGCACCCAGCGCCTCGACCGCCCTTATGTTCGCAGGGATGGCCGTCTGGCCGCCGCAAGCTGGCCGGAAGCTTTTGCCGCTATTGCTGCCAAGGTCTCCGCAACCTCCGCCGACAAGATTGGCGCAGTCGCTGGCGATCTGGCTTCGGTTGAAGAAATCTATGCGCTGAAGGGCCTGATGGCTTCGCTCGGCTCCGCCAATATCGATAGCCGTCAGGATGGCGCTGCTCTCGATCCGGCGCTGGGTCGTGCAAGCTATCTCTTTAACGCAACGATAGAAGGCATTGAAAACGCTGATGCTTTGCTCATCATCGGTTCCAATCCGCGCGTGGAAGCCGCAGTCCTGAACGCACGTATTCGCAAGCGTCAGCGCATGGGTCATTTCCCGGTCGCCCTGATCGGCGAACAGGCTGAACTGCGCTACGAATATGAATATCTGGGTGCTGGCGCTGAAACGCTTGGCTCGCTCGCTGCTGGCAAAAACGCATTCCGCGACGTGCTGGCCAAGGCCGAGCGTCCGCTGATCATCATCGGTCAGGGCGCGCTCACCGGCGAAAACGGTTCTGCAGTTTTGTCGACCGCAGCCAAGCTTGCTCAGGACGTCGGCGCCATCAAGGACGAGTGGAACGGCTTCTCCGTTCTGCACACTGCCGCTTCGCGCGTTGGTGCTCTGGATCTCGGCTTCGTGCCGGGTGAGGGCGGCAAGGTGGCTGGCGACATGCTGGGTAATCTTGATGTCGTGTTCCTGCTCGGTGCAGACGAACTCGACATGACCAAAAAGGGTTCGAGCTTCGTCGTTTACATCGGCACGCACGGCGATGCCGGCGCACACGCTGCCGACGTTATTCTGCCGGGCGCAGCCTACACGGAAAAGTCGGGCACCTGGCTCAACACCGAAGGTCGCGTGCAGCTTGGCAGCCGCGCCGGTTTCGCACCGGGCGAGGCAAAGGAAGACTGGGCAATCCTGCGCGCTCTTTCCGACAGCCTTGGCAAGCGCCTGCCGTTCGATTCGATGCAGCAGCTTCGCGCCAAGCTCTATGCGGACTATCCGCATATGCTGGCCATCGACACCATCACGCCTGCTTGCGCCGACGATCTCGTCGCGCTGGCAGCGAAAGCATCCAATCCGGGCGGCGGCGCTGCGTTCGTTTCCCCGGTCAAGGACTTCTACCTGACGAACCCAATTGCGCGCGCTTCCGCCGTCATGGCCGAATGCTCGGCGCTCGCGGCTGGCGGCTTCCAGCAGGCTGCCGAGTAAGCGAGAGAGAGACGGAACAATGGAAGGTATTTTTGCAGCTTACGTCTTGCCCGCGCTTATCATAGCGCTGAAGTCGGTCGTTCTGCTCGTCGTATTGCTGATCGTCGTCGCTTACCTGCTTTACGCAGATCGCAAGATCTGGGCAGCGGTACAGCTTCGCCGCGGTCCGAACGTTGTCGGTCCCTGGGGTCTGTTCCAGGCTTTCGCCGACTTGTTGAAGTTCGTCTTCAAGGAACCAATCATTCCGTCTGGCGCAAACAAGGGTGTCTTCCTCCTTGCGCCTTTCGTTTCTGCCGTGCTTGCAATGGCAACCTGGGCGGTCATTCCGGTCAATGAAGGCTGGGCCATCGCCAATATCAATGTCGGCATTCTCTATATCTTCGCCATTTCTTCGCTCGAAGTTTACGGCGTGATCATGGGTGGCTGGGCATCGAACTCGAAGTATCCGTTCCTCGGTGCGCTTCGTTCGGCTGCACAGATGGTTTCCTACGAAGTTTCCATCGGCTTCGTGATTGTCACGGTTCTGCTGACGGTTGGCTCGCTCAACCTCACCGACATCGTGCTTTCGCAGAATACGGGCCTTGGAACCATGCTTGGCCTTCCGGCTTCGTTCCTCGACTGGAACTGGCTGGCTCTGTTCCCGATGTTCGTGATCTTCTTCATTTCGGCACTTGCCGAAACGAACCGTCCGCCATTCGACCTCGTCGAAGCTGAATCCGAACTCGTGGCCGGTCACATGATCGAATATTCGTCCACGCCGTTCCTTCTGTTCTTCCTTGGCGAGTATGTGGCGATCACGCTGATGTGCGCCCTGATGACGACGCTCTTCCTCGGCGGCTGGCTGCCTCCGGTGGACGTGTGGTTCCTCAACTGGGTTCCGGGCATCATCTGGTTCATGCTGAAGCTCTGCTTCTGCTTCTTCCTCTTCGCAATGGTGAAGGCTTTCGTTCCGCGTTACCGCTACGACCAGCTGATGCGCCTTGGCTGGAAAGTGTTCCTGCCGATCTCGCTCTTCATGGTTGTCGCAACCGCGACCTTCCTCAAAGTCTTCGGTCTGGCGTAAGGAGTAATAACTATGGCTTCATTCGCTCAAGCAGCCAAATCGCTCCTGCTCAAGGAATTCGTCGGCGCGTTCTTTCTTTCCATGCGCCAGTTCTTCGCGCCCAAAGCGACGTTGAACTACCCGCATGAAAAGGGTCCGGTCTCTCCGCGTTTCCGTGGGGAGCATGCGCTGCGCCGTTACCCGAACGGTGAAGAACGCTGCATCGCCTGCAAGCTTTGCGAAGCGATCTGCCCGGCGCAGGCCATCACCATCGAGGCCGGTCCGCGCCGCAACGACGGCACCCGCCGCACGGTGCGTTACGACATCGATATGGTGAAGTGCATCTATTGCGGCTTCTGCCAGGAAGCATGCCCGGTGGATGCCATCGTGGAAGGTCCGAATTTCGAATTCGCGACCGAAACCCGCGAAGAACTCTACTATGACAAGGACAAGCTCCTTGCCAATGGCGACCGTTGGGAACGCGAAATCGCGCGCAATATCGCGATGGATGCGCCATATCGCTGATTGGTTTTGCTGAAACCTCGTTTCGGCATCCGGTTTGAAAAGCGGCAACAGGAAGGGGCGGCCCATCTTGTTGCTGGAATTTAAGTTTCGCGAATATTCGCGGCAAACAAAGACTAAAGCGAGCGAGGCAATAAGGCTTTGCTCACGGAAAGGTGTTGGGGGATCCCCATGCTGACAGGTATTGCGGCAGCGTTTTTCTATCTGTTCGCTTTCATCATGATCGCCAGTGCGTTCATGGTGATTGCGGCACGCAACCCCGTGCATTCGGTGCTGTTTCTGATCCTCACGTTCTTCAATGCGGCAGCTCTGTTCCTGCTGACCGGGGCCGAGTTCCTCGCCATGATCCTGCTCGTCGTTTACGTCGGTGCAGTGGCGGTTCTCTTCCTCTTCGTCGTCATGATGCTGGATGTGGACTTCTCCGAACTGAAGCGCGGCGCATTGCAATATGCACCGGTCGGCGCTCTGGTCGGTCTGATCTTGCTCGGCGAACTGATCTTCGTGTTCGCAAGCAACATGTTTGCGCCGAAGCTGGGGCAGGGTTCCGTGCCGATCCCGAATATCGCCGAGCGGAGCAATACCGCTGCACTGGGTGACATTCTCTACACCGACTTCGTCTTCTACTTCCAGGTTGCTGGTCTCGTCCTTCTGGTCGCGATGATCGGCGCCATCGTTCTGACGCTGCGGCACAAGCCGAATGTCAAGCGCCAGTCCATCCCGACCCAGGTAGCTCGCACGCCCGAAACGGCGATCGAGATCAAGAAGGTCGAAACGGGCAAAGGCATCTGAGGATAAGCATATGGAAATCGGTATCGCCCACTATCTCACCGTTTCGGCCATCCTGTTTACGCTTGGCGTCTTCGGCATCTTCCTGAACCGCAAGAACGTCATCGTCATCCTGATGTCGATCGAATTGATCCTTTTGTCGGTCAATCTCAATTTCGTGGCGTTCTCCAGCCAGCTCGGCGACATGGTCGGGCAGGTCTTCGCCCTTTTCGTTCTGACTGTTGCGGCTGCCGAAGCAGCCATCGGTCTGGCAATTCTCGTTGTTTTCTTCCGTAATCGCGGCTCCATCGCGGTGGAAGACGTCAATGTTATGAAAGGTTGACGGGCAAATGCTCTATTACGCGATCGTCTTCCTTCCGCTTCTCGGCTTCCTGATTGCCGGTCTCTTCGGCAATCAGATCGGAGCCAAGGCGAGCGAATACATCACTTCCGGTTTCATGGTCATCGTCGCGATCCTGTCCTGGGTCGTCTTCTTCCAGATTCCGCTCGGCCACGATGCAGAAACCGTCCGCATCCCGGTTCTTCACTGGGTGACGTCGGGCGCGCTTTCCTTTGACTGGTCGCTGCGCGTCGATACGCTCACCGGCGTCATGCTGGTCGTGGTGAACTCGGTGTCGGCTCTCGTGCATATCTATTCCATTGGATATATGCACCACGATCCGCATCGTCCGCGCTTCTTCGCCTATCTGTCGCTCTTCACTTTCGCCATGCTCATGCTGGTCACGTCGGACAATCTGGTCCAGATGTTCTTCGGCTGGGAAGGCGTGGGTCTGGCTTCGTACCTCCTGATCGGTTTCTGGTTCCAGAAGCCTTCGGCCAATGCAGCCGCCATGAAGGCGTTCGTCGTCAACCGCGTCGGCGACTTCGGCTTCCTGCTCGGCATCTTCGGCGTGTTCGCGCTGTTCCAGTCGGTCGACTACAACACGATCTTCGCTGCCGCAGCCAATTATCTGCCGGCTGAAGGCGCTGCCGATGCCAATCAGGTCGTTCTGAACTTCCTCGGCTATCAGCTCGACAAGCAGGGCGCGATCACGATCACCTGTCTGCTGCTCTTCATGGGCGCGATGGGCAAGTCGGCGCAGTTCCTGCTGCACACCTGGCTTCCGGACGCCATGGAAGGCCCGACCCCGGTTTCGGCTCTCATTCACGCCGCTACCATGGTTACCGCGGGCGTGTTCATGGTCGCCCGCATGTCGCCGATCTTTGAACTGTCGCAGACCGCACTTCTGGTCGTGACCATCATCGGCGCCACCACTGCCTTCTTTGCGGCAACGGTCGCTCTCGTGCAGAACGACATCAAGCGCGTGATCGCCTATTCGACCTGTTCGCAGCTCGGCTATATGTTCGCAGCGCTCGGTGTAGGTGCCTATGGCGCCGCCGTGTTCCACCTGTTCACGCACGCTTTCTTCAAGGCGCTTTTGTTCCTTTGCGCCGGTTCGGTTATCCATGCCGTTTCGGAAGAGCAGGACATGCGTCGCATGGGCGGCCTGCGCAAGCTGATCCCCATCACCTACTGGATGATGGTCATCGGTACGGTTGCCATTACGGGCCTCGGTATTCCGGGCACGATCATCGGCACCGCCGGTTTCTTCTCCAAGGATGCGATCATCGAATCCGTCTTCGCTTCGCACAGTGCTGCCAGCGGCTACGCTTCGACGCTTCTCATCGTTGCAGCGCTCTTCACGAGCTTCTATTCATGGCGTCTGATTTTCATGACCTTCCACGGCAAGCCGCGCGCTTCGGCGGAAGTCATGCATCACGTCCATGAATCGCCAGCCGTCATGTTCGTTCCGCTGCTGATCCTCGGCGTCGGTGCACTCTTTGCCGGTGTCGTGTTCAAGGAACTCTTCTTCGGCCACGAATATGCCGAATTCTGGAAGGGCGCGCTGTTCACTTCGGCTGCCAACCAGATCCTTGAGGAATACCACCATGTTCCTCTGTGGGTTAAGCTGTCGCCGTTCATCTCGATGGTTCTCGGCTTCATCGTCGCCTGGATCTTCTACATCCGCTCGCCGGAAACGCCGAAGGCGCTGGCTGCCCGTCATCGTGGCCTCTACCAGTTCCTTCTCAACAAGTGGTACTTCGACGAACTGTACGATTTCCTCTTCGTACGTCCGGCTCGCTGGCTTGGCCGCTTGTTCTGGAAGGGTGGCGACGGCTGGCTTATTGACGGCTTCGGCCCGGATGGCATCTCGGCTCGCGTGCTCGATGTCACCAACCGCGTCGTCAAGATGCAGTCCGGATACCTTTATCACTACGCATTCGCGATGCTGATCGGCGTCGCCGCGCTCGTCACTTGGATGATGCTCGGGAGCTCTTTCTGATGACCGACTGGCCAATTCTCTCAACGGTCACGTTTCTGCCGCTTGTCGGCGCGTTACTGATCCTTCTGATCAAGGACGACAGCGAGGCTTCGCGTCGCAATATCCGCAATGTCGCGCTGCTGACGACGATATTCGTCTTCATCCTGTCGCTCGTCATCTGGGCAGGGTTCGATAATTCGAACCCCGGCTTCCAGATGGTCGAACAGATCGACTGGATGGGTGGCGGCATCAGCTACCACATGGGCGTGGACGGTATCTCCGTCCTGTTCGTGGTGCTGTCGGCTTTCCTCATGCCCTTCTGCATTCTCGCAAGCTGGATATCGGTGGAAAAGCGCGTCAAGGAATACATGATCGCGTTCCTCATTCTGGAAACGCTGATGATCGGCGTGTTCTGCGCGCTCGACCTGTTCCTGTTCTACGTGTTCTTCGAAGCAAGCCTTATCCCGATGTTCATCATCATTGGCGTGTGGGGCGGCAAGCGTCGCGTCTATGCGAGCTTGAAGTTCTTCCTCTACACGCTTCTGGGCTCGGTTCTGATGCTTATCGCCATCATGGCCATGTACTGGCAGGCTGGCACGATGAACATCGTGGAACTGCAGAAGTACAGCTTCCCTGCTGGGATGCAGACATGGTTATGGCTCGCCTTCTTCGCGTCCTTTGCCGTGAAGATGCCGATGTGGCCGGTCCATACCTGGTTGCCGGATGCGCACGTTGAAGCACCGACGGCAGGCTCGGTCATTCTGGCCGGTATCCTGCTGAAGCTCGGCGGTTACGGCTTCCTGCGCTTCTCGCTGCCGATGTTTCCGCTGGCGTCCGCCGATTTCGCTCCGCTGATCTTCACGCTGTCGGTCATAGCCATCATCTACACGTCCCTGGTCGCTCTGGTTCAGGAAGACATCAAGAAGCTGATCGCCTATTCGTCGGTTGCCCACATGGCCTATGTGACCATGGGTATCTTTGCCGCGAACGAGCAGGGCATTCAGGGCGCCATCTTCCAGATGCTGTCGCACGGTATCGTGTCGGGCGCGCTCTTCCTCTGCGTCGGCGTGATCTATGATCGCATGCATACCCGTGAAATTGCGGCGTTCGGCGGTCTGGTGAACAACATGCCGAAATATGCGGTGGCCTTCCTCATCTTCACGATGGCGAATGTGGGCCTGCCGGGTACTTCGGGCTTCATCGGTGAATTCCTGACGCTGTTCGGTGTGTTCCGGGTCAATACCTGGGTGGCACTGTTCGCAACCACGGGTGTCATCCTCTCGGCGGCTTATGCGCTCTGGCTCTACCGTCAGGTAGTCTTCGGCGCATTGACGAAGGAAAGCCTGAAGGCGCTCCTCGACTTGAGCCCGCGTGAGAAGATCATTCTCTACCCGCTTGTGGCGCTCACCATCTTCTTCGGTGTGTATCCGACCCCGGTCTTCGACGTGACCGCCGGTGCCGTGAACGCCCTGGTCCAACATTACGACGCAGCACTCGCGGGCACCGCGAGCGCCGTGCTGGCACAGTAAGAAATAAAGGCGTAGGTCATGCAGACTGATCTGATAGCTCATCTGACCCTTGCAGCACCGGAGGTTCTCCTTGCTGTAGGCGCCTTGGCACTGCTCATGATTGGCGTGTTCTCCGGCGAACGGGCGACCACGCTCGTCAACGGATTATCCGTCGCGGTGCTTATTGCAGCGCTGGCTCTGGTGGTCCTTTTCCCAACGAACGGCGCCGCATTCGGCGGTGCCATCGTCAATGACAGCTTCAGCCGCTTCATGAAGGTGCTGACGCTGATCGGCTCCATCGTGACGCTGATCATGTCGGTCGGCTTCGCCAAGGCGGAGAAGTTCGACAAGTTCGAGTTCCCGGTCCTGATCGTGATTTCCACGCTCGGCATGTTGCTGATGGTTTCAGCATCCAACATGCTGTCGCTCTATCTCGGTCTCGAACTGCAATCGCTGGCGCTCTACGTTCTGGCAGCATTCAACCGCGATAGCGTCCGTTCGACGGAAGCTGGTCTGAAATACTTCGTTCTCGGTTCGCTTTCCTCGGGCATGCTGCTTTACGGCATTTCACTCGTCTACGGTTACACCGGCCACATCGGCTTTACCGAAATTGCCCAGGCCGTCTCCGGTGGTCAGCGTGAACTCGGTCTGGTGTTCGGTCTCGTCTTCATTCTGGCCGGTCTGGCATTCAAGATTTCTGCCGTTCCGTTCCACATGTGGACGCCGGACGTCTATGAAGGCGCGCCGACCCCGGTAACGGCATTTTTTGCCGCCGCCCCGAAGATGGCTGCCATGGCGCTCATCATTCGCGTCGTCTCCGAAGCCTTTGCTCCGGTCACCCATGACTGGCAGCAGGTCGTGATTTTCATCGCGCTTGCCTCGATGGTCCTCGGTGCGTTTGCCGCCATCGGCCAGCGTAACATCAAGCGCCTGATGGCTTATTCCTCGATCAGCCATATGGGCTATGCGCTCGTTGGTCTGGCCGCCGGAACGGTGATCGGCGTGAAGGGCGTGATGATCTACATGGCAATCTACCTTGCCATGACGCTCGGCACCTTCGCGTTCATTCTTGCAATGCGCACCAAGGACGGCAATGTGGAGAGCATTGAGGACTTGGCCGGTCTGTCCCGCACCAATCCGGTGCTGGCAACGATCATGACCATCTTCCTGTTCTCGCTCGCCGGAATTCCGCCGCTCGCCGGTTTCTTCGGAAAGTGGTACACCTTCCTTGCCGCCGTTGAAGCAGGCCTCTATCCGCTTGCCATCATCGGTATCGTGGCTTCGGTCGTGGGCGCGTTCTATTACCTGCGCATGATCAAGATCATGTGGTTCGATGAGCCGACGGGTGGTTTCGTTCCGGTCGCAGGCGAGCTTCGTCTCGTTCTCGGCGTAACGGGTGCCTTCGTGCTCTTCTACGTCTTCCTTGCTGGTCCGATCGGCGGATTTGCCGAAGCCGCAGCCAAGACGTTTTTCTAAAGCATGTCTCCCAAAAGTGGGAACCGCCTTCGCGGGGAAATCAGTTCACTGGACTGATTTCTGGTCCCGCTACGATAGGATGAAGACATGCGTAGGAATATAATGAGAGAGCAAAAGGCGGAAGCATAAATGAGTTTTGCGCTTTCGCCTGTTGCGGCAAATGAGGGCTACCGTCTCGAAACTTTCGAGACGGTAGGTTCCACCAATGCGGTTGCTCTGGAACGGGCAGCCAGCGGTGATCCGGGCAAGCTCTGGCTTGTTACGAAGAAACAGGAAAGCGGTCGCGGAAGACGGGGCCGTGCCTGGTCTACGCCGGAAGGCAATCTTGCCTCCACGCTGCTTCTTGTTGAATCCTATGAAATGAAGACGGCTGCGACGCTTGGTTTTGTTGCCGGCTTGTCGCTTGCCGATGCACTTGATGCGGTATTCGCTGCGACGGGGCCTGCCGTGCCGCCGACAATCGGCCTGAAATGGCCGAATGACGTGCTGGTCAATGGCGCGAAACTCACCGGCATCCTGCTTGAATCGTCCATTCTGGCGAAGAATTTGTTCGCCGTTGCCATCGGTATCGGGACCAATGTGGTCGCCTTTCCCGATGACCTGCCTTATGCAGCAACGTCGTTGCAGGCTCTCGGCAGCAAATGCGATGCCGAGACTTTGTTTGCAGCCTTGTCGGATGCCTGGTCGGTCAACTATCGCGTCTGGAATGAAGGGCGCGGTCTCGACGATATTCGCAAGCGCTGGCTGCAGCGCGCGCATGGCCTTGGCCAGAATGTAACCATGCAGGTTGAAGGCCGTATCATCGAAGGTCGTTTTGAGACAATCGATGAGGCATGCCGTTTTGTTATTCGCGAGGACGAAGGCTCGCGAGTTGCGGTAACGGCTGGCGATGTCTATTTCGGAACTGCTGCTACAATTCGCAAATAATTGTTTTGTTTTGTCTTGCTAGGGTTGCAACAGGACAACTTTAGGTCCAGTTGATGCCGCAAGGCGGGATTAATCACAGAGGAAATTTCATGGCCCGATCCAATACTACTGAACTCGTCTTTCTGCCGCTTGGCGGCGTAGGCGAAATCGGCATGAATTTGGCCATGTATGGCTTCGGTCCTGCGGATAACCGTGAATGGCTTGTCGTGGATATGGGGGTGAGCTTTGCGGGGCCTGAACAGCCAGGCGCTGATCTCATCCTGCCGGATATCCGCTATCTCGAGGCTGAAAAGCACAATCTGCGCGGCATCGTTATCACCCATGCGCATGAAGACCATTTCGGTGCTTTGCTCGATCTGTGGCCGCGCCTGAAGGTTCCGGTTTATGCGACGCCATTCACCGCCGGTCTACTTGAAGCCAAGCGACAGTCGGAACACGGTGCGCCCGAAATTCCAATCACGATCTACAAGGCAGGCGAGAAATTCGAAGTCGGGCCTTTCAAGCTTGAAGCTGTCGCAGTAACCCACTCCATTCCCGAGCCGGTTTCGCTGGCTATTACGACACCGCTCGGCACGGTCGTGCATACGGGTGACTGGAAGATGGACCCGGAACCATCGCTCGGACCGGTTATCGATGAGGCGCGTTTCCGCGCTATCGGTGATGCAGGCGTTCTGGCGCTGATCTGCGATTCCACCAATGCTTTGCGCGAGGGCGAGTCTCCTTCGGAACGTCAGGTGGGCGAGAGCCTGCGCGAGTTGATTGAAAATGCGCGCGGTCGTGTGGCCATCACCACTTTCTCTTCCAATGTCGGTCGTATCCGGTCGATTACCGAAGCAGCACGCGATGCGGGCCGTCAGGTGCTGGTGGTTGGGCGTTCGATGAAGCGCGCCATCTCCGTCGCCACAGAACTTGGCTATATGGAAGGCTTGCCGGAATATCTCAGCGAAGAGGATTACGGCTATATTCCACGCGAAAACGTGGTGATGATCCTTACCGGCAGTCAGGGCGAACCGCGCGCGGCACTCGCCAAACTGGCGCGTGACGAAATGCGCAGCCTCGCGCTGACGGTGGGCGATACGGTCATTTATTCATCGCGTGCCATCCCGGGCAATGAAAAATCCATTCTCGACATCAAGAACCGCCTGATTGATCGCGGTATCAAGATCATCGGTGATGAGGATGCATTGGTCCATGTGTCGGGCCATCCACGGCGCAGCGAATTGCGTCGCATGTATTCCTGGGTTCGTCCGCAAATTCTGGTGCCGGTGCATGGCGAAGCCGCTCATCTGGTCGCGCAAGGTTCTCTTGGCGCGATGGAGGGCATCGAGCAGGTCGCGCAGGTGCGTGACGGCGACATGCTGCGTCTGGCACCCGGCAAGGCCGAAATTATCGATGAAGCGCCGGTTGGCCGGATTTACAAGGACGGCAAGCTGATCGGTGACGAGGAAGAAATCGGCATGGTCGAGCGTCGCAAGCTCGCTTATGTCGGTCATGTCGCCGTTTCGGTGCTGCTGGACCGTGAACACAAGATCATCGATGAGCCCGACCTTGTGACTTTCGGGGTGCCGGAGGAAAACGCACAGGGCGATCTGTTGGAAGACATCCTGCTGGATGCAGCCATCGAGGCCATCGACAGCATTCCGCGCGTTCGCCGCAAGGATATCGAGCTTGTCCGGGAGTCCGTGCGCCGTGCCGTTCGCGCTGCGGCAAATGAAGCATGGGGCAAAAAGCCGGTAGTGACCGTATTCGTGAATAGGATACGGTAGTCATACGGATTGCAAAATGACCGGCATGGGAGGTGCTGATGCTCGAACGCTTGAACCACGTGGCGATTGCCGTTCCGGATATCGGTGCGGCGGCAGCGCTTTATCGCGGCAAGCTCGGTGCGAAAGTCACCGAGCCGCAGGCACTGCCTGAACATGGCGTAACCGTGGTTTTTATCGACGTCGGCAACACCAAGATCGAATTGCTGGAACCGTTGGGTGAGGGGTCGCCGATTGCGGCGTTTCTGGAAAAGAATCCTTCCGGCGGGATGCACCATCTGTGCTATGAGGTTGCGGACATAATTGCTGCTCGCGACCGCCTCAAGGCGGAAGGTGCGCGTATTCTTGGAGATGGCGAGCCGAAGACCGGCGCCCATGGCAAACCGGTTCTGTTCCTGCATCCCAAGGATTTCAACGGCACACTGATCGAACTGGAAGAGGTGTAATCATGTCTCTGGTTTCAGGAATCGCGATTTACTTCATCATCTGGTGGACGACGCTGTTCGCGCTGCTGCCTGTTGGCTTGCGCACGCAGGCTGAAGAAAACGAAGTGACTTTGGGCACGGTGGCCAGCGCTCCGGCAAAACCACGCATCGGTCGTGCCTTTCTGCGGACGACCATCGTCGCAACACTCATCTTCCTGCTCTATTATTATGTGACGCAGATCAGCGGTTTCGGCCTCGATGATATCCCGCATTTCTTCCCGGATCTGACCTGAGCATTCGTTCACGTTCCGACATGAATTTTTGAGGCTGCCTAAATTATAGGCAGCCTTTCTTTTGTATAAAGAAAAGTGGACGCGCCTACCATGGGTTGCGTCAGATATCGAGCTCGTTGGCGTAACGTATTGAATTTACGACACAGCACAACCCGGCGTCATTTGTGACAGCGATAGCGCTCCCTGAGCAATGTTCTTCATATAAATCGATTTATACTTAAGTGAAATTTAATACTTGAATGCGCAGAGGGCGCTGCGATAAATCCCACAAAATCAATGTGTTATTGCAAGCTATAAAATAGGGAAACTGCGGAAAGCATGGAGGTGCTACAAGTTCAAAAAAAAAGCAAGGCTTTCGCCTTGCTAATCAAATACGCGTTCGATCCGTTTCCATTTGACTGGCGGCTGCGAAAGTCGCGCCTGGATCCATCCTCCCAAGACTTTGACCGCGTGAAACCAACGGTTTTATTCCGTTGTTGCTCTTATGCTGAAAAAAATAGCGAACTGCACAGCTTTTGTCACGAAAAATCTTCTATGGCGTCATATTTCTTTCGCAAATTTTCCCGAATGAGAGTGATATATCTGTAATATATTGAATTTGAATGTGAATCCGGAAGCCGCATTTCGCGTCTCTGGTTCTTTCGACAGGCGATCATGGTTGTGGATGGGGAAATCCGCTATCGCGAAAGCTTTTCAGGCGGGTTTCCAACCGGTGTATAACCCGGTAAGAAACCGACAAATATGCTTAATTTTTGCCTGATTCTTGAAGCACTCAGGCAGTCCCTCTTGATTGGTGGTTACGATGCGTCTGTCGCGGTATTTTTTGCCTATTCTGAAGGAAAACCCCAAGGAGGCGGAAATCGTCTCCCACAGGCTGATGCTGCGCTCGGGCATGATCCGTCAACAGTCGGCCGGCATCTATTCCTGGCTGCCGATCGGTCTGAAGGTTCTCAACAAGGTCTGCGATATCATTCGTGAAGAGCAGAACCGCGCGGGCGCCAATGAAATCCTGATGCCGACCATCCAGTCCGCAGACCTGTGGCGCGAAAGCGGTCGCTACGATGCCTATGGCAAGGAAATGCTGCGCATTCAGGACCGTCAGGAGCGCGATATGCTCTTCGGTCCGACCAATGAGGAAATGGTCACCGACATTTTCCGCTCCTATGTGCGCTCCTACAAGGATCTGCCGCTCAATCTCTACCACATCCAGTGGAAGTTCCGCGACGAAGTGCGCCCGCGTTTCGGCGTCATGCGTTCGCGCGAATTTCTGATGAAGGACGCCTATTCGTTCGACCTCGATTATGAGGGCGCGAAAATGGCTTACTACCGTATGTTCGTGTCTTATCTGCGCACTTTTGCACGTGTTGGCCTGCAGGCCATCCCGATGCGCGCCGATACGGGACCGATTGGCGGCGACCTCAGCCACGAATTCATCATTTTGGCGGAAACGGGCGAAAGCCAGGTTTTCTGCGACAAGGCCTATCTCGATCTGGCCGTGCCGGGCGCGGACACCGATTTCCGCAACGATGCGCAGCTGACCGATATCGTCAATCGCTGGACGACGCCTTATGCGGCAACCGACGAAATGCACGACGAGGCCGACTGGTCCAAGGTGAAGCCGGAAGATCAGGTCTCTGCACGTGGCATCGAAGTGGGGCACATCTTCCATTTCGGCACGAAATATTCCGAACCGATGGGCGCGAAAGTGCAGGGTCCGGATGGCAAGGAACATCTGGTTTCCATGGGTTCCTACGGCATCGGTCCGTCGCGCCTTGTTGCGGCAGCCATTGAAGCCTTCCACGACGATGCGGGCATCATCTGGCCGAAATCCATCGCGCCGTTCGGTGCCGGTATCGTCAACATGAAGCCGGGCGACGAAGGCTGCGACGCTGTAAGCGAGAAGATCTACGAAGCGCTGACCAATGCAGGCGTCGATCCTCTGCTGGACGACACGGATGACCGTCCGGGTGCAAAGTTCGCCACGATGGACCTGATCGGCCTGCCGACGCAGGTGATCGTTGGCCCGCGTGGCGTTGCCGCCGGTGAAGTCGAGATCAAGGATCGCAAGACCGGTGAACGCCAGAGCCTGAGCGTTGAAGCTGCGATCAATCTGTTGACGGCAGAAGCATGAGCAGCGCGGCGGCAGCAAAATCCGGGGATCAGGCAAAGGCAGCTCAAAAGGCTCCAAAGTCAGGTCCATTCTCGGCTTTCGAACGGATGATCGCTTGGCGATATCTGCGCGCGCGCCGCCGCGAGACTTTTATCTCGGTCATTGCCGGTTTTTCGTTCACCGGCATCATGCTGGGCGTGGCGACCCTCATCATCGTCATGGCGGTGATGAACGGTTTCCGTGCCGAGCTTCTTTCGCGAATTCTCGGCATCAATGGCCATCTCATCATGCAGCCGATTGATCGTCCGCTGGATGATTATGCCGATCTCATCAAGCGGATCGACGGTATTTCCGGCATCAGGTTCGCCATTCCCGTGGTGGAAGGGCAGGCGCTCGTCCAGGGGAATATCGGCGCAGGAACGGGTGCATTGGTGCGCGGTCTTCGTGAAGAGGATCTCGACAAGCTCAAGCTCGTCTCCGGCAATATTCGCCAGGGCACGCTTCAGGGCTTCGATCAGGGCGGCGGCGTCGCCATCGGAACCCGCATGGCCGAAAATCTCGGCCTTTCAATCGGCGATACGCTACGGGTGATTTCGCCGGATGGCGATGTGACCCCGTTCGGCGTCAATCCGCGCGTGAAGGCCTATCCGATTGTAGCGATCTTCGAGATCGGCATGTCGGAATACGACTCGTCGATTGTCATGATGCCGCTGTCCGAGGCGCAGCTTTTCTTCAATCAGGAAGGCAAGGTGCAATCGCTTGAAATCTTTGTCGATAATCCCGACAAGGTGGATGCGATGCGCGCGCCGGTGGAAGAGGCAGCGGGACGTCAGCTCTCGCTTGTCGACTGGCGCCAGCGCAATCAGACTTTCTTCTCGGCGCTGGAAGTCGAGCGCAATGTCATGTTCATGATCCTGACGCTGATCGTGCTCGTGGCGGCGCTGAACATCATTTCCGGCCTTATCATGCTGGTGAAGGATAAGGGGCACGATATTGCGATCCTGCGAACCATGGGGGCCACCCGTGGCGCGGTGATGCGCATATTCCTGATGACGGGCGCCGCCATCGGCGTCACCGGCACGGTAGCCGGTGTCGTTCTGGGCGTTGTCGTTTGCCTCAATGTCGAGCGTCTGCGGGAGTTCTTCTCGTGGCTCTCGGGAACCACGCTCTTCAATCCGGAACTTTACTTCCTGAGCCAATTGCCTGCGAAGATGGACCCCGGTGAAACCATCTCCGTTATCGTCATGGCTCTGGTGCTTTCATTCATTGCCACCATTTTCCCGGCCTGGCGCGCTGCCAAGCTCGATCCGGTCGAAGCATTGAGGTACGAATAAATGGCGGCTGAAATCATCATGCGGCTGGAGCGTGTCGGCCGCGCCTATAAGGAAGCCGACCGCGAACTGGTCATTCTGAAGGATGCCGATTTCACACTTCGTCGTGGGGAAATGGTTGCGCTTGTCGCGCCATCGGGAGCGGGCAAGTCGACATTGCTGCACACGGCAGGCCTGCTGGAGCGTCCCGACAACGGAGACGTTTTCTTGGATGGGCGTTCCTGCAGCAAATTGTCCGATGATGAGCGCACGGCTGTGCGCCGCAACGACGTCGGTTTCGTTTATCAGTTCCACCATCTTCTGCCGGAATTTTCCGCGCTGGAGAATGTGATGATGCCGCAGATGATCCGCGGTCTGTCCAGGAAAGCCGCAGCAGAGCGTGCGCAGCAGCTTCTTGAATATATGAAGATCGGCAAGCGCGCTTCGCATCGCCCGTCGGAACTTTCCGGCGGTGAACAACAGCGCGTCGCTATTGCCCGCGCCGTTGCCAACGCGCCGCTCGTTCTTCTGGCAGATGAACCGACTGGCAACCTCGATCCAACGACATCGTCTTACGTCTTCGGAGCTCTTGAGGCCCTCGTGCGTCAGTCGGGGCTTGCGGCTCTGATCGCGACCCATAATCACGAACTTGCCCGCCGCATGGACCGGCGCGTCACGCTGAAGGACGGCAAGGTCGTCGATCTGTAAGCCTTTCAGGTCACAGCAGCACCTCATCCCGAGGAGCCGCCGCAGGCGGCGTCTCGAAGGGCGAGGTGCGGTTCCGCTGCCTGCGCGTTCCGGTTTGCTCGAACAGGACCTCTGCTCCACCCATTTGTTCTGACGTGCGTTTGATCGGGCGGTATAGGCTTGCAGGACCATATTCCCGTACAAGTGTCTTGGCGTTCGGGGTGGTCTTGGAAGCGCTCCCAGCACCTCATCCTCAGGAGCCGCCACAGGTGGCGTCTCGAAGGGCGATGTGCGTCTCCGCCTGAATATGGCGCTTTCGTTCCCCGCTCACGCAGCCAGCGTCTGCGGTTGTATATTCACTATTCGTAAACCCTAAAATGAATGGCGGGCTAGAACGGGTGTTGACTTTGGAACAAAAATAGAACAAAAAATAAACATACGTGAACACAGAGGAGTTTCCAACATGACCGATCTCGTCCACGACGTTCTGTCTTTCATTTCGGTAAGCCTGTTTATTGCAACTTTCGCCATCTGGGTGAGTGCGATCTGAAGGAAATAGAGCATGTCTCCCAAAAGTGGGAACCGGTTTTGGGATATAGACATGCGTGAAAACGATAGGGCATTTCCGATGACCCCGGAAAAATTGGAGATGCTCTGGCTGGTTCTTGTGAACCCGCTGCAAGGTGGCGATAGTCTTACTGGACATCGCCATATCATTCCCCGAAACTGATGCTATCAGGCGACAGAGTCGCCAGCCGCGATGGGCCATGCGTGTGGCCCATCTTGCAAGCAATGTGCTATCAGGCGGCTACTGCAGCGGCCCGAAGATCTGAATCGGTTTTCGGAAAGCGCGATGCGTGGATTTAGAGCGCCGGATGTATGTCCATCCGGGCGGCTCGGCAGATGATCGGGGTCGATGGAATGAGTGATGCAGCAGCAGGCAATGCAGCAAAAGACGGTGCTTTGACGCCACGTTTTGTGCACCTGCGGGTACACTCGGCCTATTCCTTGCTGGAAGGCGCATTGCCGCTCGGCAAGATCATCAAACAGGCGATTGCCGACGAGGCGCCGGCTATCGCAGTCACCGACACCAACAATCTGTTCGGTGCGCTTGAATTTGCGCAGAAGGCATCGAAAGACGGGCTGCAACCCATCATCGGTTGTCAGGTCGATATAGCCTTCGGCGATCACAATGATAATGGCCGCAGCGTCAATCGCCGTGTCGCGCTGGACCTCGCTCCAGTTGTGCTGCTGGCGGCAACGGAAGAGGGCTATGCGAATATCGTGCGGCTCGTCAGTCGCGCGTTTCTGGAAACACCGGCAGGTGATCCGGTGCATGTCGAAGCAAGCTGGCTGCCACCATTGTCGAAAGACGTCATTGTTCTTTCCGGCGGCGCATTGGGACCAATCGGTCGCGCTTTTGCCGCCGACCGTCCCGACAGGGCAGAGACACGGCTTGCTTTCCTGCGTGAAGCATTTGGCGATCGGCTTTATGTCGAATTGCAGCGTCAGGCAGGTTACGACCGTGCGCTGGAAGCAAAGACCGTCGCGCTTGCCTATGAGATGGATCTGCCTCTCGTAGCCACCAATGAGGCATTCTTTCTCAAGGCAGAAGACTTCGAGGCCCACGATGCGCTTCTTGCCATCGCGGAAGGCCAGATTCTCTCAAACGATGATCGCCGCCGCCTGACGCCGGACCATCACATGAAAAGCCGTGCGGAAATGGCTGCGCTTTTTGCCGATCTGCCGGAAGCACTCGACAACACCGTCGAAATTGCAGAGCGTTGCAGCTGGTACACGCAGACCCGTGCACCGATCCTGCCGCGGTTTACCGGCGAATCCGATGATGCGGAGGCCGCCGTTCAGGAGGAAGCCGACGAGCTGGCGCGGCAGGCCCGCGAAGGCCTGAAGATGCGCCTGGAGACCGTCGGTCTCGCAGAAGGCTATACGACGGAGCAATATGCCGAACGTCTCGAATACGAGATCGGCATCATCACCCGCATGAAGTTCCCGGGCTACTTCCTGATCGTTGCGGACTTTATCAAATGGGCGAAAGCCCATGGCATTCCGGTCGGGCCGGGCCGTGGCTCGGGTGCCGGTTCGCTCGTCGCCTATGCGCTGACGATTACCGACGTCGATCCTTTGCGGTTCTCGCTGCTTTTCGAACGCTTCCTCAACCCGGATCGCGTTTCGATGCCCGACTTCGATATCGACTTCTGTCAGGACCGCCGTGAAGAGGTGATCCGCTATGTGCAGGGAAAGTACGGGCGGGATCAGGTAGCCCAGATCATCACATTCGGAACCCTGCAGGCACGCGCTGTGCTGCGCGATGTCGGTCGCGTTCTGGAAATGCCTTACGGGCAGGTCGATCGTCTCTGCAAGCTGGTGCCGCAAAACCCGGCCAATCCAGTGTCACTGGCACAGGCCATCGACACAGAACCGAAGATCAATGAGGAGCGTGAGAAAGAGCCGGTGGTCGGACGGCTGCTGGATATGGCGCTCAAGCTTGAAGGGCTTTACCGCCACGCCTCGACCCATGCCGCCGGTATCGTGATCGGTGACCGTCCGCTGTCGGAACTGGTCCCCATGTATCGCGATCCGCGTTCCGACATGCCTGTCACCCAGTTTAACATGAAATGGGTCGAGCAGGCAGGACTGGTCAAGTTCGATTTTCTTGGTCTCAAGACGCTGACCGTTCTTGAAACGGCGGTCAAACTGGTGGCGCGCAAGGGCGTTGAGATTGATCTGTCCCATGTGCCGCTCGACGACGAACTGACCTATGAGATGTTGTCGCGCGGCGAAACCGTCGGCGTGTTCCAGGTGGAAAGTGCGGGTATGCGCAAGGCGCTGCTCGGCATGCGCCCGGACCGGATCGAAGATATCATCGCACTTGTGGCGCTTTATCGTCCCGGTCCGATGGAGAACATCCCGACTTATAATGCGCGCAAGAACGGTGAGGAGGAGATTGCCTCCATTCACCCGAAGATCGATCACCTGATCAAGGAAACGCAGGGCGTTATCGTCTATCAGGAACAGGTGATGCAGATCGCACAGGTGCTTTCCGGCTATTCGCTCGGGGAAGCTGACCTTTTGCGTCGCGCCATGGGCAAGAAGATCCGCGAGGAAATGGACAAGCAGCGCGTCCGCTTCGTGGATGGCGCGATTGAGGGCGGTGTCGACAAGGCGCAGGCCAACATGATCTTCGATCTGCTGGCCAAGTTCGCTGACTACGGCTTCAACAAGTCGCACGCCGCAGCCTATGCCATCGTGTCCTACCAGACGGCCTATATGAAGGCCCACTATCCAGTCGAGTTCATCGCGGCGTCGATGACCTACGATATGTCGAACACCGACAAGCTCAACGATTTCCGCCGCGAGGCGAACCGTTTGGGCATTGAGGTCGTGCCGCCTTCGGTGATGACGTCCTTCCGTCCGTTTGAGGTTGGCGAAAAGCAGATTTTTTATTCGCTTGCCGCCATCAAGGGCGTCGGCGAGGCGGCAGTCGATCATATTGTCGATGTGCGCGCAGAGAAACCTTTTGAAAGCCTTGAGGATTTCTGCGAGCGGGTCGATCCGCGCATCGTCAACCGGCGCGTGCTGGAAAGTCTCATCAATGCCGGTGCGATGGATTGTTTCGGTCGTGAGCGCCCGGCCATGAGTGCGGGCATGGACCGCATCATGGGCTTTGCCCAGCGCACGCAGGAAAATGCCGCAAGCGGTCAGTCTGATATTTTTGGTTTGTCAGGCGCTCCGAAGGAAACGCTTATCCTGCCGCAGGCGGCTCCCTGGCTGCCATCGGAAATGCTGCATCGGGAGTTCCAGGCGGTCGGCTTCTATCTGTCGGCCCATCCGCTTGATGAATATCGCGATGTGCTGAACCGCATGCGTGTTCAAAGCTGGGCAGATTTTTCCGCAGCCGTGAAACGTGGCGCCAATGCCGGTCGTCTGGCGGGCACCGTGACTGCTCGGCAGGAACGCAAGACCCGCACCGGCAACAAGATGGGTATCGTGCAATTGTCCGATGCCAGCGGCCAGTTCGAAGCGGTGCTGTTTTCCGAAGGGCTGGCGCAATATCGCGACCTTCTGGAGAGCGGCAAGTCGGTGGTGATCACGGTTCAGGCGGAAAACCGTCCTGAAGGTATAGGCTTGCGTATCCAGACGGTCCAGTCGCTTGAAGATGAGGCCTGCCGTATGCAGAAGGCGTTGCGGCTTTACCTGCGCTCGGCCGATGCGGTTCGTCATATCGCACCGCATTTCAACACGCGCGGCGACGGGCAGGTGAGCCTCATCGTCATCAAGGATAACGGTCAGCGTGAGGTCGAGATCGAGCTGCCGCATCGCTATCGCGTCAGTCCGCAGATCGCCAGCGCCATGAAAGCCATTCAGGGCGTCGTGGATGTGGAACTGGTGTGAGTGAGAGCGCATCCCGAAAAGTGTGAAACGGTTTTTCGGAAAAGATGAGCGCTCCAATTAAGGCAAAGCAACGGTAGAACCGTTCTGCGGTCTTTTTGCGCGAAAAACCGGTGGTGTTGTGCGTATTTCACCACCGATTTTGCGGCGAACGCCTGTCGAAAACATGGCGTTTTTGTGATTGGCATCAGTAGGCGGCTGTGAAACGCTTGCGAATGTGCTGGCTCTTTTCAGCCTCATCCAGAATGGCGACGGCCAGATCAGCAACTGAAATCTTGCTTTCACCCTTGTCGTCGAAAACCGGTTCGTCGCCGCCGAGACGATACTTTCCGGTGCGTTCGCCCGGCTGAAGAATGATCGCCGGTGACACGAATGACCATTCCAGTTCTTTCTCACCGCGCAGGTCGTCGAGCGCCTGACGGGCGCCGAGCGCGCCTTCCTTCCATTCGGCAGGGAATTCCGGCGAGTCGACCAACTGGTTACCATTGATCGAAAGGCTACCTGCGCCGCCGACTGCTATAAGACGCTTGATGCCTGCTTTTTTGGTGGCTTCCGTGATGGAACGGCTGCCGTTGATGTGCTTTTCGCGGATGTCCTTGTCGCTCCAGCCCGGATTGTAGGCGGAAATCACGATGTCATGCCCTGCAAGCTGCTTTGCAAGCGCGTCGGTATCGAACACGTCGGCCTTTACCGCCGTCACATCGGGCAGTTTTTCGACTTTCTCCGGATGACGAACGAGTGCGGTAACCTCGTCGTCGCGTGCCGCAGCTTCCTTGAGGATTGCAGCGCCTACGAAACCCGTTGCGCCGATCAGTGCGATCTTGGTCATGGCATTCTCCTTTTTTCGACCTTCTCGTATCAAACGAATTAAGGTATGTTTCATAATCAGGTTATTTCTGATAACTACATATGTGATGCCATCATGCTTGTGAAGAACGCACTTTTACATGAGCAGGATACACCGAAGTAACCGCTTCAAAGGCAAGTGTTCAGAGATGCTCCGGTCGAAACAGAACGATGAAGCTGCTATAACTAATTGTTTTTACGCATGTTATGACGCGTGGCTGATGCGTATTTCAGTGAAAACTCTCTAACTTAACCGATGGAGAAAACGCCGGTCTGCCAACCGGTTTTTGTGGAGAAAAAGATGACAATACCGACACGCCCAGACGGGAAAACACCTTTGCTTTCGTCGACACCTGCCTTCGAGAACGATGGTGACGGTTCTTGCCCGATCCGTGAAGTGCTGGATCGGGTTGGCGACACGTGGAGCATTCTCGTCATTTTCAATCTTCAGGAAGGCTCGATGCGTTTCAATGCGTTGCGACGGACCATTGAGGGTATTTCACAGCGCATGCTGACCGTTACGCTACGATCGCTGGAGCGGGATGGCCTCGTGTCTCGACGTGTGCGCCCGACTTCTCCGCCCGAAGTGGAGTATTCGCTGACTGAACTTGGACACTCTCTTGCTGTGCCTATCGACGTGCTGGGGCAATGGGCCGTCAGGAACCGCGATTTTCTTCGCGACGCCCGCTCACGTTTTGATGGAAGCATTGAATAAAAAGGAACCGGCCTCAGTCCGTTTGCGTTTGTCTTTCAAACAGGAGAAGTCTGATGCCCGCGAAATCCCAGGCCCAACAGAAAGCCGCTGGCGCTGCGCTTGCTGCCAAACGCGGTGAAATCAAGAAAAGCGAACTCTTCGGTGCGTCGAAGGAAATGTATGAATCGATGACCGAGAAGGAACTAGAGGAATTTGCCGAGACAAAGCGCAAAGGCTTGCCGGAACACGTAGATGACAAGAAATAACACTGAATAGAATTGGCGAGCGCCGCCGGGCACTCGCCGCATTGACCAGATGGTTACTTGCCAGATTTGTTCGGAGCCAGCTCGATTGCTTTCAGCTTGCCATCGGTAATGCCGCAGCGCAGCGTGACGCTATCCCATTTTGTTGATGCGCCTTTGGTTCGTGCTTCACCGGGAACCGAGATGACAGCCGAAACCTTGCGTGGATCGCTGGTGCTGAATTTCGCAGACTTATCATTGGTTTCTGCCGAAGAGATGTCATCTTTGGTGAAGCCGAGACGATCATATTTTTTACTTTTCTTGACGTAATCATAAGCGCTGGCAACGCAATCCGCGACCTGTGGAGCCGCTTGCTGATCCTTCACGAGTGTCTGATAGTTGCCCGTAAAATCCTTCGATCTTTTCGGGACGGAATCTGCATTCGCGGCGGTGGTGAAGCCCAGTGCTAAAATTGCAGAAATTATAAACTTGGTCGATTTCATGCCCATGTCCTTCTGGAAACCCGTCGCTCGGTGGCGGGCGGCGGAATTGAATCGATAATGAAATAGAGATTACAGACGCGAATCTGATTTTTTTTATGAATTTCCAACGGTTACGACGATATCTTATTGGCAGATGCGCGCAAGACAGGATTTGCCGTGGCAGCCTTGGTCGAGATGCATGTTGGTGCGATGTGCGGCATCACCGTCCGGGCCGATTACCGTCATGAAAAGCTTGCAGCTCGCGCTATGCACGGCGCGCCAGAAAGCCTTCTCCTTGTCGGTGCCGTTCCAGCCGCTTTCCAGTTCCGTCTTGCTGCCATCCGAAAACTTGAACGACATGATGTCGAGCGCGTTGGCAAAGGCGTGTTCGGAAACGCGTCCTGTGGACGCGCCGTTGACCTTCCGGCACTGGTAGTCCGAGCCGGTGCCGATTTCAGCGATTTTCGAATCCGGTCCATAAACATCTTTGGCTGCCTTGGTCACCTCGCTGCTCCACTGCGCCAGCGTGACTGCCATTGCGCAATTTGTGGTGACGGCATTGGCAAATTTCAAAGGGGCGTCCTTGCCAATGGCGGTCAGTGACAACGGAGAGTGAGCGCCGCATTGTTCGCCATCCTTGATCGGAGGCAGCAGCTTGCCCTCTACATCGCCGGATATCAGCGCCGGGCAGGATACCTGATAGACGCGCTCGTCCTTTTCCGGCTTTGGCTGTTGATCGGGGGCGGGTTTCGTTTCTTGCAGTTTTTCGTCCATCGGCTTCGGATCATCAGCCGGTTTTGGCGGGTCTGCCTGGGTCGGGGTTGTAGGAGCAGGCTTGGCCAGCGGTTGATTTTGGGGTTCTGCCTCCGGCTTTTCCGTTGGAATGGGTGGAGTTTCCGGTTCTGCCCCCTTGGTTGCTGTATTTTCCGGGCGAGGGGCAGGCGTCGGAACGGGTATCATGGGAGCAGGTTTGGTTTCGGCTTTTGCCGGAGCGCTTTCAGATTGCGTTGCCGTTTGCTGTTTCGAAGCCGGTTTCTTTTGGCTGCGCTTTACCGCCGGGCGTTTGCGATGCTGTTTTGCCTTTTGGGCGTCCTGTTTCAGGATGCGTTCGATGAAAGTTTGCGCCTGTGCTTGATCGGAATCGATGCCTAAAAAACACGGCATCGCAACAAGGCCCAAGGCAATCAGAGCGGTGAATGCACCCTTGCCGGGCAGGAAAAAAGACAAAGCCATTGATGCCTCATGAATTGCGGATCCGTCATGACTAATGATGAAACAGGCGATGGCGTTCCTTCACGCTTGATGGCAGGTCGTAGCAAATGGTAGGAAACACCCTCAGCGGTCCGGTTTTTCAGGCTTTTTCGACTGCTTGAGCTTGACAAGATAACAGCTGCATGACTAAAAGCCGCCCATCGCTGGCGCGTTCTCGCACCGGCGTTTCATTTGACGTGTCCCGTGGATGAAGATTGCGCTCGCGCGCTTCATCCTGTCAGTCCTCTCAAACGGAGGGCAGAGGAGGGCGCGTTTCCTCCAGCGCCTCCGGGCGCTATAACCTTTTGAAGGAAATGCGATGAGCAAGCGCGAATCCGCTAAGTACAAAATTGATCGCCGTCTTGGCGAAAACATCTGGGGCCGTCCGAAGTCCCCTGTAAACCGCCGTGAATATGGCCCGGGCCAGCACGGCCAGCGCCGCAAGGGCAAGCTGTCGGACTTCGGTGTACAGCTCCGCGCAAAGCAGAAGCTCAAGGGCTTCTACGGCGATATCTCCGAAAAGCAGTTCCGCAAGACCTACGAAGAAGCCGCTCGCCGCAAGGGCGACACCGGTGAAAACCTGATCGGTCTGCTGGAATCGCGTCTTGACGCAGTTGTGTATCGCGCCAAGTTCGTTCCGACGATCTTTGCTGCCCGCCAGTTCATCAATCACGGCCACGTGAATGTGAATGGTCGCCGCGTCAACGTTCAGTCCTACCGCCTGAAGACCGGTGACGTTGTTGAAGTTCGCGAAAAGTCGAAGCAGCTGGTTATCGTTCTCGAAGCTGTTCAGCTCGCAGAACGTGATGTTCCGGATTACATCGAAGTAGACCACAACAAGCTGGTTGCGACGTACTCCCGCGTTCCGACCCTGACGGATGTGCCTTACGCTGTCCAGATGGAACCGAACCTGGTCGTCGAATTCTATTCGCGTTAATTCCAGGCGCGCTCTGGCGCGCTGGATATATGCCGAATTCGAAAAGCCGCGCTGTACTGCAGCGCGGCTTTTTCTTTGCTTTTATCCCGGCACTTTGGCGATGGGGCCGGGAGGGCCGAGCGTATCGTCAATCTGCCGGTCGGAATGATATGTGGCGCAGGCCGACAACAATGCTCCAATGAATAACAGTAAGGACAGTTTTCGGAGCGCGATGATGTGCGGCTTTCGCCGAAGAACACTTATAGAACCAACATACTGAGCCATAGATATCTCATCCGTGAATGCCTGCATGAGTTCTAGAGCAAAAGGCAGCTGCAAACACTCATACATTTTTGCTGGCAAACGGTGGTCGATGTGTGCTGATGCACGCAATCATAAAGAAATCTTGTTTGACGGTTTTCCCGACAGCCAGTTTTCGCTATTAAGCCTTCAACATCTTCAATCGTTTTTCCGGGAAGCACCATGAACGCTTTCGATCCAGATATTGCAGAAGACGCGGGCAGCGACGGCTGTCATCCGCTATTCCGCGATGTGCCGACCACGGTCGAGTTCAACAAGCTGCGCAAACGTCTTTTGCGTCTGACGCGGCAGGCTATCGAGGATTTCTCGATGGTGAAGCCCGACGAGCGCTGGATGGTCTGCCTTTCGGGTGGCAAGGATTCCTATGGCCTGCTTGCGCTGCTGCTCGATCTCAAATGGCGCGGCCTGCTGCCGGTTGAGCTGCTGGCGGTCAATCTGGATCAGGGGCAGCCGAACTTTCCCAAGCACATTCTGCCGGATTTCCTCAATCGTTATGAAATCGAACACCGTATCGAATATCAGGATACCTATTCGATTGTGACCGATAAGCTGCCTGAAACCAGCACCTATTGCTCGCTCTGCTCGCGTTTGCGCCGGGGGAATCTCTATCGCATTGCGCGTGAAGAGGGCTGTTCGGCGATCGTTCTTGGCCATCACCGGGAAGATATTCTCGAAACCTTCTTCATGAACCTGTTTCACGGCGGGCGTCTGGCTGCGATGCCGCCGAAGCTGTTGAACGACGAAGGAGACCTGATGGTGTTCCGTCCGCTGGCTTATGCGGCGGAGGACGATCTGGAGAAATTTGCGACGGCCATGCAGTTTCCGATCATTCCATGCGACCTGTGCGGCAGTCAGGAAGGGCTGCAGCGCAATGCGATGAAAGCCATGCTGACCGACATCGAAAAGCGTATGCCGGGGCGCAAGGACACGATGATCCGCGCCATGACGAATGTGCGTCCGAGCCATTTGCTGGATCGCAAACTGTTCGATTTTGCAGGACTGATGCTGAATGGCGAGGGAGAGGGTGACCATGCGGTTTGACGAAGGACAGATGGACTGGCTGGCCGATTTGCTGGCAGATGCGGCCCGTCAGGAAATCATGCCCCGGTTTCGCAGGCTGGACGTCGGTGATATCCGGCAGAAGACGTCACCCGCCGATCTGGTGACGGAAGCGGATGTGAATGCTGAACGGTTCATCACTGCCAAGCTCAAGGAACGCTTTGCCGATGCGGTGATCGTCGGTGAGGAAGCCTGCTCGGACAATCCGGCTTTGCTGACCGGCCTCGATGATGCGGAGCTTGCCTTCACAATCGATCCGGTCGATGGCACTTTCAACTTTGCATCTGGTGTTCCGCTCTTTGGTGTCATGCTTGCGGTGGTGTCAAAAGGCGAAACCGTTGCCGGTATCATTCATGACCCCGTCGGTAATGACTGGATCATGGCTTCAAAGGGAGGCGGAAGCTACATCCGCCACGCCAATGGAGATGTGAGCAAGGTCGGCGTTGCCGAACCGACTTCTATCAACCAGATGACCGGTTCGATTTCCTGGCAGTACACGGCTGAGCCGACACGGTCGCGTCTGGCGCGTAATCATACGAAATTTCTGTCCCAGATCGGCTATCGCTGTGCAGCGCACGAATATCGCATCCTCGCCACCGGCGGCGCGCATTTCGTGGTCTACAACAAGCTGATGCCGTGGGATCATCTGCCCGGTGCGCTGATCCATCAGGAAGCCGGTGGCTATCTCGCGCGCTGGGATGGAAGCGATTATCTGCCGTCACATACCGGCGGCGGCATTCTGGCCGCGCCGAGCAAGGATAGCTGGCAGTCCATTCAGGCGGCGCTCTGGGAAGAATAAAACCGTCAGAGTATTATCCAATACGAAAGGCCCGCTACATCGGCGGGCCTTCATTGTTTTGGCATCGCGAAATCGATCAGATCACGTGTTCTGCGGGCGGGTTTTGCACCCTGAACAACCGTCCGCGTTCGGCTATCAAAACGCAGCCGAGCGCGACGAATCCGAGCACGCAATAGCCGGTTGCAACCGGCGTTGTGGTGCCGTCAAAGGCCTGACCGATAATCGCGCCCAATGCTGCACCGATCACCGTTTGAGCAAAACCCAGAACGGACGAGGCTGTTCCGGCTACTTCGCCGAGAGGCTCCATCGCCAGTGCGTTGAAATTGGCGGTCACGAGGCTGAACGAGAACATGATGGTCATGTAGATCGCCATCAGGATCGGGAAGGGAACAGGGCCTTCCATCGTGACCGAAAGTACCATCCACAAAAGGCTGAAGCTGGTGAAGACCAGCAACATGGTCTGGGAAATTCGCCGCATACCGTAACGACCGACCAGGCGCGAGTTCATGAACGAGGCGAGCGCCAGCGTCATGGCGACGGCAGCGAAAGCCAGTGGGAACAAGGCGCCGAGCTTGTAGATGTCGACGAAAATCTGCTGAGCCGAGTTGATATATCCGAACAGCGCGCCGAGAATGAACGAGGTGCCGAGCATATAAAACAGGGCAACGCGGTTCGAAAGAACGATGCCGAAACCGCCAATCACGCTCTTGACCGTCAGCGGGCGCCGGTTGGTAGCAGGCAGGGTTTCGGGCAGGCGAAGAAACGCCCAGATACCGATGACAAATGCCATGAAGGCCATCGACAGAAAGATCAGGTGCCATTCGCCGAAAAGCATGATGAGCTGGCCGGTTGCGGGCGCAACGACGGGCAGGATCATGAAAACCATCATGACGAGTGACATGACCTCGGCCATCTGACGCCCGGCGAACTTGTCGCGAACGACGGATACGGCGATCACGCGCGTGGCAGCAGCGCCAAGCCCCTGCAATACACGCAGGATGATAAGCGTCGTGAAATCGGTGACGATGGCCGCTCCCAGAGCTGCCAGAATGTAAATGACGAGCCCGGCGAACAGCGGCAGCCTGCGGCCGAAGCGGTCGCTCAAGGGGCCATAGAAGAGCTGCGAAACGCCAAACCCGAGCAGATAGGCAGTGATGACGAACTGGACGTGGTTTTCCGACTGAACGCCGAGGCTTGCACCGATCTGCGGCAGGCCGGGCAGCATGATGTCGACCGCCAGCGCATTGATGGCCATGATCGCCGCGATGAGCGCGATGAATTCGCCGCGTCCACGCATGGAAGTCTTCTGGTCCGACGAACCGTTCTTGATGTCGAGCGGCATGACTGGCATTCCTTGGCAAAGTGGCGCATCGCGTCGCGAGACACGATACGAAAGACAAAATTTAGAAAGCAGAAGCAGACAGATGAAAATCTGTCGTTGCAGCATCTAGAGCATTTCCAGCAAAAGTGCGAAGCGGTTTTGCGTAGGATAATGCGACGGAAAAATACTTAGAGCGGTTCCAGTGACTCCGTTTTAACTGGAACCGCTCTAGCAAATGCAAAAGGCGCCGTAGAACGGCGCCTTTGGAAAAAGGTGAGGCTGAAGCCGTATAACCGGCAATTAATCCTCAAGCTGCCTTTGTGGCAATACCCTTATCGGTAAAAAGTGCCTGCAACTCGCTCGATTGGAACATTTCGCGTATGATATCGCAGCCGCCGACGAATTCGCCCTTTACATAAAGCTGAGGAATGGTTGGCCAGCTCGAATATTCCTTGATGCCCTGGCGCAGTTCGTCCGAGGACAGAACGTTGACGCCCTTATATTCCACACCGAGATAGTCGAGGATCTGAACGACCTGACCGGAGAAACCGCACTGCGGGAAACCCGGCGTGCCCTTCATGAAAAGCACGACGTCGTTGGTCTTCACTTCATTCGCGATGAAATCGTTGATGCCGGTCATTTGCGGTCCTTTCCAAGCATAATCCTGTCCGAAAAGTCGCCTGACCTTTCGGACAGGATTATGCGCTAAACAAATACGTCGAGGCAAATTTCGACGCAAACAGGGAGGTCTTCCCCAATATAGTCATTTGAATGCTGGTAACCACCCCGTTGGGGCGAATGCAAGTCAAATGCTCAAGAAATCCGTATCAAGGGGAGCTGCATCTTGCCGCAGCAGGATTTGCTCCTCGAAATGGGGCTCCCCCAGAACGGCCTTCCGTTATTCCGGTACGCTGGTCTGCAGGGCGAGTGCATGCAGCACACCGCCCATATTACCCTTCAGCGCATCATAGACCATCTGGTGCTGCTGCACGCGGGACTTGCCACGGAAACTTTCAGCGACAACCTCGGCGGCATAATGGTCTCCGTCTCCGGCAAGGTCGCGGATCGTCACCTTTGCGTCGGGAATCCCCTCGCGTATCAGTTTTTCGATCTCATGTGCGTCCATAGCCATGCAAAATCTCCCGCCGTTTCCGGCTTATTCTTCTCATTTTATCGAATCGTAACGCACCATCGTGGAACGTCAACTAACATCTGTCTAACGCTTAAATAGCCGACAAGCAAACCGCCCGGACAGGCTTTCCATCCGGGCGGTAAAAGATATCAACGATGTGAAACCAGGTCAGTTATCGCTGACCGGTTCGCCACTCATGAAGCCCGGGAACCAGCCTTCAAAGGCGTCAGTCAGATCGGCAACGCTGACATCGACGACGTTGCCGATCTTCAGGCTGTCGCCGCCAACCGTGCCGAGCACGCGGAACGGAACGCCTGCGCCTTCAGCATTGAGGGCAATGAGCTTTGCCATTTCCGCCGTAGCCGCGACGACATAGCGCGCCTGATCTTCACCGAAAAGAACTGCGTGCGGCAGACCGTCACCGGCATCGAGCTCTGCACCCTTACCGGACTTGATCGCCATTTCCGCGACGGCAATCGCCAGACCGCCATCGGAGAGGTCATGGCAGGCCGTAACCTGGCCGTTGCGGATGGCCGAGCGGACGAACTCGCCGTTACGCTTTTCAAGTGCCAGATCGACTGTCGGGGCGGGGCCATCGGCACGGTCGAACAGATCGCGCAGGTAAACCGATTGGCCAAGATGTGTGCCATCGCCACCAAGCAGAACCAGCGTGTCACCATCCTGCATGCCACCGATCTTGGCGGTTTGTGTCCAGTCCGGGATGAGGCCAACGCCGGCAATGGTCGGCGTTGGCAGAATGGCCTGACCGTTGGTTTCGTTATAGAGCGAGACATTGCCCGAAACGATCGGGAAATCGAGCGCACGGCAGGCTTCACCGATGCCTTCGATGGCCTTGACGAGCTGGCCCATGATTTCCGGCTTTTCAGGATTGCCGAAGTTCAGGTTGTCGGTCGATGCCAGCGGCTCAGCGCCAGTCGCTGTGATGTTGCGCCAGCATTCGGCCACGGCCTGCTTGCCACCCTCGAATGGATCGGCTTCGCAATAGCGCGGGGTCACGTCGGATGAGAAGGCGAGAGCCTTGGTGTCATGGCCCTCAACGCGGATCACACCGGCATCGCCGCCCGGAACCTGCAACGAGTTGCCCTGAATGAGTGTATCGTACTGTTCATAGACCCAGCGACGGGATGAAAGATCAGGCGAGCCAATCAGCTTGAGAAGGGCAGTGGAGTAATCTTCCACTTGCGGCACATTGCTCGCGGGAAGCGGCGCGTGCTTGCCTGGCTCCATCCACGGACGATCATATTCCGGCGCTTCGTCGCCCAGATCCTTGATCGGCAGGTTGGCGACTTCTTCGCCCTGATGAATGACGCGGAAACGAAGATCGTCAGTCGTCTTGCCAACGATGGCGAAGTCGAGACCCCATTTGCGGAAGATCGCCTGCGCTTCCGCTTCCTTTTCCGGCTTCAGAACCATGAGCATGCGCTCCTGGCTTTCCGACAGCATCATTTCATAGGCGGTCATGTTCTCTTCGCGCACCGGAACATGATCGAGAATGAGTTCGATACCGAGGTCACCCTTGGCGCCCATTTCGACAGCCGAACAGGTGAGGCCAGCCGCACCCATATCCTGAATGGCGATAACCGCGCCGGAGGCCATCAGCTCAAGGCAGGCTTCGAGCAGGCACTTTTCGGTAAATGGATCGCCGACCTGAACGGTCGGACGCTTTTCTTCAATCGACTCGTCGAATTCAGCCGATGCCATGGTCGCGCCGCCGACACCGTCGCGGCCCGTCTTGGCACCCAGATAGACAACCGGCAGGCCGACGCCCTTGGCTTCCGACAGGAAGATGCCATCATGCCTGGCAAGACCGGCAGCAAAGGCATTGACGAGGATATTGCCGTTATAGCGCTTGTCGAAGTTCACTTCGCCACCAACGGTCGGCACGCCGAAGGCATTGCCATAGCCGCCGACGCCCGACACGACGCCGGATACCAGATGGCGGGTCTTCGGATGATCCGGTTCGCCAAAGCGGAGCGCATTCATTGCCGCAACGGGACGCGCGCCCATGGTGAACACGTCGCGCAAAATGCCGCCAACGCCGGTCGCTGCACCCTGATAGGGCTCGATGTAGGACGGATGGTTGTGGCTTTCCATCTTGAAGACGACGCAATCGCCATCGCCGATGTCCACCACGCCTGCGTTTTCGCCAGGGCCCTGAATAACGCGCGGTCCGGTTGTCGGAAGCGTGCGAAGCCATTTCTTGGAGGACTTGTAGGAGCAATGCTCGTTCCACATCGCCGAGAAAATCCCGAGCTCTGTGAAGGTGGGCTCGCGTCCGATCAGATCAAGAATGCGCTGATACTCGTCCGGCTTAAGACCATGCGCTTCGATCAATTCCGGCGTGATGTCTCGCATATTGGAAATAGTCATGGAAATGGGGAACCCCGTCGCAGGCTGCGGCGTCCGACGCCCTGTGCCTAAGGGACGGTCGCCTAAGGTTTCAAGGCGCCTCTTTAACCTATGTTTTCACGAAGTGCGACAGGAAAATACCGCTTTTCCAGCCCTTCATCGAATATCCATAATAATCGCACGCAAGCGCACGCGGTCAGACGCTTCCTTCATATCCTGCCTGTTCGTTTTCAAGCAGGCGACGGAGCGTCAGAAAACTGTTTTCGACGACACTGCGATCAGCCGGAGACGAGAAGGCAACGCGGACCCTGTGATAAATCTGATCGACACGTCCGGCCTTGAACTCATCTTCGTCGTCGATCAGGATTCCGCTTTCATACGCGGCGGCCTTGAACGTGCCCGAAAGCCACGGCTCGGGCAGTCCCATCCACAGAAATGGAACTGTCGGACGGGATACGAAATCGAAACCGTCGAAGATTTCTCGCGCCATCTTTTCGCGAATGCCCGTTTCTTCGCGGCATTTGCTGTGAATGGCGTCTGCCTCGCCGGACAACACCAGCTGAGCGCCGGTTTCAGCGAGCAGGAATGCTGCGCCGCCTGTGACCATCTTGTGCGTTACCTTCACGCGTTGGGCGCAATGCACAGGGCAGGCGACCCATCCGCTGCGTATGCCTGCGGCAACGGCCTTTGACAGACCGGAGACGACGAATGTGCGTTCAGGTGCAAAGCTTGCCAAGGGTGGAATCTGGCTGTCGCACATGATGCCATAGATATCGTCTTCGATAAGCCAGACATTGTAACGCCTTGCGATGTCGGCGATTGCACGACGGCGTTCTTCCGGCATGACGGACAGGGTAGGATTGTGCAGCGTCGGCATCAAAAAGGCGAGGGTCGGATGCTGCTGGCGGCAGGCTCGTTCGAATTCTTCCGGGATCAGACCGTATTCATCCAGACCGGCCTGAATGGTACGGCGCCCGAGAAGGCGCACGGAGCGGCTGATCTGCGCATAGGTCAGATTTTCGAACAGGATGCGATCGCCCGGATTCGTGAAGGCCGTGATGATGGCGATGCTCGCAGCCTGCGCCCCATTGGTAACGACAATGCTGTCAAGATCTGGTCGCCAGTCGGCTCGCGAAAGCCATTTTTGTCCGGCTTCCAGCCAGTGCTGCGGAAAATAGCGCGAATAGCTCGCAATATCCTGCGGAAAATCCCGATGAATGTCGGCATTGATTTTGGCCAGAACTTCATGCTGGCCGACATCCGGCGCCGCAGTCGTGTCGAAACGTATTTTCCCAGAAGGGACATCGGCAGGCTTTGTACCGGCAATGCCAGAGGCGGTCAGCGCGTTGTCTGCCGGTTCTTCGCCCAGAACGTAAGTTCCTCGACCGACTTCGCCCGTCACGAGACCGCGTTCATGGGCCAGCGCATAGGCACGACCGATTGTGCCGATTGTCACCTTCAAGTCGAATGCGAGATTGCGCTGTGGCGGAAGTTTGATACCCGCTGGCAATCCACCATTCCCGATGGCTTCTTCGATGGCATCGGCAAGCTGCAGGTAAAATGGACCGGATTTACCGGCAAGGTCTGGAATCCAATTTGTCATGGTGACAACTTATAAATTGTACCTATTGCCAAGTCAATTGTAGAGTCAATTCGTCGCTACTTGGTGACAATGCAGACATCGAGCTAAACACAAGGTTTGTCTCGACTGCTTCCCAGCTCCCAACTGGCCCAACTGGCAATGAAATGGACCGAGCCAATGTTTTACTTTAGACCGCAGACCGAGACAATAGATACAATTCTTCCTGTGCCCGTGGCTGATGGCATTACGGATTTGCCAAAAGCTTTGCAGGTCAATCTGATGGCGGCGTCCCAACCGCAGATCGGATATGTACGGCGCGTTGTCTCTTTTTGTTCTTACGCATTGTCCGACGCATCGAAGCTGGAAAAGAAATCAGTCCAGCGGACTGATTTCCCTGCGCAGACGCTTCGCACTTTTGCTGGAAGGGCTCTGAATTGGATGTCTTATCGAATGATGCTGCGGCGCAGTCGGATCGCCCTCGGCGAACTGACCGACGATCAGTTGCGCGATATCGGACTACAGCGCGACGAAGCAGAGCGCGAAGCGCGTAAGGTGCGTTTTCACTTGCGTTGAAGTATGTCGCGGAAAGCAGCTTTCCGCGACAGCTTGATTACTGGCAACCGCTCTGGCCTGAAGCCCAGCGGTTGACGTCGGCGGCGATCCTGCCGCCATGGCTTTCCTGCATCATGGGACCGAAAGCCTCGACGCGTGCAGGATTGCCTTGCGCCTGCACGACGAGCAGCGGACGTAATGCCGGATTACGGGCGGGCACGACCAGAATGCGCGGACGTCCGGTGAAGGAATTCAGTTCCGGCGCGAGTGAGTAACCGCGGAAATCCTTGTCCTTGGATTTGAACCAGCAGCTATTTGCTGCCAGCGCGATGCGCTCCATGGTTGGCAGTGCCGCCTTGCTGGCGTCGACGGCGATGGGCCCCGTGGGCTTGCTGGAAGTGCAGGCTGCAAGCAATGCAATGGCCGGGAGGGCCAGAAGAGCGAAAGTCTTGGTCTTCAAGGAGGGGCTCCGATAGTGCGTGCCTTCAAAAAGGCACGCATGAGAGGTGGGGGTAAACAGTGTCAGGCTAGTGGTCTGATTCCGACATTTGCGTCCCTCTGATACAGGCGCCGAGCAAATGTCGGAATCGCAAAGACCACTAGCAACTTTATGTATCTAGTGGATTTTTCGAATTTGACGTTTGAAACAGCATCTCATTCAGTCGGCATTCAAACGTCAAATTCAATCCACTAGTTGCGGCATGAAAGCTTTCAGTCCGTCATCCATCTCGTTCCAGATGCGCTCAAAAACCGGATGCTGTTTTGCCTTGGCGGCATATGCATCAAACTTCGGGAACTCGTCCAGCAAATCCGCTCTGCCCGAGAGTTTCTTCAATGGTTCCATCAGAAAACGCACCGGCAACAGCCAGCAATCTGCAAGGGTCGGTTCGTCTCCGGTGGCATAGGCTTTGTCCGAGAGACGGCTTTCGACCACTTTCAGGCCGGTATGCATCTTTTCGAACAGGCGTTCGATGCTTGCATTGTCGCGCTCGGGCTTGCTCAAAAGGATGAAAAGCTTCATCGCGGGTCCAAGCACGTCCAGTTCCGTCACGCGGGCAAGGAGGCGAATAAGTGCGCGCTCGCGCGGCGTTCCGGGCAGCACGGATATTTCCGGAAAATGATCCTCGAGATATTCGGCGATCACCGTCCCTTCGTACAGCGTTTCTCCGGAACTGGTAATCAGCACGGGAACGCGGCGGAGCGGTGTGATATTGCCGAAATCGGCTGGAAACGGGTAGGGCATGTTCATCGGCTTGAACGACAGGTCCTTCAGGTAAAGAACCCCGCGGACAAAGGCCGAGTAAGGGGAAAGAGGTCTGGAATAAAGCTGCATGAATGAAGTTCCCCTGATTCGTTATCGCTAAAATGTGCGAGGCATTTCCAGCAAAAGTGTGAACGCTCCTGCCTGGATAGCGCATGAAACAAATATGGGGCGATCCCGACGATTCCTCCTGATCAGGACCCTCCCGAAGTCAAGCTGCCACGAAAATAGACGCTTTGCCAGTGCAGTTTTGCAGCTGAGGCGTCAGAGCAGGCGCAATAAAAAAGGCGGCTTCAATCGAGCCGCCTTTTCCGTTTATCTGTGTGCCAGCTTATGCAGCGAGGCCCAGCGCGCCAGCGAAGAGCGCCCGACCGTCATCACCGCCATGCGCGGATTCGATCAGGTTTTCCGGATGCGGCATCATGCCGAGCACATTGCCGCGTGCGTTGACGATACCGGCAATGTCGTTGACCGATCCGTTCGGATTGGTGCCTTCGGCATAGCGGAACACAACCTGGCCTTCGCCTTCGAGACGCTTCAGCGTTTCGGCATCGGCGAAATAATTGCCGTCATGATGCGCGACCGGGCAGCGGATGATCTGGCCCGGCTTGTAGCCGCGCGTGAACGACGTGTTGGCGTTGGTTACTTCGAGCTTTACTTCGCGGCAGACGAACTTCAGCGAAGCATTGCGCATCAATGCGCCCGGCAGAAGCCCGGCTTCGACGAGGATCTGGAAACCGTTGCAGACACCCATGACCATGACGCCCTTATCGGCCTTCTCGCGAACGGCCTGCATCACCGGCATACGGGCTGCAATCGCACCGCAGCGCAGATAGTCACCGTAGGAAAAGCCGCCCGGAATCAGGATCAGGTCCACATCGTCGGGAATGCTCGTATCGGTCTGCCAGACGGTCACCGGTGCCTGTCCGGTGATCTTGGTGAGTGCTGCGATCATGTCGCGATCGCGATTGAGACCGGGAAGGAGAATGACTGCGGATTTCATGAGCGTCTCTGTCCTTTGCCTGGTCAGCCGATGGCGATGGAATAGTCTTCGATCACCGTGTTGGCGAGCAGCTTTTCGCACATGGCCTTCAGGTCGGCTTCGGCCTTGCTCTTGTCGGAGCCATTCAGTTCGAGGTCGAAAACCTTGCCCTGACGGGCCGAGTTGACGCCGTCAAAACCGAGGCTGCCGAGCGCGCCGACGATTGCCTTGCCCTGCGGGTCGAGAACGCCGTTTTTCAGTGTAACGGTGACGCGTGCCTTGATCACTCTGTAGTTCCTGCAATTTTAGAACGAATGAAACAGCCCGGAAGGCTTAATCTGGCATGATCCCGAAAACCGTGTCGACTTTCCGGGATCGTGCCCTTCCGGGCTGGGCGGATCATTTTACTTCACAAGCGTAGGGCCAGCCGGGCGCGGCGTGTCGTTCTCGTTCATGATGCCGAGACGGCGAGCCACTTCCTGATAGGCCTCAACCAGTCCGCCCATGTCGCGGCGGAAACGGTCCTTGTCGAGCTTGTCATTGGTGGTGATATCCCAAAGACGCGCAGAGTCCGGAGAAATTTCGTCGGCGACGACGATGCGCATCATGTCGCCTTCCCACAAGCGACCGCATTCCATCTTGAAATCGACAAGCTGGATGCCGATGCCGAGGAACAGGCCGGTCAGGAAGTCGTTGACGCGAATGGCGAGCGCCATGATGTCGTCGATTTCCGGCGGGCTTGCCCAGCCGAAAGCCGTGATATGCTCTTCGGTGACCATCGGGTCGTCGAGTGCGTCGGCCTTGTAATAGAACTCGATGATCGAGCGCGGCAGCACGGTGCCTTCTTCAAGGCCAAGGCGCTTTGCCAGAGAACCGGCGGCGACATTGCGCACAACCACTTCAAGCGGAATGATTTCCACTTCCTTGATCAGCTGCTCACGCATGTTGAGGCGGCGGATGAAGTGCGTTGGAATGCCAATGCGGTTAAGCTGGGTGAAAATATGCTCGGAAATGCGGTTGTTCAGCACGCCTTTTCCGTCGATGACTTCATGCTTCTTTGCATTGAAAGCGGTTGCATCATCTTTGAAAAATTGGACGAGCGTACCGGGTTCAGGGCCTTCATAAAGAATCTTGGCCTTGCCCTCGTAAATACGGCGGCGACGGTTCATGGCTTTTCTCGGATTTCCATATTTATGGTGATCGGCTCTAAGCCGCTATTCTCGCGGGCTACCTATAGCAATTGTGGGCTTTTAACAATCCTGCTTTGTGCCCGTTCCCCCGTTTTCGCTGTTTCTGATGCAAGTTTATGCATGAGTCGCAAGAAAGTAGTCTTTAGCTCTTGTATAATCTTGCTCCCCTTGCCAGCTTTAGGCAAGAGAACGGATGACGATCTCTTCTAACTTGTAAGTCTGGGAGCTTTATGAATGACCACTGGCATGGATGATCGCCGCGACGCTTTTGAAAAGAAATTCGCGCTTGATGCGGAACTGCGCTTCAAGGCGGAGGCACGCCGCAACAAGCTTCTGGGACTCTGGGCCGCAGACCAGCTTGGCAAGAAGGATGCGGATGCCGAAGCCTATGCCAAGGAAGTCGTTGCCGCCGACTTTGAAGAATCTGGTGATGAGGATGTTTTCCGCAAGGTGCGCGCCGACTTCGATGCGGCAAGTGTAAGCGTTGCAGACGAAGTTATTCGTGAGAAGATGTTTGCTTTCCTTGAAGAGGCAATCCGCCAGGTAAAGCAGGATTGATGGATGGTTCGGGGCGGAATGATAGATAGCACTTCCGCCCTGATCCTTTTGAAATGAAGGAAATTCGAATGTCGTTGTCTTCGCGCCTCCGCGCCGGGGAAACAGTGCTTTCTGCATGGTCCTCCCTTCCCGAACCCCTGACGGTCGAAATTCTCGCCCATAGCGCCTTCGATGCTGTAACGCTGGACATGCAGCATGGCGGCCACGACGAGGCGAGTGTTCTTCGCTCTCTCGGCCTTATCCTGAACGCTGGCAAGCCGCCGGTCGTGCGCGTTCCTGTCGGACGCTTCGACATGGCAAGCCGTGCGCTGGATTTTGGTGCGCAGGCGGTCATCGCTCCGATGATCAATTCCGTCGAGGATGCCCGCAGGTTTGCAGCCGCCATGAAATATCCCCCGGTGGGCGAACGCTCATGGGGCGTGTTCCGGGCCAATGCGGATTACGGCGCACCGGGTTCCAACGATTATCTGACTACCGCAAATCACGATACGCTTGCCTTCGCGATGATAGAAACGCGCGATGCCTACGATGCGCTGGATGCCATTCTGGATGTTCGCGGCATCGACGGCGTTTTCGTCGGCCCTGCGGATTTCTCCATTGCGTGGAGCAACGGGCGTGAGGCAAATCCGAATTCGGATGCGATTGTGGAACCTATCGGCAATATTGCCCGCAAGGCCGCTGCGGCAGGAAAGATTGCCGGTATTTATTCACCGTCACCGGAGTTTGCGCGTCGCTACATTCCGCTTGGTTTCCGCTTCCTGACACTCAGCAATGATGGCGGTTATATCCGGCTCGCAGCAGAAACGCTGACCAAAGCGGTTCGCGACTAATTCCATTGCAAGATATTCAACAAGAAAAGGCGGGCTAATGACCCGCCTTTTTCATGCTGTATGAATAAACATCAGTGATGCTTGGGCGTCTGTAGTTGCGTCATGAACTCGGCGAACACCATCGAGCCTTCTGGCCACGGTCCATGACCGGATTCCGAGTTGATATGCCCGGATTCGCCAGCGTCGATCAGCATTGCACCCCAGTCCTTCACGACATCTTCGGCAGCTTCAAAGCTGGAGAAGGGATCGTTACGGCTAACCACGGTGATCGTGGGGAATGGCAGACGTTCACGCGGGTAGGGGCCGAACGTCATCAGATGCTTGGGGCGGATCTTGTCGTTGGAAACATCCGGAGGCGCCACGAAAAAGGCTCCAGCCACCTTGTGCTGAAAATGCGGCAAGGCATGAACTGCAGTTGCAACGCCGAGCGAATGCGCGACGAGAACAATCGGCCTGGTCGCCGCATTGGCGGCCTTTACCACTTCACCAATCCAGTCTTCGCGAACAGGTTTGGTCCACTCGGCCTGCTCGACGCGCCGCGCCGTCGAGAGTTTGCTCTCCCAACGGGTCTGCCAGTGGTCGGGGCCGGAATTGGTATAGCCGGGGATGATGAGGATATCTGCGTCTTTGACTTTCATGGCTTCCCATTTAGAGAGGCTTTGTAACTTCTTCAAGCCGTGCTTGTTGTATGCTTGGTAAAGAAGGCATGCGAATGATGAACAGCCTGTTCGCTGATCGTGATCTTGTGAAACATGTCCCAAATGGTGATGTTTAGGCAAGATTTGAAACACGACGGAGAGACTGGCATGACAATCAGCAGACGTAATATCCTCGGCGCTGCCGGGGCTGCTGTCATGGCCAATATTCTTCCTGTTCGCGCAGAAATGCCGTCGAAGGAGGGCGACATGACACAGCATTTGAGAGCAACCGCAGTCGAAACCGAACGTACGGTTGCTCCGCTTCCATTCGCAATGACTACGCCAATGCGTGTGGCTCGCGTTGGCCTGAAGGCGCGCGATGCCGAAACATTGGCTGAATATTATCGCGATGTCGTCGGCTTGCGTGAGATGACGCCTCGCGGCGCGTCGATTGTACTCGGCGCCGGCGACCGCGAACTGATGGAAATTGAACAGTTTTCGGCGGCCAGGCCGGACGATCCGCGCAGCGCCGGTCTGTATCACACCGCATTCCTGCTGCCGACACGTGGCGACCTTGCGCGCTGGTCGCGCCGCGCCATCGACAAGCAATTGCCGGTCAGCGGTGCATCGGATCACAAGGTAAGCGAAGCCATCTATCTGACCGATCCCGAGGGCAACGGTATCGAAATCTATTCAGATCGTCCGAATAATGAGTGGCAATGGAATGGCGACCGTGTTGCCATGAGCACCGATCCGCTCGATGTCAGCAATCTGCTCGATGTCATCAAGCGCGAGGGCGGAGAATGGGACGGCGCACCGCAAAACACCGTGGTTGGTCACGTTCATCTGCGCGTCGGCAATGCCCATGAAGCCGAAACCTTCTGGCACAATGAACTCGGCCTCGAAACCGTTCAAACCTATGGTGACCGGGCTGTGTTCATGTCCACCGGGCGCTACCATCACCATATCGCTGCCAATGCCTGGCAGAGTGCCGGTGCGGGCAAGCGTGACGAAGATCGGACCGGCCTAGGCTGGGTTGAGCTGGAAGACACGCGTGGCGGTAACAACAGCACCTTCGTGGATCCATGGGGCAACGTGGTCAATACGATCAAGACCAAGGCGTAACCAGCCGGTCTTCAGAATGTAAAAAAGCCCCATGTTTTCATAAACATGGGACTTGTTCCTGTTTTCGTGCTTCCTCCCTCATCCTGAGGTGCGGAGCGAAGCGAAGCCTCGAAGGACGAGGGCAGGCGGAGTGTTTCCCTCAGCCCTTCGAGACGCCGTTTTCAACGACTCCTCAGGGTGAGGGAGGGGTGGGCAGCGCCACTTCAACCGAAGACGCGCTTGAAAATCGTATCTACATGCTTGGTGTGGTAGCCGAGATCGAACTTTTCGCGGATCTGTTCTTCGGAAAGGGCCGCGCGTACTTCCGCGTCGGAGAGCAGTTCTTCGAGGAAGTCGGCACCCTGTTCCCAGACCTTCATGGCGTTGCGCTGCACGAGACGATAGGCGTCTTCGCGTGATACGCCAGCCTGTGTCAGCGCCAGCAGCACGCGCTGCGAATGCACCAGACCGCGGAACTTGTTCATGTTTTTCAGCATGTTGTCGGGGTAGATGACCAGCTTTTCGATCACGCCAGCCAGACGGTTGAGCGCGAAGTCGAGCGTGATGGTGGTGTCCGGGCCAATCGCACGTTCGACGCTCGAATGCGAAATATCGCGTTCGTGCCAGAGAGCCACGTTTTCCATTGCAGGCGTTACCGACATGCGAACCAGACGGGCAAGGCCGGTCAGGTTTTCGGTCAGAACCGGGTTGCGCTTGTGCGGCATGGCCGACGAACCCTTCTGGCCCGGCGAGAAGAATTCTTCCGCTTCCAAAACTTCCGTGCGCTGCATGTGGCGGATTTCGATGGCGATGTTTTCCATCGAAGAGGCGATGACGCCGAGCGTTGCAAAGAACATTGCATGGCGGTCACGCGGGATCACCTGCGTCGAAACCGGCTCTGCCTCGAGGCCGAGCTTGGCGCAGACATATTCTTCCACACGCGGGTCGATATTGGCGAATGTGCCGACGGCACCGGAAATAGCGCCTGTTGCGATTTCCGCGCGCGCCGCAACGAGGCGGGCACGGCCACGTGCCATTTCGGCATAGAAACGCGCAAAGGTGAGGCCCATGGTCGTCGGTTCGGCATGGATGCCGTGGCTGCGGCCGATGCGGACCGTGTCCTTGTGTTCAAAAGCACGCTTCTTCAGAGCTTCCAGAACGCGGTCCATGTCGGCAAGCAGCAGATCGGCAGCGCGTACGAGCTGGACGTTGAGCGTGGTGTCGAGCACGTCCGAAGAAGTCATGCCCTGATGCACAAAGCGGCTGTCCGGACCGATGAATTCGGCCAGATGGGTCAGGAATGCAATGACGTCATGTTTCGTGACGGCCTCGATCTCGTCGATACGGGCGACGTCGAACTTCGCCACGCTACCCTTTTCCCAGATGGTCTTGGCCGCTTCCTTCGGGATGACGCCGAGTTGCGCCAGTGCCTCGCAGGCATAGGCTTCGATCTCGAACCAGATGCGGAACTTCGTTTCGGGCGACCAGATGGCGACCATTTCAGGCCGGGAATAGCGCGGGATCATGGGTGCATCCTATAGAATGGAATAGACGGACGGAGTTTAGTGATTACGTGCGGCCTCGGCAGCGGTGCGGATCGCCTGGATATTGGCGCGGTAGCTCTCGACGGAGTTGCCCTTGTAAACGGCAGAACCGGCCACGAGAATGTTGGCGCCTGCTGCAACGACCGAGCCTGCGGTTTCCGGTGTAATACCGCCGTCAACTTCGATATCGATAGGGCGGTCGCCAACCATTTCGCGGACGCGCTTGATCTTGTCGAGCATCGGCGTGATGAACTTCTGGCCGCCAAAACCGGGATTGACGGTCATGACGAGGACGAGATCGACATCTTCGATAACGTTCGTCAGCGCCTCGACGGGCGTTGCGGGGTTGAGCGCCAGACCGGCCTTTTTACCGAGAGCGCGGATCGACTGCAGCGAACGGTGCGTGTGCGGACCGGCTTCGGCGTGAATTGTTATGAGATCGCATCCAGCATCGGCAAACGGGGCCAGATACGGGTCGCAGGGCGCAATCATCAGATGCGCATCGAAGAATGCCTTGGTACGCGGGCGGATCGCCTTCACCACCTGCGGGCCGAAAGTGATGTTCGGCACAAAATGCCCATCCATGACGTCGATATGCACCCAGTCGGCACCGGCTTCCAGCACGGCGTCGACTTCTTCGCCAAGACGGGCGAAGTCGGCGGAAAGGATGGACGGGGCGATGGCGATGGGGCGCATATGTGATCTCCGTAACTTTGGCCAGCCCCTAGCACATGAGGGGCAGGAATCCTATCCCCAGCGCTTGTGGAACCACATCCACTGGCCGGGATATTCGCGTACCCATGTTTCGACGGTATCGTTCAACAGCTGTGCGGTTGCGGCAACATCGATCTCGCCCTTGTCGTCGCGCGGCAATTCCATGCGCTCATAGAGTTCGAGACGATAACGCCCGCCGGGAAGGCGGATACAGCGTGCCGGATAGACGTCGCAATCATATTGCCGCGCAAGCTTGGCCAGTAGTGGATTGGTCTTCACCGGACGATTGAAGAAGGTGGAAGGCACACCGCGGCGGAATTTCTGGTCCACCAGCATACCGACATTGCCGCCTTCATCGAGGATATGCGCAAGCGACCACGCAGCCCCGGCTTTCGACGGCACCAGATGGCCCATATTGGTGCGACGGGCCTTCAGAACCTTGTTGGCGATATAGGGATTGTTTGGCGGGCGGAAGAGCGCCGTAACGTTCAGGCCGAAGGTGGCGGCGCAGATCGGCAGAAGCTCGAAATTACCGGTATGGGCGGTGAAGAAGATATGCGGCTTCTTTTCGTCGCGCAGGCGTTCGAAAATCGGAATGCCTTCCACTTCGACCAGTCCCGGTGTCGTGGCATAGGGATCAAAATCGAAGATAGCGTCGAGGAAGATATATTCCGCGAAAAGGCGCGCCATCGAATCCCACATTTCGCGGGCGATTTCCTCGATTTCGGCGTCGCTTTTCTCAGGATAAGCCTGACGCAGATTATCGGTGGCAACCTTGTGGCGCGGCGTCAGCGGCCCAATGAAGCGGGCTGCTTTCGCCGAAAAGCTTATCGCTGCCTTCGCCGGGAAAAGGCGCAGCAGGCCAAGCAGCAGAAAGACGGCCTGCGCCCAGAGCCAGTAGTTGAACTGCTTCAGCTTGCGGGTCCAGCGGAAGAGCAGAAGTTTCAGCTTGAACATCATGGACGTGGGCGACTCAGTCGATCTCGAGAATGATCTTGCCGAAGACGTCGCGGCCTTCCATGCGCTTCAGCGCCGTGTCGATATCGTTGAAGCCGACCACGGTGTCGATGACCGGATGCACGATGCCACGCGCCATTTTCTGCATGGCGTCGGCCATGTTTTCCATACGGCAACCGAAGGAACCCAGAATCTTGAGCTGCTGCTGGAAAAGCTGCATCAGGTTCATGTTTGTTGAGACGCCCGAGGTCGAACCGCAGGTGACGAGACGCGCGCCGCGCTTCATGCAGAGCATGGAACCGGCCCAGGTGTCTGCGCCGACATGTTCAAAGACGACATCGACGCCCTTCTTTTTGGTGAGCTTGCGCACCACGCCCTCGAAGCGGTCTTCGCGATAGTTGATGACGTGATCTGCGCCAAGCGCCTTGGCCTTCTCGATCTTGTCGTCGGAACCGACTGTGGTGATGACGGTGCAGCCCATCTTCTTGGCAAGCTGGATCGCGGCTGAACCGATGCCGGAACCGCCAGCCTGTACGAGAACGGTTTCGCCGGGCTCAAGCTTGGCATTGTCGAACAGCATATGCTCGACCGTACCGAAGGTTACAGGTGCGACGGCGGCACCTATGGCGTCCACACCGGGAGGTGCCGGAACGAGCAGGCGGGCAGGCAGGTTCACAGCCTCGCAGGCAAAGCCGTCGAGATGGAAACCGTGTACACCGCCGACATGTTCGCACAGATTGTCACGACCTTCGCGGCAGGCGCGGCAAAGTCCGCAGGTGCGCGCGCCATAGATCGAGACGAGCTGACCGGGCAGGAGATTGGAAACGCCGGGGCCGACAGCATCCACGACGCCTGAAGCTTCCGCACCGATAACCAGCGGCATCTTGCGCTTGGCAAACGCCATGCCGCGCCAGCCCCACACGTCGATGTGGTTGAGCGCAACGGCCTTGATCTTCACGGTTACCTCGCCAATGCCGGGGGCAGGCGGCGGTGCGATATCTGTAATTTCAAGGCGGCGATCATCGAGAAGCTGCAAGGCGCGCATGAAGTAATCCTTTTCAAGACATAATCCCGGAAACGGCGAACCGTCCGGGATCATGGGAAAATTCGTATTTGCCGGACCGATTAATTCGGATTTGCCGCCAAAACAAGGCTCGTATTCTGTCCGCCGAAACCGAACGAGTTGGAAAGCACGGCAGAAACCTCCGCCTGACGCTTCACATTCGGCACGACATCAAGCGGAATAGCCGGGTCCGGATTGTCATAATTGATGGTCGGGGGCAGGGTGCCCGTCTGGATCGTCAGCAGCGAGAAGACGGCCTCGATAGCACCCGCAGCGGTCAGTGTATGGCCGATCATCGACTTGTTGGAGGAAACCGGAATGGAGCCAAGACGTTCACCGAAGACCGACGAAAGCGCCAGATATTCCATCTTGTCGTTTTCCGGCGTCGAGGTGCCGTGGGCGTTGATGTAAGAAATCTGCTCTTCGGTCAGACCGGCATCGGCCAATGCGGCGCGCACCGTGCCAATGGCAGGTGAAGCGTCCGGCTTGGAACGGGTGCGGTGGAAATCATCGGCCTTTTCGCCGCAACCGGCCAGAATGCCCAGAACCTTGGCGCCGCGTGCAACAGCGCTTTCGAGTGATTCCATCACCAGCGCGCCGGAACCTTCCGACATGGCAAAGCCGTCGCGGTCCTTGGAGAAGGGCTTGGAAGCCTTTTCCGGCTTGTCGTTCTGGGTGGAAAGGGCCGAAAGCAGCGAAAAGCGGATCAGGGCTTCGGCAGAGACGGAGCCGTCAGTTCCGATGGAAAGAACCCGATCACTTTCGCCACGACGGATGGCTTCGACACCAAGCTGGATCGCAGTCGCACCCGAGGCACATGCGGTCGAAAGCGTGATCGGCAGGCCGCGCGTGCCAAAAGCTTCCGACAGGCGTTCAGCGATATAGCCGAACTGGGTCGTATTGAAGAGGTCATTCTGACGGGCGCGGCGGCATGCTTCCAGCAGGAGCTGATAGCTTGCCGGACCTTCATTCTTCACGGTCGCATCAAGTGCGAACCGGCTTTTCCAGTCCAGTTCGACCGGAGGAGCCGCCAGAAAAAGCGGACCGCCGAAATCGGTAGACGAAAGACCGGACTGGGCAAGGGCTTCCTCACCTGCGAGCCGGGCCAGCGCTTCGGAGAGCGCCGATGCGCCCACATCGCTTTCGGCCAGGAAATCGACAGTTCCGGAGAAGCGTGTATTGAGGTTGTCGGTTGGAAAGCGGGTGATGGCATGGATACCCGATTTTCCGCCGGTCAATGCAGCCCAATTGTCTTCCTTGCCCTGACCGAGCGAGGAAACCACACCTGCGCCGGTGATGGCGACAATGGGACGGCCGAGATGGTCTGTATATTTCGTCATCTTATACTCTCACCAGCTTTGCTGCGCCTTCGGCACGAGTCGCTCCGACTGCGGTGACAATTGCTTCGCTGATTGGGCCACTGGCATCCTTTTCGGATGCATCCAGCGGTGCAAAAGCCTCGCCTTTCCAGACGGATATGGCCGCAAGTGCCAGCGCCAGCGGGAACTGCGCTTCGCGCAAATGACCGGTCAGGCCGGATATGCCGCGATAAGTGGCTGACAGAGCGTCCAATGCGGTTTTCTCCGCGCCGGTCGCTTCATGGGCGCCGGAAGCAGCGGAAACAACATAGGAGGGGTCCTTGCCGTCATTGGCTGCGAGGATGAGTTCACGGATGGTGTTCGTAAGATCGGCATTGTCGCGCCGGATCTGTGCACTTTCGATGCCGGCAACTTCCGCATAGGCGCGTGCGCCGCGCTTGGCTGCGTGGTCAGCGCTTTCCAGAACAAGGAACACGCCGCCGGAACCGGAAATCATGCCGCCGCCAGCCGAACCGTCACGCTGCCAGAGCGGCGCCCAACCATCATGCTTGAGCAGTCCGCCAAGCTCGTGACCGAGAATCATGTCGAAATGTTCGGCATTGTAGGAACCGCCAACCAGCGCATGGGTGCTCTGACCCGTGCGAATGCGCGCCGCTGCGGTTTCGATAGCCGAAAGGCCGGAACCTTCTTCGCCCATGAAGGTACGCGAAGAACCGGTCACCTTGTGGACGATCGAAATATTGCCTGCGAGCAGGTTGGAAAGCTGCGCCAGAAACAGGGTCGGGCGCAGTTCGGTCGAGAGTTTCTCGTTCAGCATGACGCCGCGATCGTTGCGGGTGCGGCCTTCATCCAGAATCTGCATATCGACGGTGATGTCGCGTTCGCCGCCACCGGCACCCACGACCATATCCATGGTCGCGCAAAGCGCTTCGTCGTCCTTCATGCCAGCATCCTGCAGAGCAAGCCCTGCGGCATAGGTGCCAAGGCGCTGCCAGGTTTCCATCTGGCGCTGATCGCCACGCTTTGGAATCTGCAGGCTCCAGTCCACTTCACCCAATGGATGAACAGTGTAAGGCGCAAAGGCTTCCTTTTCGAGGCGCGGCTCAGTGCCAGCCTTCGAGAAAGCGTTCCAATGCACATCGACCCCTTCGCCGAGCGAGGAGATGATGCCGATACCTGTGATGACGACTTTATTGTTCTGCATGGGTCCCGTTTGTCCGTCGATGCTGAGACTGCTCTGACACGCGAAAAATTCGCGCTACCAGAAACGGAATCAGGGCGAACATTTCTGTTCACCCCTCAATACCGCCATATTATGTGCCGGATCAGCCTTTTTTGGCTGCAACCAGCTCATCGATTTTTGCGCAGAGGTTCTTGAGAACGAAATATTCTTCGGTCGGAACCTTGCCTTCGTTCACTTCCTGGGTCCACTGCTCAAGCGGAATCTTGATGCCGAAAGCCTTGTCGATGGCGAAGACGATGTCGAGGAAGTCGAGGCTGTCGATGCCCAGATCGTCGATGGTGTGGCTATCTGGCGTGATGGTGTCACGGTCGATTTCACTGGTTTCGGCGATGATGTCGGCGACTTTGTCAAAAGTAGAGGACAAGTTTCGATTCCTTTATTCATGGCGGTGCCACAGTTGGCACGCATCTGACTGTTTGCGCGTGTCTAGCGTTTTTCCGGTGACAGGGAAAGTCATATTACTTTCATAGTCACCGAGCTTTCAAAACCGCATATAAGGCGCGCAACATACGAAGCGCAACATAAAGACAAACTCTAATTTTGGAAATATTCTCAAAACTGAGTTATTACAACTGGGCTAGGGTTCGTTTCTGACGCGCCGCACAAAATACCAAAGACCAACCGCAGCACAGGCGATCATCACAATTGCCAGTGCGTATTGCACCGGGCCATTCCCCGATGCAATTGCCACGAGGCCTGATGCCACGCTCCCCATTGTCCCCAAAGCTTCCGGGTGCTTCAAAACAGATGTGACGGCCATATCGCCCTGACGGGCCTTGGGTGAGATATCATTCGTCGGTCCTGCGGCATGGATGATGGGCGCGTTGGCAGCGAGCGCCAGCGCGCGCGAACGCACCCGTTCGACACGGGCGAGCCAGCCTTTGCCGAAGGTTGAGGCTGTAGACAATCCTTCCAGCCAGGATGCGCGTGCATCGCACAAAGCATTGATGACCTCGTCGGTAGATCGCATATTGGCGGCCGCAACCGTCTGGGCTCCAATTATTCCATCTTCGGGCAAGCCCAGAATACCTTGCAGCATCCTTGCCGCGCGTGCGGGACCTGAATTGACCGAAAAGTCGAACAGGGCGTAGTCGAGACCCGAAGGCAGGTTGTCTCCGTCGATCTTGTTCCAGAATTGCACCTGATAGATTTGCGTGGCAGTTGCTGGCATCATTTCCTTTACGTCTTCGGGCGATGCCTGATGTCCGTCCCATGCGGACAGGGTTGCGATGGTGATACCCATATTGGTTGCGCCGCCGGGATCAGCGGGATTGTCTGCATATCCGCCTTCTTCACTAAAAATATAAGGCATGACTTTCTGGAAATTCGATTTCATTGAAAAAGCCTCTAATTTAGTATTTATCGATAAAAAACAGTAATTTATAGCTCAGGATATCATTGGTTCTTCAGAAGAAAATAGTGTGAAAACTACTTGTTCATGCATTCAATCAAGATTGGTTCAAAATCATTATTTGATCACGATGTGTCTTGCGTACTGCACGATGATGCGGCTTCATGAGCATCTCATCGCTGCATCATTGACAGGCGGGCAAAAGTGAATTCGGAAATCTTTGGATATGCACCGGACGGGCAGGCGGTTCACCGGCTCACGATCTCCAATGGCCCGCTGACGGCCAGGATCATCAATTGGGGCGCAGCCATTCAGGATCTGCGCATGGAGGGCCATGCGGCTCCGCTGGTGATCGGCTATCGCGACTTTGCCGATTATCCGGCCCATTCACCGCATCTGGGTGCGATTGCGGGTCGTTCGGCCAATCGTATCCGCAATGCCCGGTTTGATCTGGACGGAACGACTTACGAGGTAGACCCGAATTTTCAGGGCCGCCACAACCTGCACGGCGGCAGCAAGGGGCTCGGCAATCGCGTCTGGAAGATAACCGGAAACGGTCCGGATTTCGTGACGCTTGCGACGGTGGCAACCGATGGCGAGATGGGGTTTCCCGGCAACCTGAATGTCAGCTGCACCTATATGCTCACCGGGGATGGGACGCTCATCGTGCGGCTGGAAGCGGTGACCGACAAGCCGACCGTCTGCAACCTGCTGCATCACAGCTACTTCAATCTCGATGATGGCGGCGAGGGCGATATCCTCGATCATCAGCTCAAGATCGGAGCCGACGCCTATATGCCGGTCGATGATGCTCTCATTCCGGACGGACGCGTTCTGCCGGTCAAAGGAACGCCTTTCGATTTCCGGGAGTTCCGTCCGATTCGCTTTGAGGAGAATGGCAGTCAGGTCCAGTACGACAGCAATTTCTGCCTGACCGCAGCGCGGGGTCCATTGCGCCCATGCGCGTCGGTCAAGGGCGCTCGTTCCGGTATTCGTCTCGATATCTCAACGACAGAACCGGGCGTTCAGTTCTATGCAGGCAACACCATGGCCAATGATTGCATCGGCCTGATGGGCAAGCCTTACGGAAAACACGCGGGTTTCTGTCTTGAGCCGCAGATATGGCCGGGATCGCTGGAATATCCGTATTTCCCGCAGGCAATATTGCGTCCGGGCGAGATTTACGCCCAGACCAGCCATTTCAGCTTTTCACGCGAAAAGTAATCAATCAGCAAAAGCGGCGCGTGCGGTTTCCATCGGAGCGAGCGCGCCGCGTATCTCGACGACACGCGCTGCAACCAGATGCGCCTTGCGGGCTGCATCCACCGGCGCGAGCCCGTTTAATCGCGCAGCAAGATAAGCACCGTTGAAGCTGTCGCCAGCGCCGGTGGTGTCCACGGCTTGCGCCATAACGGATGGTACCGACACTCTTTCATCGCCGGAGACGACCAGAGCCGGTTCGGTGCCGTCCTTGACGACGATCTCTTTCACGCCGAGTGCGGCAAGGCGATCTGCACAGGCGCTGGCATCCTTGTCGCCAAAGAGCGCTTGTTCATCGGGAAATGTGGGTAGGGCAATATCCGCAATGCGCATCGCTTCGCTGATGATCTCCTGCGCAACTTTCCGGTCAGGCCAGAGCTGGTGGCGGAAATTCGGATCGAATGCGATTCGTGAGCCGGCGGTGCGGCACTTCCGCAAGACATCGAAAAACGTGTCGCGATGCTCGGGCAGGATGATGGCGATTGAAATGCCCGAAAAATAGATGATGTCGCGGCCGGTCAGGCTTTTTTCCAGGGCTTCGCGGTCGCTGGCGAGACGCCGTGCCGCGGCGTCGCTCCGCCAATAGGTGAAGGAACGCTCGGCGCCGTTGAGCGTGATTGCGTAAAGACCGGGATGAAGCCCGTCAATAATGGGGCTATGGGCGATTCCGATTCCATTTGATGTCAGGAATACGCGCTGCTTCTGGGAGAAGCTGTCTTCGCCGAAAGCGGTCACATATTCGACAGGGTAGGATTTCTCCATCAGTGCCCGCATGTACCAGGCGGTGTTCAGCGTATCACCCGCAAAACCCATGCGCCATTGATCGCCTTCATTGCCTGAAAGCTCGATCATGCATTCGCCGATAGACGCAAATCCGCCCATGTCAGTCTCCTCACTTCCAATGGGGCTAACGCCTATACTAATTTGCCGCTATGTAAAATTGGTTTGTCGGTAGTCATCCAGCCTTTATCGACTTGCCACATTCATTGTGTAAGCATCCCCCGACTGCATCGCCCTCAAAATCGGGATAGCTTTTCAAAAGCACGATGCATTACCTGATATTTTGGAGTTCCGCTGACGCCGTGTAGCGAACCTCAGCCAAGGATTTGACATGCGTTATGCGATTTATTTCACGCCGCCATCCAATGATGCGCTTTTGAAGGTTGCCGCAAACTGGCTCGGGCGCAATGCGTTCAGCGGGGAGCCGGTCAAAATGCCTGCGATTCGCTCGCTCGCGACCGCTGAAATCGCCCAGCTGACCGAAGAGCCGCGCCGTTATGGTTTTCATGCGACCATGAAAGCGCCGTTCCGTCTGGATGAAGAGCATACTGAAAATGACCTGCTTTCCGCATTGATGCATTTCGCATCGTCGGCGTCACCGGTCGTCATTCCCCGTTTGAAGCTGCATGCAATTGGCCCGTTCTTCGCGCTCGTGCCGGAAGAGCCGGTTGCTGAGCTGAACCAGCTCGCCAATGATGTTGTCGTTGCCTTCGACCGGTTTCGCGCACCGCTCACTGAGGCGGAAATTGCAAAGCGGCGGCCGGAGCGTCTCAGCGAGACACAGCGGCACAACATCGAACGCTGGGGCTATCCTTATGTGTTCGAGGAGTTCCGCTTTCACATGACCCTGACCGGCCCGGTTGAGGAGAAAGACCGCGCCCGCGTGGAGCGGACGCTGGACGAATTCTTTACGCCGCTGCTGGACGACGCCGTAGAGGTTGCGAATCTCGCTCTGTTCGTGGAACCTGAGAAAGGGGCTCCTTTCGAGATTCATTCGCTGCATCCTCTGACCGGTGGTAAGGTTGCGTCTGCTCGGGCCTCACGAGCGGTTGGGAGGCCGTAAGCAATGGGAAATGAAACGGTTCTGCGCAACGCCCGTATCGTGCTCTCCGACGATGTCGTTCTCGGTTCGCTGAAGCTCGTCGACGGCAAGATCGCCGATATCTCTACCGGCACCTCCAGTGTCGGCGACGATATGGAAGGCGACTTCCTGACGCCGGGACTGGTGGAACTGCACACAGATCATCTCGAAGGACACTATGCTCCGCGCCCAAAGGTGCGCTGGAACCCTATTGCCGCCGTACAGGCGCATGATGCCCAGATTGCCGCCTCAGGGATTACCACCGTTTTCGACGCATTGCGCATTGGCTTTGATGACGACGCCGAAACGGGTATCGACGATATGCGCAAGCTATCGTCGGCAATTGCCGAAGGCCGCGATGCGGGCCGTTTGCGCGCCGACCATTTCCTGCATTTGCGTTGCGAGGTTTCCGCACCCGACTGCCTTCCTGCCTTCGAACAGTTTGGCAATCAGGCGCTGGTCAGGCTGGTGTCGCTGATGGATCACGCGCCGGGGCAGCGTCAGTTCACGGATATCGAAACCTACAAGACATATTTTATTCGCAAGCTGAAATTCTCGGAAGAAGAATTCCGGCTCTATTGCGAGCGGCGTATCGGGCAGTCCCAGCAATATTCCGCGCCGACACGCAAGGCGATTGCCGAATTGTGCCACCAGCGCGGGGTTATTCTGGCGAGCCACGATGACGCGACGACAGAGCATGTCGCGGAAGCACAGGCACAGGGAATACGCGTCGCGGAATTTCCCACGACACACACAGCTGCGAAAGCGTCAAAAGATTCCGGAATGTCGGTGCTTATGGGAGCGCCGAATGTCGTACGCGGCGGTTCGCATTCGGGAAATGTGTCTGCGCGCGAGCTGGTCGAAGCCGGGCATCTCGATATCATATCGTCGGATTATATCCCGGCCAGCATGATGCAGTCGGCTTTTTTTCTAGCTGATGTCGTCGAGAATATCTCGCTGCCGCAAGCCATTCGTCTGGTTTCCGCCAACCCCGCCAAAGCGGTAGGGCTGGATGATCGCGGCGAGATTGTTGCCGGCAAACGGGCTGATCTGGTTCGTGTGCAGATTGCCGATCACGTTCCGATCATCCGCACCGTCTGGCGAGAGGGACGGCGGGTTATTTAGAGCATCGATCTGATTGGATCAGACCGACGCTCTAAATATTTCTATTTCAAGCATAATCTTATCGATCCTCGTTTCACTCCGGTCGGATTATGCTCTAACCCACCGAGATGGGCGTGGTCGGTTCGAGCACCAGTCTGCCATCATCCAGAATATCGAGCCGCAGAGAGCGATAGCTTTCAATGCTCAGATGGGATGTCTTTGGGGAGTGCGGATGCGTTGCGGTGACCACGACAACGCTCGCACCGGCAGTTTCTCCGGCAACGATACCGGCTGGCGCATCCTCGAACACAAGGCAATTGTGCGGATCGAAACCAAGTCGTTTCGCGCCAAGCTGGAAACATTCGGGGCTCGGCTTGCCACGCTCTACATCTTCGGCGGAAACGATGGTCTTTGGCATCGGCAGTCCTGCTGCGGCGACGCGGCGGGTAGCAAGTTCAAGTGGCGCCGAGGTAACGATTGCCCAACGGTCTTGCGGCAATGAACTGAGAAAGTCATACGCGCCGTCGATAGGTGCGATACCGTCCAGATCCGCCATTTCGGCCTGAAACAATATCTCCGCCTCGCGGATCGGGTCCACGCCCGGCAGAGCGAGGCGACGGACGGTTTCGACGGCCCGAACACCGTGGATCGTCGGCAGGAATGTGACCGGATCGATGCCATGACGTATCGCCCATTCGCTCCACACACGTTCGGTCGCTTCAATGGAACTCAATATCGTGCCGTCCATGTCGAAAAGAAACGCATCGAATGATTTGCCGAAAGGGGAAAAGGAGGTCACGCTGAATGTCCTTTAACTACGCGGATGAGAATCGGGAGAATGCTTCTGTGATTGATCATAATGTTTATTGGGTGAGAAGACAGTCTTTGGAGCAGCCAGAGTCCCCACATCGGGTATGAAAATTCGCTTCGGCTCATTATATTGAGGAGCGACTGCAGTATTGGTGAAACTTGATCATTTCGATCAATTGTGGCTTTTGGCACCCTTCCGAATTCAAATAAATGCCGAAAGCGCCGATTGCGACTGAATCGCATTCTCAGGATTGTTGTATAAATGACTGAAATAAAATCAAAAAAACGCAACTATCCGGATGTGCGCTTTGCTGTTGCGCCCATGATTGACTGGTCGGACAGACATTGCCGCTACTTTCACAGGCTCTTTTCGAAGCAGGCATTGCTCTATACTGAAATGGTCGTGGCGGATGCCATCATTCACGGCCCACGTGATCGGTTGCTGGGTTTCGACACCGCTGAACATCCTGTGGCGCTGCAGCTGGGCGGTTCCGATCCGGTGAAGCTGAAAGAAGCTGCGAAGATCGGCGCCGATTACGGCTATGATGAAATCAATCTCAATGTCGGTTGCCCGTCGGATCGTGTGCAGTCCGGTACATTCGGAGCCTGCCTCATGCAGACCCCGGATGTGGTGGCGCGTTGCGTTTCGGCCATGAAAGAGGCTGTTTCCGTGCCCGTTACGGTCAAATGCCGTATTGGCGTTGACGATCAGGATGTGGAAGTTGCGCTCGACACTTTGACCGATCTGACGCTTGACGCTGGCGCTGATGCGCTTTGGGTCCATGCCCGCAAGGCCTGGCTGAAGGGATTGTCGCCGAAGGAAAACCGCGAGATTCCACCACTCGACTATGATCGCGTCTATCGCCTCAAGGCGCGGCTTGGTGATGTTTTCGTCGGCATCAACGGGGGGATCAATACACTGGACGAAGCAGAGCAGCACTTGCAGACGGTCGATGCGGTGATGCTCGGTCGCGCCGCTTACCATAACCCCGAGATTTTGGCGGAGGTGGATGCGCGCCTTTATGGCGGCGATCAGGCAGATACCTCGATCGCTGATATCATCGATGACATGTGCGCTTACACTGATCGCCATATCGCGACAGGCGGCAGGCTTTCGCATGTGAGCCGCCATATGGTCGGGCTTTTTACCGGACAGCCGGGCGCGCGGCGCTGGCGGCAAATCCTTTCGACAGACGCCACCAAGCCGGGCGCAAACAGCGACGTGCTGCGTCAGGCCTATGCCGTCGTGACTGAAGCGGCAGCAGAAGCTGCTTAGAATACGTTTCGATCTGATTGGATCAGATCGGCGCTCTCAGTATTTGTTTTGACGCGCATCTTATCCGAAAACCGTTTCACACTTTTCGGGATGCAGTCTAATCAATCAGAATAAGCTGGTCGCCGCGGACAGTGAACCCGCCGAGGGTTTGAAGGAAGTTCATGCCGAGTAGGCTGCCGGTCATCAGGCCTTCCTTCGTCACCATGGCGCGCACATTCTGGCGCTCGATATCGCCAATCTGCAATGTGGCAATGTTGATGACTGCTGCACTTGCCGTGCCGTTGGCCGTCATGATCGGAACCGAATAGTTGAGCGAGGCCGTGTCTATGCCCGCGCGCTCTGCATCTTGTTGGGACAGGACGACCGAAGATGCGCCGGTATCGACCAGAAAGTGAACGCGTTCGCCGTTTACGCGCCCGTTGACCTCGAAATGACCGTTTGCAGCCTTTGCAAGCGTGACAGTCAGGGCACCATCGGCATTGCGGCCTGAAATAGGACTGCCGGGGATTAGCCCGGCCGTGACCCGGCTCGCGACATCCTGCAGCTCATAACGATACTGGTAGCCAGCGACGAGACCGAGGATAATTACGGCCCACATGGCCATATTGCGCGCGAAGTCGGTCAGCTTGATGCCGGAGCCGAGCAAGCCAGCGGCAAGCACGACGCCCCAAATGCCCAGATAGGCTGCGCGGGCAAACACGTCATTGTCCATGCCAAGCGTTGAGCCGCTGTCATTGTTGGACATCAGCAGCAGGACAACAATCGCGACTGCCGCAATAATGAGCCAGAAAAAGCGCCCCATCAGCCAATTCTCTTTTCTACAATAATCTCATGCCTGTCGGCGAGAAGCGCCCAGACGGCCATTCGCTCTTCTGCACTCATGCTGGACCAGCGTGCGATTTCATCCAGCGTCCGGGCACAGCCGAGACAGAAGCCGGTTTCCGTATCTATCGTGCAAACCAATATGCACGGGGATTCGATGGTTGTCGTGTCCATGAATGCAATGTGGTTGCATCAAAGGGCCATGACAAGCCCGGCGAGGACGGCAACCGAACCGATCTGCTGCGCCGCGCCTAGCGTGTCACCCGTCTGCCCGCCGATTTTTGCGATGCAAAGTCTGGCAAAGCCGAAAAGCAGACCCGTCGCCAGCACAAGCGCATTGATGAGCGAGAGAAATCCGCCCGCTGGAATGAGCGTGAAGACAAGAAAGGCCAACCCAATCCCGAAACCGCAAACTACGGTCTCCCATTGTGGCTGGCCAACACTGTCAGACAGTCCACCGGGACGCGCGGAAGGAAGGGCGTGCCAGAATGCCAGCATGCCTGATCGGCTTGTCGCCTCGCAGCCGACCAGCGCAAGTGCTGCGTATCCCGCGCCTGCGCGGTCGATGATTGTCATCAGTAGAGCCGCTTTCAAACCGACGAAGACAATCAGCGTCAGCGCCGCGAAAGTCCCGATGCGGGAATCTTTCATGATATCCAGCCGACGATCAGGCGAAGAAGCACCGAAGAAACCGTCAGCAGTATCGCCCAGACCATCTTCATGGAGCGCGCCGGTCATCGCCGCCAGAGCGCCAATTGCGAGCATCGCGCAGGCAAGGGGTGGCAGGTTCACTTTATAGGCCATGAAAAGCACCGCGCCTGCCAGCAGGCCCAGAACCGCTCCCGCGAGCGGAAAGGCACGGGCATTGCGCGGCAACGAATCATCGCCATCCTCGAACCATCTCTGCGGAAGCGGCAGGCGGCTTAGAAAGCCCAGACTCCGGATCGTGTCGCCAATGAGACTATTTCGCTGCAAGTGACTGTTCCACTTTGTTTCCCGAAATGGATTTCCGCGATAATTCGCCTCAATGTTGCTTCAACTCAAAGAGGTGATTTGAAAATTCGCGTCAGTGCTTATAGGACGAGCCCAACGAATTTACACCTCCCATCATTGATTGGACTGAACTTATGAGCGCCAGCGGCCTACCTTTTGACGATTTCCGAGAATTGATCCGAAATCTACCGGGGCCTGATCTCGGAGCGGAAAGGGCCGTTCGCGAGCGTGAGGCTACACTAACCAAGCCCGCCGGTTCGCTCGGACGCATGGAAGACATCGTGGCATGGCTTGCCGCATGGACTGGCAAGCGCACACCGCAGATCAATCGCCCGCTGGTCGCGGTGTTTGCTGGCAATCACGGGGTTACGGCCAAGAACATCACGCCATTTCCGCCAAGTGTCACGGCACAGATGGTCGAGAATTTCGCCGCCGGTGGCGCAGCCATCAACCAGATCTGCATTGCCAACGATCTTGGGCTAAAGGTTTTCGATCTGGCGCTGGAGCATCCAACCGGTGACATTACCGAAGAACCGGCCATGGATGAGCGCACCTGCGCCGCGACCATGGCTTTCGGCATGGAAGCGATTGCCGGTGGAACCGATCTCCTATGCATCGGCGAAATGGGTATCGGTAATACCACGATTGCCGCAGCGATCGCGCTGGCGCTCTTCGGTGGTACGGCGGAAGACTGGGTAGGGCCGGGCACGGGCTCAACGGGTGAACTGCTGCAGCGCAAGCTCGCCGCCGTTCGTCAGGCCGTAGCCCTCCATCAGGCACACCTGCAGGACCCGCTGGAAGTGCTGAGCCGTCTCGGCGGTCGTGAAATCGCAGCCATGGCCGGTGCAATTCTGGCGGCGCGCATGGAGAAAATTCCGGTCATCGTCGACGGTTTTGTGGCAAGCGCTGCCGCAGCTGTTCTCTATGCCGCCAATCCGGAAGCCATCGACCATTGCCTGTTCGGCCATGTTTCTGCCGAGCCGGGCCATCGCAAGCTTCTGGAGAAGATGGGCAAGCAGCCGCTTCTTGATATGGGAATGCGCCTTGGTGAAGGAACCGGTGCGGCGCTCGCAGCCAGTATCGTCAAGGCGGCAGCGCTGTGCCACAGCGGCATGGCCACGTTCGAACAGGCTGGGATATCCGGTTCGAAATGACGGTCACCGCATCGTCAAAAAAGCCCGCCATTTGGCGGGCTTATCTTTTAAATCAAAGATTTAAGAGCGTCAGTTGTTGTCTTTGTCGAGCACCATGTAGTCGAGCGGCAATTCGGTGGTGTACTTGATCTGCTCCATGGCGAAGGACGAAGACACGTCGCGAATTTCGATCTTGCTGATGAGGCGCTTGTAGAAAGCGTCATAAGCGCCGATGTCCGGCACGGCTACACGAAGCAGATAATCCACATCACCGCTCATGCGGTAGAATTCGATGACTTCAGGGAATTCCTGAACCACTTCAGAAAAGCGCTTCAGCCATTCATGGCTGTGGGAGCTTGTGCGCACCGATACGAACACCGTCACCCGCGCATTGACGCGGATCGGATCGAGAATGGCGACACGGCGCTTGATGACGCCATCTTCTTCAAGTTTCTGGATGCGGCGCCAGCATGGCGTCGTGGAAAGGCCAACTTTCTTGGCAACGTCTGCCACCGCAAGTGTCGCGTCTTCCTGCAATAAGCGCAGTATCTTCCTGTCGAGCCTGTCCATGCGTTTCCGTTCCCGGTTTTAGAAATCGTTTCCCGAACTGTGCGAATAGGTGAAACGTCATACCTTATGGTTCGCAATGATCCGAAGTTACAGGAAAAATATTCTGATGAAAACGAATGGAGTAAAAATTATTTATCGTCTTGGATGAGGTCTCGCACTTTTGCCCGAAGAACAGGCACAACTTCAGCATCGAACCATGGATTTCGCTTGAGCCAGCCGCTGTTGCGCCAGGATGGATGCGGCAAGGGCAGGGCGATTCGACCTGCCGGATTGGGTGTCTCCAAGAAATACCGCCAGTTCCTGACGGTTTCAGTCAGATTGCGGCCCCGATAATCGGGCAGGTGATAGGCAAGAGCGTATTGTCCTACGACCAGAATGAATTCCAGCTGCGGCATTGCCGCGAAAACACGGTCATGCCAGGTCTGGCGGCATTCGCGGCGCGGCGGGAGATCACCGCCATGCTTGTCATAGCCGGGAAAGCAGAAGCCCATCGGGACGATGGCAAAGCGTGACGGATCATAAAACTCCTCTCGTGAGACGCCGAGCCATTGCCGCAGGCGATCACCGGACGGGTCGTTGAACGGCAGGGAGGTGTTATGCACGCGAATGCCGGGAGCCTGACCGCAAATGGCAATTCTCGCTGTATCCGAGACGATGCAGACGGGATTGGGCTCGTGCGGTAGGGGCGGCGGAAACTGCGGTGTGTCGCGACAGATACGGCAAGCCCGGATCGAGTGACTGAGTTCGTCCAGTTTTTCCATGAATACTATCAGTTTCGGGGCAGGATCATTTCGATGAAGGTTCGAATATGTTCCCTAATATAGGTAAAGCCATCGCCAATTACAGCCAGCAACGGTTCGCGGCCGGACGGCTGTTCAATTTCAAGATCGCGATGGTTCTTGCGCCATAGGGACGGTTGCTCAAACTGACCGGCCCAGATACCGCGCCGGTTGCGGCGGGCGTCGCGTTCCTCGCGCTGATAATCGCCGTAGGAGACGGCCCAGCCCTGTTCAACCATCCAGCGGTTGAGGTCGATTTCCCCAAGATAACAGCGCGCCAGGTCGCGATTATACTGATCTCGTCCCTCTTTCTCGCACCGAATCGAGGACTTCCCGATTCTGGCCCGCAAGATGTTGCGGGCTTCCTTGCCGCAATCGTAAGGGGTTTCTGCCCGAACACACTGCTGTTGCATCTCCGGTGCGTCGATACCCTTGAGACGTATATGTTTCTTGCTGAGAACGACAGTATCGCCATCAATCACATAGACCGGCCCGTTCAATGCCGCTTTAGGCGCTGATTGGATTGGCAGATAGGCGATAAGCACGGCTAAAAAAGAAAATAGTAATATAGTCAATAAGATACTGCGAAAGCTTATGCTGTTGCTTTTGCGAGCCGGACGATAGGGACGTCTGTAAGGGCGACGGTATTTGCTCATAGATAGCTTCGCGACTCCCCGGCATCCTTCATTTTGCGCAGACTGCGAGCTCCTGTCGCTGACGTCAACAAGAGCAGATTGTTGACCGGAACAACAGTCAGTTTGTTGTCAATTAGCAACAGTCTTTACCGTTGCTTTAGGTTAGAAAGAGCTCAGGCACATTTTGCCCATTTCCCGCCACAAACTGGCGTCACCGATCATGGAAAGGCAGAAGCCACCAAAGTATTGAGAGCTGTCAGGCTCCAGCAGGATAGGCAGGAATGACGAAGGGCGCGTTGTTGCACAGCAAACGGATTAGGAACAGGATCACCCCTGTTCGCGCACCCTTTATTCTTTCCAATGATGGTAAGGCTTTTTTCGGCCAAGATCGGGTCTCAGTCTTGACGAAAACAGCGTGCATTCTGTCCTCTATGAATGTTTCCTCTGAATGTGAAAGACCAGCGTTGTGATGCGTATCCGCAGTTTTTCATATAGCGCCCTTGCTATGGCTCTCGGCTTGGCCATTGCCTGTAACAGCGCCTTTGCTTTCGACCTTAATGACGATTCCGAAAAGTCGAGAAGCCCGTTTGAACTCTTCAAGTTCGGCTTTTCCGCATACAAGAATGGTCACAAGGACGAAGCGATCAAGGCACTGCGTTATGCTGCGGATCGCGGCCATCAGGGTGCGAAGTGGAAACTGGCCCGCATGTATGCCGATGGCGACGGCGTGCCGGAAAATGACTATGAAGCCTATAAGATTTTCGAAAAGATCGTTCGCGAAGGTTCTGAACCGGGTTCGGAAAACGACTCTTATGTGGCTGACGCTCTCGTGGCGCTTGCAGGCTATGTGAAGCGCGGTATTCCGGGCTCGCCGGTCAATGCCAATCCGGGTATGGCACGCAATCTCTATGTGCAGGCCGCCTCGAATTTCGGTGATTCCGCTGCCCAGTTCGAGCTTGGCAAAATGCTGCTCGACGGCGACGGCGGAGAACGCAATTCCATTCAGGCCGCACGTTGGTTCCAGCTTGCCGCTAAGAAGGGTAATGCCGGTGCGCAAGCCATGCTCGGCAACATGCTGTTTCAGGCAGGCAAGACCGTTCGTGGCCTCGCTATGATGACCGCAGCTTTCGAACGCTGCCCGACCGAAGATTGCCCATGGATACGCGATATGCAGGAGCAGGCATTCTCGATTGCCGGCGAAGCGGACCGTCGTAATGCGATTGCACTCTCCAGTGACTACGTCACCAAAGGCGACTTCTGATTTAACTGGAAACGCTATGGTCTTGATTTAGCGTCAGTTCTCAGACCGAAAGCGTTATCGTCACCGGCACATGGTCGGATGGCTTTTCCCACGCACGGACGTGCTTTTCCACATCACTCGATATGAAACGATTGGCCGCCTCCGGCGACAGCATGAGATGGTCGATACGGATGCCGTTGTTCTTCTGCCAGGCACCAGCCTGATAATCCCAGAACGAGTAAATCCCGCTATCGTCGGTTGACGCACGGATTGCATCGGTAAAGCCCAGATTTTCAAGCCTGCGGAATGCCTGGCGCGATTGTGGCTTGAAGAGCGCGTCGCCCACCCACTGCTCGGGATTCTTGGCATCGTCCGGCTCGGGAATGACGTTATAGTCACCGGCAAGCACTAAAGGTTCTTCAAGAGCAAGGCGATCTTTCGCCCAGAGCTCAAGCCGCTGCATCCACGAAAGCTTGTATGGAAATTTCTCCGTATCCACGGGATTGCCGTTCGGCAGGTAAAGTGAAACGACGCGGACAACGCCCTTGTCCGTCGAGTAGACACCTTCGATAAAGCGCGCCTGCTCATCGCCATCGTCGCCGGGAAGACCGCGATTGACCTCATCCGGTGATTTCTTGGACAGAAGTGCGACACCGTTGAAGCCCTTCTGGCCGTGTGTTTCCACATGATAGCCAAGCGCTTCAATCTCCAGACGCGGAAACTGGTCATCGACCGACTTGATTTCCTGCAGGCAGGCAATATCGGGCGAGGACTCCTTCAGCCAGTGTTGGAGGTTCTCGATACGGGCTTTGACGCCGTTGATGTTCCAGGTCGCGATTTTCATATCGCTATGATTATGCGCTTGGGGAGGTGAGGGCAAGCAGGGCGCAATCGCGCGTCACAGCTTTTCATCGGCCACAATTTCGGTATCCGGGGAAAAATCGGCTCAAGACTATTTGTATTGGCGGTTTTGCATTCCTATTTGCTCTGGACAGGAGCCAAACAGGAGATATTCGAATGTTCGACGCCAAGAAACTTCTCGAGCAGTTTCTGGGATCACAAGTACCCGGTACATCGGGAAGTGTCCGCGACAAGGCCGGGCAGGTGACAGACCTGGCAAAGAAGAACCCGCTTGCAACGGGAGCCATTGCCGCCGCCATTCTTGGCACGAAGACCGGGCGCAAGCTCGCAGGCAATGTGGCGACCGTCGGCGGCATCGCTGCCATCGCCGGATTGGGATATCTTGCCTACAAAAATTACAAGTCCGGTCAGGCACCGCAGACGGCTGAACAGCCGGTCGCGAAGGAGCCCGAGCTTCTTCCTCCGCCCCCAGCCGATTCTCCGTTTCACCCGCAATCTCCCGCTATGAGCAACAGTTTTGCGCTGACACTCGTGCAGGCGATGATTGCCGCCGCGAAAGCCGACGGTCATATTGATGATGCCGAGCGGGCTCGCATCATGGAGAAGGTGAAGATTTCCGGTCTTGATGACGAGGCGGAAGCCTTCCTTGAGAAGGAGCTTGCCGATCCCGTTGATCTCAATGTTCTGGTTTCAGCCGCGCAGACTGAGGAGCAGAAGGTCGAGCTTTATACGGCTTCGCGTCTTGCAATAGACCCCGATAACAGGGCTGAACGTGGATATCTGGATATGCTGGCTGGTCGTCTCGGCCTGCCGGATGCCTTGGTGGATCACATCGAAGCGACGGTCGCTTCGGTAAAGGTATGAGGCCGGTTGTTTTCCGGCAGCCATGAAAAAACCGGCCGCCACATGGCAGCCGGTTTTAAATCTTCTATTCGCGTATTCGCGCGCCCGTCAGATGGCGAAACTGGTTCCGCAGCCGCAGGCCGAAGTGGCGTTCGGATTGCGAATCTGGAACGACTGTCCCATCAGATCATCGACGAAATCGATTTCTGAACCATCCATATAGGGAACCGAAATGGAATCGATCAGCACCTTGGCGCCGAGCTTCTCGATGACGATGTCGTCGTCGGTCTGCTCATCAACCAGATCGTATTTATAGGAGAAGCCGGAACACCCGCCGCCCTCGACAGAAACGCGAAGGGCAGTCTTTCCCGGTTCCGATCCGAGAATCTTGGCGATCCGCTTTGCTGCGGAATCTGAAACGGTAATGCCTGTCATCTGCCTTGTTCCGTTTGCAATTGCGAATATCGAACCGGGTGATTTCTCCAGATTTCCGATAGCCGCATACTTGCCTTCATGATTAGCTGATAGCTATGAACGCGAACTGCGGAAGTCAATATTCGCACCAGTTTTGTGTAATCATATTACAGTGAAGGATGCATCGCAATGTCGCTGGAAGGAATAGGCTTCGGTTATCGCGAACGCGCGCCCTATGCCTGTGATCCTGCACGGAGCCGTGGTCGTCTGGTGCCAGAGCCGGAAAGCCCGACCCGCACGCCATTCCAGCGCGATCGCGACCGTATCATCCATTCCACAGCATTTCGTCGTCTGAAACATAAAACGCAGGTTTTCATCGCTCATGAAGGCGATCATTACCGCACGCGGCTTACGCATACGATAGAGGTCGCCCAGATTGCGCGTGCGTTGGCGCGCGCATTGCGGCTCGATGAAGATCTGGCCGAGGCGGTAGCGCTTGTCCACGATTTTGGCCACACACCCTTTGGCCATACGGGCGAGGAAGCGCTCAACGATCGCATGAAGGCGTTCGGCGGGTTCGACCATAATGCACAGTCGCTCCGGATCGTGACCAAGCTCGAACATCGATATGCCGATTTCGACGGGCTTAATCTCTCGTGGGAAACGCTGGAAGGGCTGGTCAAGCACAACGGGCCGCTGTTGGGCGCTCATGCAGCACATCCGGATGCCGCTGTTCCGTTGCCGATCCTCGACTTCAATGAACGCTATGATCTGGAGCTCACGCGGTTCGCCAGTCTCGAAGCGCAATGCGCGGCCATTGCCGACGATATTGCCTATAACGCTCATGACATCGATGACGGCTTGCGGGCAGGGCTTTTGAGCCTTGATGCGCTTGACGAAGTGCCGTTGACGAAACGCCTGCTCGATCTCGTGCGGACGCGTTATCCCGACCTCGATCCCGTGCGAACCGGACATGAACTGGTTCGCAGGCAGATCACCATCATGGTGGAAGATGTGATCGAAGAGGCCCAGCGCCGTCTGGCAGCGGCAAAGCCGCAGAGCGTGGAAGATGTGCACGGCCAGTCGCATGCACTGGTGGCGTTTTCCGATACCATGCGCACCGACGAAAAAGTGCTGAAGCGATTTCTGTTCAAGAACCTCTATTTCCACGACAGCGTCGTGGTGCGCAGACATGCCGCCGACAAGATATTGCAGGACCTTTTTGATACCTGTTTCGCCAATCCGTCGATCATGCCGTCAGAGTGGCAATCGGGCTGCGAGACGCTGGATGAGGCGGCGCGGGCGCGGCGGGTCGCTGACTATCTTGCCGGGATGACTGACAATTATGCCGTGCGAGAACACCGACGATTGTTTGACCACACACCCGATTTAGCTTAATCGGGGGCCAAACGAAGCGGCATCTATCGGCAGTTTGACCGGATTCCGTACAGGATTAGAGCATTTCCAGCAAAAGTGCGAAGCGGTTTTGCGTCGGACAATGCGACAAAACAAAGCCCGGCGTAAGCCTGACAGGACAGACCATGAATATCTTTGCAGATTTCGACGCACGTATCAAAAAGACGTTGCAAGATATTGATCTGAAACCGAAAGACGGTGGCGATTTAGACCTTTCGCGCATCGGTGTCGAGCCGCCGCGAGATGCTTCCCATGGTGATATCGCAACCAATGCTGCGATGGTGCTCTCCAAGGCCGTCGGTCAGAATCCGCGTGAACTTGCCGGTCGCATCGCCGAGGCTCTTGCCTCGGATACCGACGTCGAAACGGTTGATGTCGCCGGTCCGGGCTTCATCAATCTGCGTCTGAAGGCCACTTACTGGCAACGCGAACTCTCGGCGATGCTGAATGAAGGTAAGGATTTCGGTCGCTCCAAACTTGGTGCAGGATCGAAGGTCAATGTCGAATATGTTTCGGCAAACCCGACGGGCCCGATGCATGTGGGCCATTGCCGCGGCGCAGTTGTGGGCGATGTTCTGGCCAATCTGCTGAAATTTGCAGGCTATGATGTGGTCAAGGAATACTACATCAACGATGCCGGTGCGCAGATCGATGTGTTGGCGCGGTCCGTCATGCTGCGCTACCGTGAAGCGCTCGGTGAAAATATCGGTGAAATTCCGTCTGGTCTTTATCCCGGCGACTATCTCGTTCCGGTCGGGCAGGAGCTTGCCAAGGAATTTGGTTCGAAGCTTCTGGAAATGCCGGAAGCCGAAGCGCTTGCTCTCGTAAAGGATCGCACGATCGATGCCATGATGGCGATGATCCGCGCCGATCTTGATGCGCTCAACGTGCACCATGACGTGTTCTTCTCCGAGCGCAAGCTGCATGTTGATCACGCACGGGCGATTCGCAATGCAATCAACGATCTGACGCTCAAGGGCCATGTCTACAAGGGCAAGCTGCCGCCCCCGAAGGGGCAGCTTCCGGAAGACTGGGAAGATCGCGAGCAGACATTGTTCCGTTCGACGGAAGTGGGTGACGATATCGACCGTCCTCTGATGAAGTCCGATGGCGCTTTCACCTACTTTGCAGGCGACGTGGCCTATTTCAAGGACAAGTACGACCGCGGCTTCAACGAGATGATCTATGTGCTGGGTGCCGACCATGGCGGCTACGTCAAGCGTCTGGAAGCGGTCGCAAGGGCTGTTTCCGACGGCAAGGCGAAGCTGACGGTGTTGCTCTGCCAGCTGGTCAAGCTGTTCCGCGATGGCGAGCCTGTGCGCATGTCGAAGCGATCAGGCGAATTCATCACGCTGCGCGATGTGGTGGATGAAGTCGGCCGCGATCCGGTTCGTTTCATGATGCTTTACCGGAAGAACGATGCGCCGCTGGATTTCGATTTTGCCAAGGTGACGGAGCAGTCGAAGGATAATCCGGTCTTCTACGTGCAATATGCTTCCGCGCGTTGCCATTCGGTTTTCCGTCAGGCTGCCGATCAGCTTGGTCTCGCCGATCTCGACCGAGTCGGTATGGCTGCGCATTTCGACAAGCTGACCGATGAGAGCGAAATTGCACTCGTTCGCAAGCTCGCCGAATATCCGCGTCTGATCGAGGCTGCGGCCATTCATCAGGAGCCGCATCGGCTTGCTTTTTACCTCTATGATCTCGCCAGCGCGTTCCATTCGCAGTGGAATAGAGGCACAGAGAACCCGGACTTACGTTTTATTAAGGTTAACGATCCAGACTTGTCATTAGCCAGGCTAGGGCTGGTACAGGTTGTTTCCGATGTGCTGACTTCCGGATTGACGATAATCGGTGCGGATGCTCCAACGGAAATGCGCTAGAGTATAGTTCGAAGGTGAAAGCCTTTTGAGATGGATTATACTCGAAGAATGGTCTCCGCAGCTCACGGGCCGCACTATGTGGTTCGAGATGACTTCGGAGGTCAGGCGACTGTCACGAAGCTTTTCAGGTCGAAAGACTGATTGAAGGCAAAAGTTGGCAAGTCGAACAGGTGGAAGGCCATAATGAACGCAAGTCATTGGTCTTCCTTCTGGCGCAGGAAACTTCCGTCAACTTTTGCCCACATTGCCTCGCTACAAAGCAATGTATGGAGACGTCTTGCGACGTCCAGGGTTTGAGTTAGGAACACGCTATGACGGACAGCAGTGCAAATCCCCGTAATTACGGCGAGCGTCCGTTGCACGAAGACGATCCACTGATGGAACTGTCGCGGATCATGGACTTCGGCACGCCTGCTGATGACAACGTCGCTTGGAATGAGCGCCGACCTAGTTACTTTGAAGATAACCGGACAGAGCCGGGCTTCGATCCATCGCTGGATCTGGAGCGCGAATTGCTCGGTGACTTCAATGATTATTCTCAGCCTACGGACCCGTCACAGTTCGCAGCGACCCCTGCACAAGATGATTCTCATCTGTTGGATGAACCTCTGATTCATGAGGAAGAACTTGCTTCGGCTCTGGAAGACGAGCTTGATCTTCAAATGGATGAAGATGAGCAGGCGCCGGAATTGGAAACGCCCTCATTCGAAGCACTTGAGTTCGAAGAAGCTGACCGCACTGAACCTGTGCCGCAATTCGATTACAGTGATTATTCGGCTGCGCGCGATTCGAACGAAGAGACCTATGTCTCATCGTCGTCGGTCTACGCTCGCCGGGAAACTGTCGAGCCGCTTCATGTCGATCAGACCGATTACGATCCGACCATCTATCAGCCAGCCATAGAGCCGCATCAAGAGGCTTATCAGCCTGCGCGCGATCATGACTGGAACGTTCAGGCTGTTGAGCCTGCCGAACAGTCCTATGCCACCGCTGCGCCGGTTTCGCTTGAGGACGAGCTGGAAAATCTCCTTTTCGGCGATGAGCCGCAGCCAGTGTCTCACGACGAGACCCGGTTTTCCCATGTCGCGTCCCATGTCGCGTCCCATGTCGCGCCTGCAGAGGAGCCCTACGTCCACCACGACGTGGTGCCGGTGCAGAATGTTGGATATCAAGACGAGACCGAGCTTGCAGATTTGCATTTCGATGATCTGCAGCTCGATGAGCCGGCTTACGATGCTGCACCACAGACGGCTGCACCCGTTGAAACCTATGCGCCTCAGCCTCAGGTCGTGCCTGCAGGATATCCGTACTATACGCGGAGCAATTTCTCCTCGGGCATCGCAGGGCAGGACGCAGTGGCGACAGCCCCGCAGGCCGACTATGCGCCGGTTACAGAAACTGCGCCTTCTCTTGGCGACGACGACGATTTCTCTTTCGACGACGATTTTTCGTTCAATGTTGAGGAAACAGCCGCTGCAATCGCTGCTGAAGGAACCGAAGACGACCTTTCGGAGCTGGATGAAATCAGCCTTTCGGAAGATGATTTCGGTTTCGAAATGTCCGGCGATGTTTCCAGCATTCAGGATGAGAACGCTTTCAGCGAAGATGATTTCTTCACGGAAGATGATCTCGATCTGAGCTCGGAACCTGAAGAAGAAGCCACCGCCTACGCACATGCGGTGCGTCCGGACGACGATTACCGTTCTTCATCGACTTCGTTCCAGCAGTTCGGCGGTGCTCATACGGCTGCGGTCAGCGCCCCGGCGCCCGAAGTCGAAACCTTGAGCGTGGCCGAAGAAAGGGTTGAGCAGACGCATTCCCTCGATTTGCCGGAAATCAACTACGGCGAAGAAGAAACCAACGCCGGTTTGACTGATCTCGAAGCCGAATTCGCCGAGGTCTTCGACACGGTTGGTGTGGATGAATCGGCAAAAACAGACGCACAGAGCGAAGCTGACAGGGCTTTTGAGGACATATTCCGCGAAAGCGCTTCGAGCTATCTGCCAAACTCCGGTGCCAGCCTTGGTGCTGCTGTCGGTGCTGCAGCAGTGGGTGTCGGCGCTGCCGCAGCTGCGGGAGCGTATGGCCGCTCACAGGCAACAGCCCAGGCGCCAGCACAGCCAAAAGCCTCCAATCCGTTGGGCAATGAAGACGACTTCTATAACCATTGGGCAGCCCAGGGTGCACAGACCCTTGAAGGAGGCGACTTTGGCGAACGCGCTGCGATGCAGGCGGACGATGATCTTGGCAGCGCTGCCGAAGCTTATCGTAATCGCCCGGTTCGTGGCCGTCGTGGTCTTATTCTGGCCAGCGTGGCCGGTGCGGCGGTGCTTCTTGGCGGGATCGGCTATCACTTCCTCGGAGGTAGCGGTTCCGGTGAGCCGGTCGTGATTCGTGCCGACAATCAGCCGATCAAAATGCAGCCGGAAAATCCGGGCGGTGCCACGGTACCGAACCAGGACAAGGCGGTTTATGACCGCGTTGCCGGTACGCTGCCGAACAATCCGGAACAAAAGTCTCTGATTACTTCCGGTGAAGAGCCAGTGGACATTTCCGGCACGGATGACAGCGAGAACATGGCGGACAATACGCCTGACGAGCCGCCAGTGACGAATAATGCTTCGGCCGAGAATCAGAACACGAACCACAATGCGCCATTGGTCCAGCCGCGCGAAGTGGAAACCATGATCGTTCGTCCAGACGGCTCTATTGTCCAGCCTTCTCCGGCTCCGCAGGAAACAGCCTCGCAGCTGCCACCAGCAAACACTGCTCAGCCGGCGGCTCCCGCCGGTGGTGATGAAATTGCTGCGCTGGCCGCTGGCAACGTACCGGCAGAACCGGCTGCGCAAACACCTGCACCGGCTCCTGTGACACAACAGCCTGAGCCGGCTGCGGAAGCGCCGCGTCTTCCTGTCCGTGCTCCGGTGGTGCCATCACGGCCTGCTGAACAACCGGTCAACATCGTCGGCAATGTTCCGCAGCGCACGCAGGCTCCGGCTGCAACCAATCCTGCTCCGGCAGCGTCGCAGGTTGCATCGGCAGCAGGTGCAGGCGGTTATTTCATCCAGATTGCTTCGCAGCCATCTGCCGAGCTGGCACAGAAGTCCTATGCCAATATGGCCCAGAAGTATGGCAGCGTAATCGGTGGCCGCAGCGTCGACATCAAGCGTGCCGACATTCCGGGCAAGGGCACCTACTATCGTGTCCGCGTTCAGGGTGGTTCCAAGGAAGATGCATCCGCACTTTGCGGACGCCTTAAGTCCGCTGGCGGCAGCTGCTTCGTAACGCAGTGATTTGTCGGACATTGAATATGGAAAGGGCGGCCTCGGTCGCCCTTTTTCATGGGTGCGCCGAGCATGGCGCGTGGTGCGCAAGCATCGCTC
>NZ_NNRN01000055.1:0-227593 GCF_002252535.1 Brucella lupini
TATCAGGCCACGCTGGGTCAGTTCTCAGTGGCAATCAACAGTTCTTCATTATTCGAGCCACTGGCGAGCGTTTCAGTCTCGGACGTGACAAAGTCCTTGCTGAAGCCTTCGCCGCTCTGTGGCTCGCTCTGGCGCTGTTGCAGGCGCTGCATGACGGAAGGGACAGGCGTAACGTCCTTGGCGTTATCCGGGCCTTGGAACGATTCCGCTTCGTCGCGGTCATAGACGCCGAGCAAAACCTCCGGACAGTGACGGCGAGCCCATGAACGAGCCGAGAAGTAACCGAGCTGCTGCTGCGGATCAGACTTCCAGAGCGGGCTGTTCTTTGTCGGGATCGTGCCGATCGTCGGTGACGTATATTCGCATTCCTCACCGTTGAGCGTACCGGTGACTGTGCACGTCATATCGTTGCCGGATCCGTTGAATGCGTACTTCAAGCGCCCCTTTATGCCAGAGCGAGTGTTTACTACCGCTGCGATTAGCTGTGCTTCGTAAGCAATCGTGCCGTTCACCGAGTAGGACTTGGACGCGACAGCAAATGGCGACATTTGCCATTCAAGGGCCTGCATCGCTACGGCCATGCATGCGCCGGCATTGCCGCGCAGGTGCTTCGGCAGGGCGATATCGGCCTTGCACATGACTTCGGCGAACCGGACAACTTCACCAAGGTTCTGGGGCGCAATGCTCGAACCGTTGGCGCCAGATGCGACGGTAACGCTGTTGATAGAGGTTTCACGCGGGGCGATCTGGTTCATTATGCGGCCCTTTCAGAGATTTTGATTTCGTCCTCGACGCGGGTTCGTGCCCACGCTGGCATTTCGATGAAGGACATGTGCTGTTCGTGACCGTCGTATCCGGGCCATTCGCCTGTCTTCAGGCACTTCTCCAGCACCTGCAGGCCAATGCGCGCTTGCTGTTCGCCAAGATCGATATCGGCGTCTTTCAACGTGACGACACGGACGTCGTAGGGAGCGGTCTTTTCGACAAAGACGAATGTGAATGACGTAAAAGCATCATCGCCGAGCACTTCACGGACAACCATGCGGGTGAAACCAGCCTGGATATGATAGCCGTGGGCATAGATCGCGGTTGAAAGGCTCTTATCATCGACAGAAGCTGCCGTTTTAAGGTCGACAAAGTCGCCACTGTCGTTCGGGATCACGTCGGGACGGTTCTTCAACCAGATGCCATTGCGCTTGGTGAAGATCGAACGTTCGATACGACCGTTCAGAATGCCCAGCCGGATTGCTTCCTTGTTCGAGAGAGCTTCGGCAATGTGTTTGATGTGCTCGACTTCAGTCTTGGTGATGACCGTACGACCGGCTTCCGCTTGTTCAACAAGCCAAGCTTGGCAAGTATGCGAATTACCGCTCCACGGCTTCCAAACGCCCTTGTTATCCTCGTACTTGTCTGGACGAAGGGCATAGCGTTCCGCAAAGCCATCTTCGCCAAGCAGAAGCATGTGGGCAGCCTTGCCGAAGTCGAGAGCCTTTGAACCTTCCGGCTCTTCTGCCTTCGGATTGTAAGGGCTGGAGTACCAGTACTCGAGAGGGCGCCGAAGGATTGTGCGAAGGCCAGATGATGATATAGAGAAGCCGTCAAACAGGCTTGTCTCACGGTGATACGTTTCGATAGGCACCATCGAGTACACGCCCGGTTTCATGATCTGCAAACCGTTCCACCGATGTTCCTTCGCCAGTCCGCTGACAATTGCATTCGTCACGCTTCCGACTTGCTGGAAGCTGTCGCGGTCGATGATCTTATTCATGATCACCTCCACGGGCAGCGAGCATGGCGTCAGCGGCCTTGTAAGCGGCCTCGGACATATCGCGCCAACCCATGATCATATCGCCGTCGTCTAGAGCGATGCTGGCCATGCCTTGAAGTGCCTTCGCTGCGAAGTAATCGCGGAGCGTCATGCCGGTTTGAGCGATGCTAAAGTTACCGTCTACTGTTTCGTGAAATGGGCGGGGGAATGCCGGTCCGCCTGTGTTGATCTCAGACATTCAAATCTCCCGGAAATGCTTCTGTCAGAACCTTTTCAAGCTCACGCGCTAACCATGCTGTCGTGATGAGTTTCGGCTTTGACTGGATTGGTTTGGATGGCTGGGCGCTTACTCGGAGGATGGCAGCCATCAGAGCACTGCTTTGATCGTCTCATCGATCTTTTCAAAGAGGGTGCTTGCGCGTTCCGGTTTATAATCGCCGCCTGCCTGATAAACGTTCAGGAACACGTCTTTCCCAAATGCCCTGCCGACACGTTCAGATTGAGCACGGACCGACTTCAACGCGCGTTCCAGTGTATCGATCCGGCTGAGAGCGGATTCCATCGCGGCTTTCGCGCCGGTCATAGCCTTTACGGCTTCCTTATCCTTGGCGATCTGGGCTTCGGTCTTTGTGATTTCGTCTGACATGATTGCCTCACACTTTCTCGGCCAGATACGCGGCCCACACTGCAAACGTTGCGATGAAGGTTGAAACGGCTACGAAGGATGCGATGTCATGGAGAAGGTCACGCATTGAAAAGCTCCACGATTAGACGCCAGATCAAAGGCGCTCCGAAGAACAGAATGATGGCGTAGAAGGAAACCATCGGGTGAACCCCGGCCTGTGCACACCATTTCCCGAACCAGAATGAGAGCGGCGAGAGCATGAAAGTTGTCAGGCACCAGAGGGTAAAAATCTTGTCTGTGCGGCTCACGGCCTCGTCCTCTTGATCTGGCACAGCGCGATAAAAGCGACGATCAGTGCCATGGTGATTAGGTGATCGAATGGGGAGAGCGTCATGATTTGGACCTCACCATCAGGTGGCAGACCCAGAGAACGACGATCCAGCCGGTCTCAATGAATTGTCTGCCTACTTCGTGCTCGTAAATTCCGTTGGCGATCAGGGCGATGAGGAGTGTCATTTCTGCCTCCGCTGGCACACAACTTCCGTGGTCATCAGGCGAAGCGCTTCGTATGGTCCGGTTTGGTAGGGGCGGTGGATCAAGTCGAAGGCGTGGTTTACGATGCCCTTGCCGACAAACTCACAATCATCACGGTCCCAGAATGGCCCGATCTGCTGCGTTACCCGGTTCTCGATCAGAACAAACCCAACATGTGGATCGTGCGGTCTGGTGGCTGGTACGACGGACAGAGCCGTGGAAATCATCAGTGCAGAGAACATTAAGCCGCCTCCGAAACTGTATCGATGGTCCACCGCATGTCTGAATAGCGCCGTGGTTCTCGATGCTTGCGTGGATTGAAACGAAGGGATGGGCGCGGTCTATCGCGCAGCCATTCCAGATAGGCCTTGAAGCCTCCATTGCGACGACGAAAGAAATGAATGACAGGCTCTAGGCTGGTCTCTTTGTCGCCTCGCTCAAGATTGTGAGCGACCCTATCAACAATACCGCATCTAGCGTGCGCCCGTCCTTTTGCACCCATTCCGGGCCAAGAACGGTTATTCCACGCATCTTCGTACCAATCTGGTTCTTCTTTGATCGCCAGTTCTGGATACCGGTTGTCCCCATGATACGGTAGCCAAGTGGGCATATAATCGAATTCAACCCATGTGGTGGACCTAGGCTCAAACCCGACTGGCGTAAGACATACTGGGCACAAAGTCCCGAAGCGCACAGCGAACTCATCAAGTGTATCGAGTGCGAAAAATCCCTTTTCCTTACAGCGATGCCCAGACTTTGTTGTTACGCTCACATCATCGCAGCATGGCCAAGAAAGATCGTCCAACGTATTCCAGACCGTATTCTCTGGCACGTGGGCGAATTGGCCCGCTTCGAGGATGGCGCGCCCCATTTCGGAGCGCGCATATAAGTATGTCTTAAGAAGACCCATGGTCAGGCTCCTAGCGTCAACGGCGAACCAAGCACAGACTGACCGGCGTGTTCCGTGTTGCCCGGTGCGGCCTGCCGAAGATGGCGCTGCACTTCCAATTCCATGCGAACAGTTTCAACAATGCCGGTTGCCAGCTTTGCCACAGCGTTAGCTCTGGTAGGATTGCTGTTTCCGTTGCGGATAGCGTCAATCTCGTCAAAGATTGCATCACGGAGACCTGCGCTAGTACGGCTGATCGGTGCGGCTGTTACTTCGATCGTCTTCTTTGTCATGGTGTTTTCCTTTTAAGGTCCCTTGGAAAATGGCCGCGTGGCGGGACAAATCACCGGCCAATTCTGATTGGTGCGACGAGCTGTCTAAGCTGCCTCTCCGCGGAACCCGTCCTGAGCCCATTCACGGGCCTCAGAGAGCAATCCCTCACGATCATCGAGGGTTTTCTCACGCATGATCTTGCGGTCAACGCGGGTCATCGGAGGCTGATTGCCCCAGCCGCGGACCTCATCAATCAGGCCCATACGGGTGTCAGTGACGATCTCATCAAATTCCCGGAGATACTCCGCGAACTGAAAGAAGCTCTCAGACTGAGCCTTATTGTCGAAACATGCGCCCGGCTGAATGCGGAGCTTCAAGGCTTCAAGCCGAGCCTGCATGTTGGTGATAAGAGCTTGGGTACCGGTCTGCGACATTTGCTGCCTCGTCAATCTCCGGGCGTTCGGTGACCCGGCGGTGAATTCGTTGAGCAGTTTTGGACATGCTCAGGTCCGTTCCAGTTCTTTCGGTCGAGTTGCGCGCACCGCGCTGCGGTTCACATGGCAACCTCCATCGCCTGTTTCGGCTTTGGTTCTCACGGACACTGACCAGATCAGCGGCTGGCTTCTTCGTGGTTGTGTTCGTTCGATGACTTATCAATAGCGGTAGATTTACCGCCAGTCAACAAGAAAACGGTAATGCTACCGCTTTTTTTGTTGCGCGACGCTATCGTGTTGGTTTAAGGGTGTTCTTACCGGAGCGGTATTTGTACCGGTTTTCATGGAATGCCTATCCTGAAAAGGACGGCCTCACGGCAGTTCGGAAGCTTCGACTTTAAGTCGCCTTCTGGTCTGTTTGTGCAGTAGGGGTGTGGTTTGCCGATCCATGGAATTGTCGAAGGCAAGGGACACAAGCGGCTCACCGGCAATCAGGTGAGAGGGAAGGCGCAACGACAAGGGCACCGTGAAAAGCCCCGCGCATGAGGCTCCTGAGCCAATAGAAACACGGCATGATCCGGACAGGCTATGCGCCGACATATGGCGTACCGGGGATGCAAGGAAACCTCACAGCTCGTCCGAGCTTCAAATGTTTCGTGCAGTAGTCCTTGGGCTGGGTTCGTCCCGGTCCCAAGGGATTACTGCGTCGTTTCCTACAGTCTGAACCGTCTTCAAATGAAGAATCGTCCTGAAAAATACAGATAGCGGATACGTTGAAAGGTAAGCGCTATGCATCCACGCGAAGAAAAAAATCTGACGATTGATCGATACCCGCGCTGCAAGGGCTATCTGGCGGCGATGTGGATAAAACCGCCGTACCACGGGATGAACGATTATTGGTGTGCGGTCGCTATCGCTGAAAGTTTCGACGATGAATATCTCGCGGATCTCGGAACGGTGAATTTCGACACTATGTCCGGATCGCAACTGCTGGATGTGTTTGAAAGAATATTGGCGGGCAGGGCGAAGTCGGCCAAATCTAAGCCAGTAGTTCATGCGAAGAAGGCATCAACTAGGCGTCGGAAAAAGCGGAAAGCGCTAATAGCGAAAGCCGCATAACTGCAACCATTGCACTTATTGGCAAAAAGAAACCCCGCAGTGCGGGGCCAAATAAACTTACAGCAGGTGAGGTGATAACCTCGCCGGCATACTATCAACGCTTTGTGTCAGTAATAAAAACCCCGCCGGAGCGGGGTACGTCTTATTGTTTTGGTGCTGGATTAAGTGGAGCCGGTTCGTTTTTCTTCTGAGCCTCAACGGCAGTTAGTATTACACCAATCTGCTGCTGCAGCGTCTGATAGTTTTTATCCAGTCTTTCGAAATTTGCATTCATGGTCGCGAAACGAGGCTCTGCTTGCAGCACAACATTCTTTGCCGATTGTTCCGCAATTGTTTGGGTGTCCAAACCGGCCGAAAACATCGAATTCCCATACTGGAGAGCCGTGTAGAACAGGCCTCCTATTGCTATAATTGTCGTAACTGCTGTTACCAGAACTGTCGTCTTGACCGACGAAATCGATTTTCGGGTCTCTCGATAGTTTTCGTCCAAATGCTCCAATTTACCGGAAATCACACGCAGCTCGCCCATCATCTCGGCAAACTTGGTGTCTGTCCGAGCTTCGGCAGCGGCAATTTTGGCGTCAACTTCACTCATTGGCAACTCGTCCTCTGCGGGAGGAACTTCCCCGCTGTTTATTCTCTCCCGTAGGTTTTTCAATAGCAACAAGTTTTTAGATGGCGGATAAGCCCTCTTTTCTCGCTTGTTAGATAGGTCATTAAATATGACAAATCCATGTTGAGCGGAGTGTTTCGGTTCTCGCTGTTTATTGCTATCTATCGAAACATCCTCTGCACCAGAAGAGGACCAGTTTGACGCATCTGTCCAAGGCGACGTTGAACTGCTTTGGCTTTGGCTCGTCATTTTGGCTGTGATCTTTCTTTTGTGAAAGGTGTCACAATCGTGCCGAACTCCTTCTCGTAGTTGGAGACAGCTTCATTTAGAAGTATCGTCAAGTCCTTCACAGACTGAGGGCTCATGGCAATAATGGCCTGAACATCAACGCCAGAGATCATCGTTTGTGGTTCTTCTGTGTTGCCAAATAAGCCTGGATGTTGACGCCCGCAAATGATGGTAAAATCATTGCCGGCCCAAATTGTTTGAAACATCGATGCATAGAAAAAGGGTGCTTCGATTTTTTGAACTTTTTGTTCTTCCGGATTCCCTGTCGTCATATCGCCCCCAAAAATGCTTCCATCATTTACATTCATAACGAGCCTCATATTGCGGCTCCAGCACAAGAGTTATGTCCCTAACCGAGCACGAACGTCCAGTTGACTTCAAATATTCCTCTGCCGCGTCACGATAGACGACTTCCGAATTTGACGGATTGTAAGCGCCGAACGTTGCACCTTTGATCGCGCCGCCGCCCATGGATGCGGCGATTGATGGCGTAATCATCAACCGGTTTTCAGTCGGCTTGTCGTAGATTCGGAAATCGGAGCCGGTCGACGTGGTAAAACTTTTGACCGGAACTCCTGAGTAGTGTGTCATCGCGTAGTTGGCGCCAGCGCATCCTGTAAGCGTCAGCGCTACTCCCGCCGCTATAATCCCCCGCATAATTCCCCCTTTCGTCCGTTAAACGATATTGAACCGCCCTTGAATCCCACCCTTGCGCTCGACGCGCCGGATTGACGATCTGGGCAGTACTGCAAAGATCTCCCCAACCCATTCCAAGTGGACGTCTTCGATAAGCGCGGAATTCCATGAAAACAGATTGACGCCGTTCGGCCCCCGCATGACGGTTTTGATGAACCTTCGTCCATCGGCGGTCCGAACTGCGGCTTCTTCGCCATAAAAGGATTCGATCGGGCGCTTCTGCTCGCGGTAAACGATTACGATATGCCCGTCCTTGTAGACGGGGAGCATTGAATCGCCTTTAACCTGGAACGCGATCATTTCGTCAGGGAGGGGGAAGGGAACCTTCACCTCATCGATGCCTTCTGGCGGGATCTGTTCGAACTCTGGCTCAATTTCTGCGCCAGCACCGATGTATCCCATGACGGAAACTATACCCTCATCGTGATGGGCATCCTCGTCGCCATCGCCTTCCAGTAGCCAAGCTACAGAAGTTTCGAGAACGGGGGCCAATGCGGAAATGGTTCGTGTAGAAACGCCAGCGCGTCCTTTTTGCTGAATAGCACGCTGCATATTGCGAATTGCGTCCTTGCTCAGGCCCGCTTTCACTGAGGCTGCTTGCGCCGATAAACCCACGGCTTTCAAGCGTTTTTCGACTCTATCGAGAACATCATCCAACATAGCGGTAAAATGAACGCTTCATGTATTTTCGAAAAGCGGTAAGAAAACCGTTGACAATGGCGGTAGAATTACCGCATAACAGATACATGATGATGAACACCGCACACATTCTCACCCTCGCTGACGCATACAAGGCGGCACTCGGTCTTGAAGATAAGACTGTGTCCAGCCGCGTGTTCGACGACAGCAAGAAGCTTACTGCGATCAGAACAGGTTCTGATCTTACCGTGTCGCGGTTCAATGCCGCGCTGCGATGGTTCGATGAAAATTGGCCTGACGGTGCTGAGTGGCCGAATAATGTCATTCGTCCTGTAACCCCTAACCGTTTCGACGGTCTGGCTGATGCGCATCGAGGTGCGGCATGAGCACGGCGGTAAGCTGCCCAAAATGCGGTGGCGGTCTCAAGACACAGCAAGTCAGCAACATCATCAAGAAGTACTGCGAACACTGCGGGCCTCATGTGTGGGGAACGAATGTGAAGACAGGCGCGTCTGTGCGCGTCCAGCGCTGAGCGCTTCGAATTAACTGATTACCTGCCGGGCCCCCAAGCCCCCTGCCTGTTACCCGGCAGGTAACGCCCGACGCGATGGGCACTCCTCCGAAGTCGCGTCGGGCAACTCATCCGCCACCACTGGCAAAACAGATTGTGGGCGGGTTTCCGGTGACTGCAGCGCAATCAAATGCGGAGGAACCGGGGTGGGCGACCTTCACACGAATGGGTCGCAACTGAACGCCCAGTTCGAAGGCGTGACAGTCGGGAGAGACCGGCACCGAATTTCAAACTGAAGGAACTCAACCGTGAACAGCAATTGGATCATCGCATGGCTTTACGTCGCGGGCTTCATTTCCTGCGCGGTTCTGGAGTTCGATCCACCCAGCCGATCACCAAAATGGATCAAGTGGGTTCTCGTTATAGGTTGGCCGCTTTGCGTGATGATTGCGGCTGCGGCTGGCCTTTGCCGGGGTATCTTTCGAGGTTTCCGGCCATGACCACAAGACAAGTTGAACGCCCGTATCAGTTTTCCAGGCTTTCCGGGTCGTTCGCTTCATCTTCATCGCAGTTTTCCTCTTTCAATCAGGAGGCGGCTTCAAGTCCGCGTCCCGTCCAACAATCTCAACGTACTGAAGGGATTGTCGGAAATGTCCGAAAAGTTGTCGGAGAAATCAGAAATGTCTGAGTTGGTTTTTGCGTCCAAAGTTCTGAAAAGCCACATCGCGCCGCCTTCAGTGGCGAGCGGCATTGGCGCGCGCATTCTCGCAGCTTCTCGGGCTCTCAAATGGTCTTTCAATCGAACCAAGGACGTTTGGTACGCGGATGAACGCGTGTCGATCAAGCCTCGGGAACTACGCAAACTAGAGGAGGTGTCCGGTGTCAAATACGGACAGCAAGAACTCAGTGAAGTCGACAAGCTCATCAGCCGAGCACAGGAAATCTTGGGTGACGAAGATAAGGATCTCGCTCGCTCGTTCCTTGCTGCGTTCCGCGCGTTCCTTGGCGCTGTGGATCGCCCCAGAGCTTAAGGAAGATCAGCGATGACGGGGCCGGTCGATCAACGGAAATCCCCGCCCGTCATCCTGAAATGGTTGCCACTAGTGAAGCGAATGCGACTGGCAACCACGATCAAACGGATCGGCAAGTCAATCGCAAATCGGGTTTGTCCAGAAATGGCTGATTACCCATCGATTGAACAAGAATTCAACATTCCACCATCGGGAGCCCGGAAATGACCAAAGCAGGACATAATTCGCAACTTTCCGAAACTGACAAGAAAGCGCTGTTCTTCCACCATCTGCGTATTCGCATGGGTCACGACGCCAAGGTGAAGGAAGCTAATGCCGATAAGAAGGCAGCAGGCAAGCTCGCGCAGGCGGATGATATCGTTCTCGGCGATCTGGACTATGCGATCAAGGCAATCAGTGCCGACGACAAGGCAACTGTCACCGATCGGTTTCTAGCCCATGGTGAAGTCCTGTCTTGGCTGAATGTCATTCCCGGCTTCCAGTCTGATCTGTTGCGTGACCGGGCACCGGCCATTGATCGTATCGAAGGCGAGGGCGAACTTGCCGGTCTGGCTGGAAAAGACCCTGAGAGTGGTTACGACAAGGGCTCTGATGAAGACGCTGCTTGGATGCGCGGATGGGACAAGGGCCAGAAGTTCATGCGCGACAATCTCCAGTCTGCAATGGAGAAGCGCAACGCCGAAGCCGATCGCGACCACGGCGATAATCCTGAGTTTCCAAGTCAGGAGGCGGCGTGATGGCCAATCAACTCCCGATCATCGCCCGGACAAACAAGTCCGGGCTCGACCTCCTGACCGTCCACAAGTCCCAGACTTTGGTTCTGCCAAACGGCGACAGTGCACCGGACTGCGATGTGGCTCTGACACTTCATAGCGAGGCACAGGAGATTGTTGACGGCCTTGTCGGTGCAGTAGAGCACTGCAAGCAGCTAATTATTCGATACGAGATCAACGCCGTCGACCATATGGAAATCGAAGACAAGGCGTTGAAGATTATACAGAGCGCCCTCGCCAAATCTCGCGGGGAGGCAGTCTGATGACAGTCTTCACCGAACAGCTCGAAGCCCGCATTGTCGAAATGGTCAAGAAGGGCGTTAACCAGATCATCATCCGTCACGAACTGCAGATCGGCAGCCGTCGACTTCAGGAAGTGATCAAGAAGCACGGTCTCAACTCCGGCCGCGGAAGTAAATCCTGGAGCGATGAAGAGCTCGCCATCATCGAGCAGATGCATTTCAAGGATGGGAAGTCTCCGACTGAAATTCATAGGTCTGGCGCACTTCCGGGCCGCTCACGAGCATCCATCTCCACGCGCTGTTACAGCATGACGAATAGTCGATGCAGCGGAGAGACGTCCAGCGTCATCCCGAAGGGCCAGATTGCCGCCCGTTTGGCCGAGATACCCGAAGACCGTCGCAGTAAGACCGGTCGAATTTTCGGTGATCCGATTTTTGAGAGGTCTTCTTTATTCGAAAAGCTGAAAGAGCAGCACACCATACCGATACGGAGGGTGGCATGAACGACTTTATCTGCTGGTTCATGATCTGTGCCGTGCTGGCCTTGGTCGGCTTCTTCATCGGTGTTTATCCGGTCATCATTTGGTGGGTGGGGTGAGACATGGACGCTTATCAGGAATTTCTTGCCCACAAACGCATTGTTGACCCAATGACGGGCATTGCCGGGTCCATCGATCTACCGGCAGTGCTCAAACCACACCAGAACGATATTGTTCGATGGGCCTTGCGCCGCGGTCGCGCGGCAATCTTCGCCGGCACTGGTCTTGGCAAGACGTTAATGGAACTGACGTGGTCCGGGAAAGTAAATGCCTTCACTGGTAAGCCCACGCTGATCTTTGCGCCGCTGGCAGTCGCCGAACAGCACATAATCGAAGCCGACAAGTTCGGGATCGCGGCTAATCTGGTGAGTTTCCACCCGGATGAGGGGTGGGGCGTCAACGTCTCCAACTATCAGAAGATGGATCATTTCGATCTGTCCAAGTTCGGCGGTGTCGTGCTGGACGAAAGCAGCATCCTGAAAAGCACAGACGGCAAATACCGCAATCGACTGATCGAAGAATGCTCGACCATCCCTTTTCGACTGGCTGCCACAGCCACGCCGGCGCCGAATGATTTCATGGAGCTGGGCAACCATGCCGAATTTCTCGGCGTCATGTCCTATACCGATATGCTGGCGACGTTCTTCATCCATGACGGCGGCGAGACACAGAAATGGCGGCTCAAGGGACATGCTGAAACCGAATTCTGGAAGTGGATGGCGTCATGGGCCGTTATGCTGCGCAAGCCTTCCGACCTTGGATATGCCAATGAGGGCTATGACCTTCCGAAACTGACCTATCATCAGCATATGGTCGGCGTGGAATACGCGCCAAGTATGGAAACCGGGCTGCTTTTCCCCATGGAAGCCCGCACGATGCAGGAGCGTATTTCTGCGCGGAAAGACAGCGTTGAAGAACGCGTTGCTCTGGCTGCCCGTCTGACGCCAAATGACAAGCCTTTTGTCTGGTGGTGCAATCTCAACAGCGAGGCCGACGCACTTACCAAGGCGATTGACGGCGCGGTCAATCTGTCCGGCTCGGACAAGGATGACGACAAGCGCCGTAAGCTGGTCGATTTCTCCAATGGCAAGATCCGCGTTCTGATCACCAAGCCGTCAATCGCCGGGTTCGGCATGAACTGGCAGCATTGTGCCGACACTGGTTTCGTCGGTCTGAATGATAGCTTCGAACAGGTATTTCAAGCTGTGCGCCGGTTCTGGCGCTTTGGCCAGACAAAACCCGTCAGCGTTCATTTTATCGCGGCAGAGACGGAAGGTGCAGTGGTTGCCAATCTGCGGCGCAAGGAAGCCGATGCCGAGCGTATGGCGGCGGCAATGGTCATGCACATGGCCGATCTGTCCAGCGAGGCTGTTCGGGGCGCTGTGCGAGAGCGCCCCGACTACGCCCCATCAATTCCGATGACAATTCCAGAATGGCTGACAGGAGTAGCGGCATGAATATCAAAGCCGTCGATCAGGTCGTCAATGACCGATATGCAATTTATCAGGGCGATGCTTGCGAGCTCATTCGTGGCGTTCCTTCCGGAACCGTCCATTTTGGCATCCATAGCCCGCCGTTTGAGGGACTTTACCGGTTCAGCAACTTTGACAGGGATATTTCCAACAATGACGGTGACGGCTTCTGGCAGCATTATGCTTTCCTGATCCAGGAACTGCTGCGCGTGACTATGCCGGGCCGCATTCACGCTGTTCATTGCATGCAGCTTCCGACCAGCAAGATACGACACGGCCATATTGGCATGCGTGACTTCCGAGGCGAAGTCGTTCGGGCTTATGAGGACGCTGGCTGGATATTCCATAGCGAGGTTTGCATCTGGAAAGATCCTGTGGTCGCTCAGCAGCGTACCAAGTCGATCCGCCTTCTTCACAAGCAGATCACCAAAGACAGCACGATCAGCGGGCAGGGACTTGCCGACTATATGCTGATGTTTCGCAAGCCCGGTGACAATCCCGAGCCGGTTGACGGAATGTTCGATCGCTATGTTGGATACGGAAACGCGCCGACAACAGTTGAATCACGTCTCGCATCCGGCGAGGAACGCGCCAAGGCCGAGAAATGGTTCTCTATTGAAGTCTGGCAGCGTTATGCATCGCCGGTGTGGATGGATATCAACCAGTCCCGCACTTTGCAGTACCGTGCTGCACGTGACGAAAAAGACGAACAGCATATATCGCCGCTTCAGTTGGACGTTATCGAACGCTGCATCGAACTGTGGAGCAATCCAGGCGACGTTGTGCTGACGCCATTTCTCGGCATTGGCAGCGAAGTTTACGCTGCAGTAGCTGCGGGACGGAGGGGTATGGGTTTCGAGTTGAAGCCTTCTTACTTCTCGCAAGCAGTCCGCAATCTCAAGGCTCTTGATGTGGAAAAGACTGCGTCTCTGTTCGTGACGGAGGCGGCAGAATGACACTTCACAAGCTCACAATCGACATTTCGACCAAGGCTGGCTGGTGTCTTCTCCTTGATGATAGTGCCAAACCGAAGGATGAACAGCGTCCAGTCGGTCAACGGCTGTTCTATGGCACCTGGGATTTGACCCGAGATCGTGACGGAAACAAATGCACCCGCCGCGGTCAGTACTATCTCAATCTCTGGGACAGCATCAGTCAAATGCGCCGTCATCACGGGATCGAAGAAGAAGACATTGAGATCGTAATCGAAGCGGAAGCCTACTCAGCGGCCCGTACAGAAGCATCAGCACAGTTGGCCGGTGGATGGCTCGCAACGCTTGAAATCATGTGTGAGCGGCGCGCTCTGCTCTATCCTCGGACGGTTACGACGTCATCATGGCGCAAGGCGTTCATCGGCGTGAGCATGGCGCCCAAGGAAATCAAGGATACCGAGGAACAGCCAAACGCCCGCCGCACATGGATCAAGGAAAAGGTACTCGAAGAATGCGCCCGTCGCGGTCTCAAGCCCCAGAACGATAACGAGGCTGACGCGATTGGAATCATGTTCTGGCTCGTGTCGGGTGGAAAGATTCATCAGGAAGCCAAGCGGGCAGCCAAGAAAGCCAAGTCTCTCGAAAAGCGCCGTCAGCAGAAGATGAACTTCAAGGTGGCGGCATGAACGCGCTTCGCAAATACGAATCCGAACCTGTTGTTCAGCCGATCTGCAATGTCGACGGTGAAGGCGCGATCATCGGTTCTATCCTGGTCAACAACGACGCTTTCCAGCTAGTGGCGGGCATCCTTCAGCCGATGCACTTCTTCGACAAGGTGATGGGCGAGATATACGAAGTCATCTCGACGGTCATCAAGCAGGGGAAGGTTGCCCAGCCGATCACTATCAAGCCTTATCTACCGTGGGACAGGAATATCGACAGCGAAACCACTGTCGGTCGCATGGTGTCGCGCTGTGTCGCTCAATTCTCCATGCCGCCGATGATGCTGCCACAGATCGCCGAGCAACTTGTCGACTTATACAAGCGTCGTCAGATGGTCGTGATCGCTGAGGATATGATCAAGGCAGCATATGAAATGTCGTTTGATGCCAGTCCGGCTGAAATCGGCGAGCAGGCAATCGCAGACCTTAGCCAGACGTTGTCGGACGGCGACGACATCTATGGCGCTGTGTCTCTCGGCACCGCACTGGATGAAGCTCTGGAGGACACAAACCGGGCTTACAGTGGCAAGAAGGGAACGGGCATCAATTACCGCTTTCGTCCTGTTGAAGAGCTCATCGGCCCGATGTGTGGCGGACAGCTTATCATTCTGGGTGGAGCAACCAAGCAGGGCAAGTCCGCACTGGCCGGTCAGTTGGCAATGGGCGCTGCGGCTGAAGGATTTCCAGTCTGGTTCTATTCCGGCGAGATGTCAGCGAAAGAGCTGGCGATGCGTGAAAGCAGCCGTGAAACGAAGGTCACTGTGAACCGACAGAAGCGTGGCAAGGTGAACGAGACCGATTTCGAGCGCCTGATGAACTTCCGCAACGCAAACCGAGAGAAGCAAATCTACATCCAGCAGAAGCGTCTCACACTCGATCAGATTGAAGAGCGCATCCGGTACTTCGTGTCCAAGAAAGGCAAAGGACTGGCCGTAATCGACCATATGGGCCTGATCGACAAGAGCAAGGATGAAAAGAAGCTGGCCGATTGGGAATTTGGACAGATAGTAACAGCCAGGCTGAAGCAGATCGCCAGAGAGACGGACATTCCGATTATCGGCTGCGCACAGTTGAAGAAGAACACCTTCACTGACTATAGACCGACGATCAATGAGAAGTTCTTCCACCAGCTTCTATCCAAAAAGCCACGTTATTCTGACCTGATAGGCGCAATCGAACGAGACGCCGACCATGTGTTGATCCCGTTCCGTCCGGTGGTCTTCCTCAAGGAATACGAGCCGTCCAAGTTCTCCGATCTGTACGAGGTCTGGAAAGACCTGGTCGACCAGAACGAAGACAAGGCGAAGGTGTTTCTTGCTCTGTCTCGTGAAAGCCAATGGCCGCGTGATGTCGAATGCGGCTGGCATGGATCAACAACAACCTTTGTCGATCTGGGCGGGATGAATGAGCGCGAACTGATCAAACAGGCAGTCATCGATAATCCAATGGGTCTGAACCTATGAACGAAGCAACCGCATTTGCAGAAGGTACGCCCAAAGGCTTTATCGGCAAGTTCCGTCTGGTCTGGCGCACTCAACATTTCACCGTGGCCAATGAAGACGGTCAGCCAAGGTATTTCCCAACCGCCGAAAAGGCAGAATGCGAGGCGTGGAGAGCGAAACACAAGATCGAACAAAGTGTGATGGTCCGGGACGGTGAAAAGCTGTCTGTGGCTCGCTCCGAGGCGGAGAAGGTATTCGGCACCATCTTCAGGAAAGGCCGCAAGATCGAAGTCGAGCGGAAGGAGAGGGCGGCATGACCCGGATGTGGTTCTGTTACGAGTTGGAAAACATGTCGTGGTCGCCCGTCGTTTACCGAACCAATGGCGGTGCGCCTGAGCTGAAAGCCGTCATGCAGCGCAGCAAGATCGTTGAAGTGCCGGCGGATTGTGTTGGGTCAGACGGTGAGCCAATGTTCGGAGCCTTGAAGCAGCGGCTTCCGCTTGAGGTGTTGGATGGCTAGGAACCATTGCGACATCTACAAGGTGGCCCGTCAGTGCGGTGTGATCCTGCGGGCCAGTTGCGATCACTCACCGACAAGCCGGAAGCCCCGAGAGTGCTTCTGCAAGCCAACACTGCGGGAAATAGGAAGAGAGCACGGCGAGGATCATCTTCGCCTTGTTCTGCAATTGATGGTCGGAACGGTGCCTAACTCGCGGGAACTGTTCGCAGATATGATCAAGGCCGTGTCGTCGGTGCTGGTCAGAAACCCGGAACTGGTCAGGCGGAGGACGCTATTGGATGACTTCGACGCTATTGACCTCGGCAGCCTGCGCCGAAAGGCAAAAGCCATGAACTGCGGGTTGCCTACTTCCCATGTTTTGCGTGTGCTTATCACCGTCCGGTTTTACGAACCGATCCAAGGAGACCTTCTAGATTGGCTGGAGGCAGCATGAATTACCAAGCATGGACATATGAAGCGGTAAGAGATCGGGTCGTAGAAGCCGCACAGACGCTGCTTTCTTCTCCCGCCGATCTTGGACCAAGAGCTAAGCAGGGCGCATTCAGCGACCTTGTGGCCGCCGTGATCCAGACCGAATATGACAGAGCGCCATCATACCGGCGGATATTGTCTGCGGGCGCATTAAGCCGGATGGAAGAAACGTGGAAGTGGATAAATGACTATCTGGATGAGGAAGATCGCAAGCTGGTTTACGATTATGGCTTCATAAAAAGCCGGAAAGGTCTCTATCTCGACCGTTATCTTGAGAAAAACGACATGGTGCGCCGAACTTTCGAACGTCGAATTAAGCGGTGTTGTCAATTAATTGCAGACAATCTTAACCGATTGTACTCAGTTCGGTTTACAGAGAGGCTAGACGACGTGTCGCAAATCGAGGTAGATATCGTGACAACAAAGGTATCGTCCGAGAAATGCGCCAATCACTGGAGAGCACCGGACGCCAAGCCCAAGAACATCCCTTCTCTTCATGAGAAAATGAAACCCGCTGCATAGCGGATCGGCACCAATATGCGGGTGCAAGTAGCAGGCGACCGAATGTCCAACCGGTTGCCGGGAGGTGCAAATCCTCCCACAGCGCCAAATCAAAACGGGATGGCCTCATCCTGCGGCATTGACCGGAGTTTCAAGAAGTCGTCACGGTCAAAGATATTGTAGCCTTCGATCCATACCTTAAGGTCAAACGTGGCATGTCGGACAAACTCTTGAGCGGTTTCGAGTTCGGTGAACTCGTATGGCCGTGAAGTTCCGCCTTCTAAGAGTTCCAATACCTTGATCTGATACATTGCTGCCTCCTGTTCCCATCAGGATAATGCAATTATCTAAATGCAGGATCAATAGTCATCCCTCATGCAGTACCGCCCCACTTATCCGGGTAGCGCGAGACACGAGGGCAACGAAATGCGATGCTGATGCCTCAGAGTGCCTGTCCCTGTATCGAACGATGTGATAAAAAACGCACTGTGAAGGGATTACGATGGGACAGAATAATCGCATTAAGCAAATCGACCCGCAGCTTCTCGCTGCTATAGACGCAGGATTTGTACTATCGAAGTGTGATGCCGAAGCGCACAATGCACTTGACAGCTTTCATGCTCGTGCAAAAAGTATTGGCGTCCCCGATGATAAGGCTGCGGAGTTTCTAAAGACAGAAGTGAATGAAGAGCGCGAGAAATCAAGCTTTACAGTTCTCGATGCAATAAAGTCAGCGACACGAAAGATTGCTGAACATACGGTGTGACCAGTTATACCGAGTTATAGCGGAAAACAGCTAGAACCATTCAGCCGTCGCCTTCGGGTGGCGGCTTTTTCGTTTCTGAGGAGCGGCTATCCTTTGCTCATCCCACCGGGCGATGAGGCCATGGCTTTCACTCGCGGGTGTAGAACTCAACACTGGTCGCTCCGGGGTGAGAACCCTGCATATCAACGGTGTTAAGTGGGCAAGCCCGGTTAAACGCTAATCAGGAGAATGGGATGCTTAAGGTCATGGCAGTTCTGTTCGTTGTGTACGCGTATCGGCATCGCGTGAAGTTCGTTCCCGGATCGAACGGAAAGTTCAAGTGCGTACCGAATGGATCATTCCTTTTCCTTTGAGAAGTAGGTGAGCAATATGACGCTTAACGAGTTCAAAGCATGGCTTGAAGGCTACAGCGAAGCATTCACGAGTGGCGCGCCTACGGCTGCACAGTGGGAGAAAATCCGTGAGAAGCTTGGTGAGGTGAAGATTGTAAAAGCGGAGGATACAATTGCTCCTCTACTACCCCGCCCAAATAGATGGCCAGAGCAACGCTATCAGCTTCTTGATGTGCGCGGCAAGGAGCATCCATCCTTTGCGGATCCTATCGTAAGCCCGTTGTTAAAGCCGCAGATCACTTGCACCGGAAAGGCGCTGTCATGAACCGCCGCCGCTTCCTCTCCTTCATCGGCCTTGCGCCTGTAGCTGCTGCACTTCCTGCAATGGCGCTGCCAAGGGCAGAGAAGCCGACTGAGATTGCCAAGGGTACGTTTCGGGTGACAGCTGAAACGTTGAGCGCTCATTCCAGCAATATCGGCACTTCAACGGCTGGTTTAGTTCTTCGCAGCTCAGACGGACGTGTTTTTATCGATACGCGCAATCATACAATCAGGTTCTCTGGCTGATTTGAGGCGCTACCCGTGCTTTCTCTTCGATCATGCGCGCGCGAGCTTCTTCTTCAGTTCTGCACCTTCGCACTTGGCGACGGAGACCGTCGGCATTGAGTGTAATGACGAGCCAGTACTGCCCTTCCTGTTCCATGCTAACCGTGATGTGGGGTTTTCCGCTCATTAATCGATCCTCCCTGTACCCATTAGGAATTGAACCGTGAGTCTCACGCCGAAACAAGAGGCCTTTGCCCGGGCCTATGTGGAAACCGGGAATGCTTCGGAAGCGTACCGGCGAGCATACAACGTGGGTGAGAAGACGAAGCCGGAAAGTGTTTGGCAGAAGGCGAGTGCGATCCTCGCAGAGGTCAAGGTTCAGTCAAGGGTGCAGGAACTGCAGGGCAAAGCCGCTCAGAAGGTGTCTGTAACGGTCGAGAGCTTGGCTACAGAGCTTGAAGAGGCTCGTCAGATAGCAATTACCGAGAAACAATCTAGTGCCGCTGTATCGGCCACTATGGGCAAAGCCAAGCTGTTCGGTCTGGGTACTGAAAACCGCAAGATAAGCGGAACTCTTCAGGTCATCACGATATCTGCAAAACAACTGGAAGCGCTGACAGACGATGAACTTGCAGCTCTCGAAAGCGCCTACCCGGTTCTGCAGAAGCTCGGGCTTGTCTCTACAGGCAATCCGGGCGGAGAGACAGGCGAGGGAAGCGAACAAGAGGATTGAAGAAGAGGCGGAAAGTGCCGGTGTTTCACTGTCCTCATTCATCCGTGGCGGCTGGCATGTGCTGGAACCGGGTAGAGCATATCTGCACGGCTGGCATATCGATGCGATATCGGACCATCTCGAAGCGGTCACCAATGACCAGCTAACCCGGCTGATCATTAACGTTCCGCCTGGTACGATGAAGTCGCTTACCGTCGGAGTATTTTGGCCCGCATGGGAATGGGGCCCGGTCGGTAAGCCGTTTATCCGATCTATCGCCACGTCGTATAAGGAAAGTCTGGCCAAGCGCGACAACATCAAGGCGCGTCGTCTGGTTCAGTCTGACTGGTATCGCCAAAGATGGGGCAGCCAGTTCCAGATGATGCCCGATCAGAACTCGACATTGAAGTTCGAGAACGACAAATCAGGGTTCAGAGCCGCAATGTCATTCGAATCCCTCACCGGTGAGCGCGGCGACCGTGTGATTATTGATGATCCGTTGTCGGTTGGTAAGGCAAAGTCTGATGCCGACCGTTTGACCGCGCAGGAAACGTTTCTGGAAGCCGTTCCGAACCGTCTGAGTGATCCGATAAAGTCGGCCATCATCCTTGTGATGCAGCGACTTCATGAGGGAGACACAACCGGCGTGGCGCTGGCGAAGAACCTCGGTTACGAGCACCTAATGCTCCCGATGGAGTTCGAGCCAGAACGCCGATGCTACACGATAGTGAAGCCAACAGGGTTTGAAAGTTCACCGGTCAAGGCTCGATATGACGCTGGAAAGCAAATCTGGTATCGGGAAGGGCAGGAAGTGCCGGAAGCCCGGCGCGAGTATGTCGAGAAGTCCGAGGTCAAGACTGTCTATACCCACGATAGACGTGAGAAAGACGGTGAACTGCTCTTTCCAGAGCGATTCCCGCGTGAAGTGGTCGAACGTGACAAGGTATCTCTCGGGTCAACTGGACATGCTGGACAGAACCAGCAGAGACCGGCACCACGTGAAGGTGGGATGTTCAAACGGTCATACTTCTCGATCGTTGGAGCGATACCGGCTGGAACTGTGTTTGTACGCGGCTGGGACTTGGCAGCAACAGAAGAAGGCGACGGCGCGAGAACTGCCGGTGTGAAGATCGGCAGGATGCCGGATGGAAAGTTCATCATCGCCCATTGTGTGGCAGAGCGGGCCAGTCCCGCAGGCGTCCGCACTCTGATCAAGAATACGGCTGAACAGGACGGCAAGGATTGCTCCATATCCATGCCGAAGGATCCGGGTCAGGCCGGTAAGGACCAGGCACAACAGCTTGTTGCGATGCTGGCTGGCTACAAGGCCAAGGCAACACCGGAAAGCGGCGACAAGGTCACCCGTGCCGAGCCCCTATCGGCTCAGTGTGAGGCTGGAAACGTCGTTCTGCTGAAAGGTGCTTGGAACGAACCATTCCTCGATGAGGTCGAGGTGTTTCCGAACGGCAAACTGAAAGACATCGTGGACGCATCGTCCCGCGCATTTAACGAACTGGCGACAAACCAGACCCGAACCGCACTCTTCGGTACATCAGGACGGATAAATGGCTGATACAGATTATCTCGCTACATCAGCCGATTATAAGGCGATGCTTGGTTATTGGACGAAGGTTGCGGCAATCCGTGGCGGTGTGGATGCCATGCGGAAGGCAGGTGCGGCTTATCTCCCGCAATTCCCGAACGAGAATGATCCGAACTATTCCTATCGTCTGGCGAACTCGAAGTTTACCGACATCTATTCGGATATTGTTGAGAACCTGGCATCCAAACCATTCTCGAAGGAAGTCACACTCGCCAACGATACCGTGCCGGAAGCAATCAAGGTTGTGACCGAGGATATCGACGGCGGCGGCAATCATCTGCATGTCTTTGCCGACAATGTGTTCTTCAACGGCATTCACAATGCCATTGACTGGATTCTGGTCGACTATCCGACGGTTCCGCAGGGCGCCACGCTTGCCGATGAGAAGCGGATGGGCGCACGTCCTTATTGGGTGAATATCCCCGCTACGGATATGCTCTGGGTCGAAAGCAAGGTCATCAACGGCAAGGAACAGTTCACCTATGCCAAGATTTACGAGCCTGTCACTCAGCGAGACAGTGCCGGCAAGGAGCAGTGCATCGATCGTGTTCGCATCCTCACCAGGGATGAACTTGAAGGTGGCCAGTATGGGCCTGCCCGATATGAAATCTGGGAGAAGGCTACAACGACTAATGCTGGATGGACGCTTATTGCTGAAGGTCCGATCTCGATTGGCGTGATTGCGCTTGTTCCGTTCTTCACCGGCAGGCGTGAGGGATCGACATGGCGCATTCGCCCGCCGATGCGAAACGTCGCTGAATTGCAGGTCGAGCATTATCAGCAGGAAACCAATCTCAAGTCTGCGAAGGAACTGACCGCGTTTCCGATGCTTGCAGGCAATGGTGTGGAACCGCCGAAGGATGAAAACGGAGAGCCGGTTATGGCGCCGATTGGCCCATCAGTCGTTCTCTATGCACCTCCATCGCCGGATGGCACAAAGAGCGGGCAGTGGCAATTCATTGAGCCTTCGGCCACTTCGCTGAAGTTTCTCTCGGAAGAGGTGGATAAGACCGAGACACAGATGCGCGAGCTTGGTCGCCAGCCGCTCACAGCGGGCACGAGCGGTATCACGCAGGTTGCAGCCGCCTTTGCTTCCCAGAAGTCAGCCAGCGCCGTACAGGCATGGGCATTCATGCTCAAGGATTGCCTGGAACGGGCGTATGTCTTCACTTCGATGTGGCTGAATGTAAAGCTTGAGCCGACTGTCTATGTGAATACTGATTTCGCCATAGAGCTCGGCGAGGACAAGGCGCCTGATACGCTTCTGACCATGAATGAGCGCGGAAAGCTCAGCACTCAGACGCTCTGGCAGGAAATGAAGCGCAGAAGCATCCTTTCGCCCGAGTTTGACGCGGACGAAGAGGAAAGACGGATTATGGACGAACTCCCTGGCGACGATACCGAGGATGATCTGACCGCTGCCATTACGCCACCGGTGAAAGAACCGGCGGAATAGTTCAATCGACAATCTGACTTCACACGGCTCGGCAGGGTGATCCTTCCGGGCCTTTTTCAATGCGCGGGAAGCGCACAACTATCCGGGATGGATAACAATGGCTCTTAAAGCAATTCTGGCATCGCTTGACGGTATCGATGAGGCTATCGCGGCTCTGTACGTCGAGAAGGATGGCAAGTTTATTCTTGATGTCGAAGGAGTCGACGGCTTCGCACTGGAAGACGTGAACGGTCTCAAAACGGCGCTTGGTAAAGAGCGCACCACACGCGAAAGACTAGAGCGCGATGTGGTCAAGTTCAAGGATCTTGACCCGGACAAGGCACGCGAAGCGCTGGCGAAGCTGGAAGAACTGACCAGCATCGACCCGGCCAAGGAAGCAGACAAGATCGCGAATACCAAATTCGAGGCTGCCAAGGCTCAGTTGTTGGAGAAGCACACCGGCGAGCTTACCAGCCGTGATGAGCGTATCGGCCATCTGACCAAAACCGTTGAGGGTCTGCTCATTGATGCAGCCGCAACGTCTGCACTGGCCGAAGCCAAGGGGTCGGTTGAACTGCTCCTTCCTCACGTCCGGGCTCATACCCGCGTCAAGGAAGTCGACGGCAAGTTTACGGTCGAAGTGATCGACAAGGACGGCAACGCAAAGATCGCGGATTCCAAGGGTACGCCGATGGATATCTCCGGTCTGGTTGCTGAAATGAAGGAATCGGACGCGTTCGGACGTGCCTTTGAAGGTTCCGGCCAGTCGGGCAGCGGTAAGCAGCCTGGGGCTGGCGGCGGTGGTAACGCTCCGCAACGCGGTAATTTCGGCGGATCGAAGGAAGAGCGCGCAGCCGCTATCGCTTCGAAGTTCCCCGAACTGAGGGGCTAAGCTCCTCTTATCTCTCTGCTGCTGTCTCGGGATGAGAAGCGGCATGCATCAGGCGGGAAGCCTACCAACCCATCAAATCCCGAGACAAGCACAGGAGAAAACCCATGTCTCTCAATCAAATGGTCGTCTTCAACAAGTACTTTATGCCGGCGACCATCGAAACGCTGGCCCAGATGGTCAACAAGTTCAATGCTGCTTCTGGCGGTACGATCCGACTGACCACGGAAGGCTTCGAAGGCGACTTCCTTCAGGAATCGTTCTACGCCGCGATCCACTCGGCTCGTCGTCGTGTAGACCGCTATGCGACTAATGCCGATCAGGCCGCTACCGATCTGACCCAGCAGAAGCACACTTCGGTCAAGGTTGCCGGTGGCTTCGGCCCGGTTCGCTATGAGCCTTCCCAGATGACCTGGCTTGAAAAGCCGACTGCCGAAGGCATCGAAGTGGCTTCGCGCAACTTCGCCGAGGCTCTACTTCAGGACCAGCTCAACACGGCAATTGCTGCTCTTGTTGCTGCAATCAGCAATCAGGGCGCAGATACGACCGTCGACGTGTCCGCAACTGGTCCGGTGACCTATGCGGCAGTCAACAACAGTCATGCTCTGTTCGGCGATCATTCCGGCCTGCTCGTTGCGCAGGTTATGGACGGTGCGACCTATCACGGGTTCATCGGCCAGAACATCGCCAACGCTCAGCAGCTGTTCCAGGCTGGCAACGTCCGTGTGATCGACATCCTCGGCAAGATCTCGGTCATCACCGACGCTCCGGCACTGTTCACCGCGGCAGTTGGTGCGGATCCGGCATTGCGTCGGGTTCTGTCCCTCGTTGCTGGCGCCGCCACGGTCACGGATAGCCGGGATATCATCTCGAATATCCAGACTACGAACGGCAAGCAGCGCATCGAAACGACCCTGCAGATCGATTACACCTTCGGTCTGGGTCTAAAGGGCTACACCTGGGATGAGACCAACGGCGGCAAGTCTCCGACTGACGCTGAACTCGCCACCGGTAGCAACTGGGACAAGGTCGTTACGTCGATCAAGCACACGGCGGGCACTCTCGCAGTGGGTGCAGCTGCCTAATCGCCATAGAGGGAGGGTTTCGGCTCTCCCTTTTCCTTTTTGATCGTGCGTCGAAGGAGCGCTGAGCATGGCGAAGATCATCTATTTCACCGCGTCTATCGTTCCCACGGCACAGGAGCGGGCCGATATCGATGCGATTAACGCGTCAATTCATACTCTGAACGTCTCGAATGGCTCGGTAGACAGCGGGCTTGGAATGGCCGAGGAATGTGATTTCGTCGCCGGAACCGTGCCGCCAGAATACGCTGGAAAGCCAACGTTCGACCCATCTGCAGGCGATCTGGATGACAATCAGGTTATTGTCACCGATGGCGACGCTGTGACTGTGGATGGCGCTGCGGTCACTCTGGCTGTTTCAGGCAATGCAATCACTGGCGCGACCCTTCCGGCCACGAATGCTGTGATCGCGAATGCGGGCACTATTCCGGTGCAGAACAGTGCAGGCGCTGCGATCGGTACTGGTACGCTTACGGTTGCGAACAACAACCCGACTAATATCCGCCTTCCGGCGACCATAGCTGGCGTGTCCAGTGGCTCACAGAACATCACAGACGCAGCAGGGAAAGCATCAACGGCCACTCGCACCGTGTCAGCTGGAGCGATCACCACAACCATTCTCGCCGCAGCAGATTGCATTGTGAAGAACGGCAATACCTTCACTGCGGCAGATGGCGGAACAATCACTGTCGCCGTAGCCGCTGGCGTCCCGACATTCACCTACACAGCTCCATAAGGTGCGATCATGACCAAAGAACTGAAGATTGCCTATGTCGTTCACCCGGTATCGGCCAAGATGAAGCAGTCTCTTCGCGAGAACGGGATGAAGATTGTTGATGCTCGGTTTGCCCCAGAGGACGCCAAGATCATCAACCCGCATAAGAAACGTGAGAAGGCTCCAGCTCAGCAGTCGCAGGCTACCGTTAACGGTATTGGCACTGACAGCGGCAACCAGTTCAGCGAAGAGCAACTTCGGGCGGCAATTGAAACCGCAACCGGCAAAGCCCCTCATCCTTCAGCCAAGCTTGAAACGTTGATCGACAAGTTCAATGAACTGAATGCTCAGGCTGCTTCGGAATGAGTGACACCGACCGCGTGATTTGGTGTGATCGCGGTTGGCAGCCAGTTCATTTCGGCTTCTGTCCCTCGAAGAAGGCATGGAAGCGGGAAATGAAACGGTTGAACTGCAAAGAACCGTATCCGGATACTGATGGACGCTGCACCACTTTCACCAATGAGGGGAAAGTCGTCTGTATCGTCACGCTGCGCGACGGGAGCGAGAATGAACGGTCGATCTCTGAGATTACGGGCCTTCTCGTTCATGAAGCTACTCACGTCTGGCAGACAATCCGCGATGACATTGGCGAAAAAGACCCATCGCCAGAATTCGAAGCTTATTCGATGCAGGCAATCTTTCAGGGGTTGTTCACAGCATTTCAGGAAACGCGAGGTCTAGACTGATGGCACTCATCACAACACCCGGCGATCCTGACGCTGACAGCTATGTCGATCTGGATGACTTCAAGGCCTACTGCAGCAAAGTTGGTTATGATCTTGAAGGAAAAACAGATACCGATCTCGAACAGGCTCTGCGCCGTGGTACGACATGGCTAGACGGAACTTACGGGCAGCGATTTATTGGTGAGCCTGCGACGGCAGAGCAGGCGCTTGAATGGCCTCGAAAGAACGCCGTGTGGCGCGGTGCACTGCTTCCGAGTGACGTTGTGCCGCAAAGGGTCAAGAACGCCTTGTGTGAGGCTGCTTGGCGTGAATTGACGGCACCAGGAAGCCTTTCGCCTGATTATGTGCCAGCAGAAGCGATCAAGCAGGAACAAGTCGGTGATCTGTCTGTCACTTACCAAGACACGAACGGCATGATTGATGACGTCCTGCCGGTAATCAGCGTAGTCGACGGCATCCTCGCCGGGTTTATCCGCGGCAAGGGTGCCGGTGTGTTCGGATCGGCTGCGAGAGCCTAAAGCATATCGTTATAGGGCTGCTTCGTTTCGCCAACCAAACGAGCAAGTTCGGTGAAGTTCCACGGACGTTCTGCTCCAGTCGTATTGGCGATTTGAAGAACCCTGATTGGAAAGCAGATTGCATCGCGATTGGACGGGTTTAAGTCCTCAACAAAGCGATCATCTCCACGAGCGGTTGCTTCGGCCCGTCTGAGGGCTTCGTCAATCTCGACCTGAGACAGAATGCCTTTCTCGACCAGTGAATGATTGATCGCGGCGAAAGCGAGGCACAGGCCTTCGATCTGCAAGTTTGCGACGTTCATGTTGTCCTCCATCGGTTCCCGATGTTTTTCAACGCATTTGATCGGTGATTTGATCCATTGGAGAGTGCCTAATGGCCAAGTTTAACTACGCCCGCTCGGTTCAGACGGCGAATAAGCTGATCGACAAGTTCGGACAGACTGGCGCTATCCGGCGTACCGAGACATCTGGCGATCCGTGGAACCCAGGCACGAGCGATACCGACTATCCGTGTACTCTGGTTGCGCTGGATTATGACCAGAAGGACGTTGACGGAACACTGATCAAGTCGACGGACAAGAAGGTTTATGTAGCCACCAAGGGCCTGCCGATCCAGCCGACGACAACCGACAAGGTCATCATCGGCGGTGTTGTCAGTTCAATTGTTCAGGCGAAACCTCTGAACCCGGCAGGGACTGTGGTGTACTGGGAGCTACAGGCTCGGACGTAGCAGCGCCGCATCGATTGGCGATAATAGTTTTCATTCCTTTCGACAGGAATGTGAGTTGCATTGCCTCGCCAACGAAAGTGATCGTTGCGTTTTCACTGGCGGGAACGCCGTCACGAGTGCAGACAAGCGCCAGTGTGTATGTACCCTTGATATTGTGAATGCTCATCACGTCACAATCGAGTTCGGGATATCTCAATTGCGTAGCTGAGATGGTGAACGTTTTGCCGTTGTTCACACACCATTTCCCCGTGATCGGAGTAGGGTCAGTCGGCATTTGTTGAGCTGTCTCTGACATGGACGCGACATTTGACTTTCCGCCACAGGCCGAAAGCAAAGACAAAGATAGACCAAACACGGCAATGCTTAATCCACGAAGCATTTAAGCCTCTCCAATTTTACGCAGCTTCACAACTTGGATAGACGGAAAGCCCATCATGCTCAAGCGTCTCACGCCTCGCGAACGGTTTGAAGCTCTTATCGCCACATACGAACCAATCCTGCGCGCCGCTTTCATGGCTGCCGTGGATGATATCCGTTCGAATATCGTCATTCGTCGGATCGTTGAACGGCTCGAAAAGGGCGATATAGCGGGCGCGATTGATGCAATGTTTATCGACCGTGCTGCCTACAGCCCGTTGGAAGAAGCCATTAGGCAGGCTTTCAATGGCGGAGGAGTGGCAGCCATCTCGGCAATGCCAACTTTGCGCGATCCAGACGGGCATCAAATTGTCATTCGGTGGGATGCTCGAAATATTGCAGCGGAGAACTGGCTTCGGGATTATTCGGCAACACGGGTTGCCGACATCGAAGCAGACCAGATCGCTGGTATCCGCGCCACGCTGATTGATAGTCTCGCTCGTGGCGACAATCCAACAAAGGCGGCAAAGTCTATCGTCGGTTCGGTAAATCGCGCCACGGGTAAGCGTGAAGGCGGGATACTCGGGCTTACATCACAGCAGGCCCAGTTCGTGCAGAAAGCGCGTGAAGAGCTGCTTTCAGGCGATAAGGGCATGTTGCGTAACTATTTGGATCGAGGACGGCGGGATAGGCGCTTTGACAAGACCGTTTTAAAGGCTCTGAAAGATCAGAAGCCGCTTGGGTCGGACGCGGTTGAAAAGATCGTCGGTCGTTACAGCGACGGATTGCTCAAACTTCGCGGCGATACCATCGCGCTGAATGAAACGTTCAACGCTATGGCCACAGCCAAGGACTTTGCTTTCAATCAGCAGATCGAGAGCGGGAACCTCTCGGCGGACATCGTCACCAAGACTTGGCGACACACTCCGCAGGAACACCCGCGAGCCCAGCACGTTGCGATGAGAGGCCAGAAGGTCAGATACGACCAGCCATTCGTTGCGCCTGACGGGACCTTGATCATGTATCCGCATGCTCCTGGCATCCCCGCTCGACACAAGATCGGCTGCAAGTGCATCGCTGAATACAAGATCGATTTCGTCGCTCAACTGGTGGAATAATGGCCAAGTCATTCGCCGCAACAGTCGGACAGTGGGCCGTCAAGGTCGACGGTGCGCTCGAAGTCGTGTTCAAAGAGAGTGCGCAAGAGCTTGTCAGCCAGATGGATAAGCTTCTGTCTGATATGGTCTATGACCAGCCATCCTCGGAAAACTACCGGCGAACAGGCTTTCTCCGTGCATCACTTATGGCATCGCGGGAAGCCATGCCGAGGCTGTATCGTGGCAATCCGGGCGGATCGGTTCCACCGGACCTTCAGTCGGTCATTCTGGTGATCAACAGTGCCGATATCGGAGATACGATTTATCTCGGCTACACAGCGAATTATGCCGCCTATGTGCATTACGGTGCCAAAGGTGCGGCTCCCCGTCCATGGGTAACTCTCATCGCTCAACGGTGGGAAGAGATCGTTGCCGCCAAGGCAAAAGAAGTGAAGCAAAGGCTCAAGCTCTGACATGACGATCGAGAAGAGTATAGAAAACGCTCTATTCGAGCGCGTGGCGTCGTTGGTGCTTAATCCTGCGCTTCCGGTCGCTTGGCCAAATATCGCGTTCCAGCGGCCCGCTACGGGATATCTGCGCGTGACGCATGTACCGAACACATCACGGCGCCGGTTCGTCGGGTCTACAGCACCGCATCAACGGCGCGGAGTTCTTCAGATTGATGTGTTCCTGCCTCTAAACGGTGGGGCAACGAAGTCGACGGAGAATGCAGGCAAGGTTGCTGAACATTTCCCGACTGACCTTAAACTGCCGAAAGACGGGTTGTCCGTTCGCATCACTAAGGCGCCTGACATCGTGCAGGGGTTCAGCGATGAGACGCACTGGCAAGTGCCCTTGACGATTTCATACGACTGTTTCGCATAACATTCATCCGGCCTGAGCCGTTAACAGCCCCGGATCGGGGCTTTTTTCATATGGAGAAGACCCATGATTACAACTGCTTCGGGCTCTACGATTGCAATAGGGCCTGCAACTCCTGTCACCGGTGCAAATGAAGCTGCGATCATCGCAGCGTACAAGGCACTTACGTTCGTTCCGGTCGGAGAAGTCCAGAATCTCGGCGAATTCGGCGATGAAGCCAATGATGTGACCTTCACATCATTGTCGGATGCCCGAGTGCGTCATCTCAAGGGTGCCCGTGATGCTGGCGTTCTCGCTCTGGTTTGTGGTCGTGATCCGCTCGATGCAGGTCAGATCGCGCTGCGGGCGGCTGAAAAGACCAATCTCGCCTATGCTATCCGGGTTGTTGCGAACGATGCGCCAGACGAAACCGGAACCCCCACCGAGTTCTACTTTCATGCGCTCGTACAGTCGGCCAAAGAAAGCTACGGGGAAGCTGATGACGTTGTGACCACGGCTTTCAATCTGGGCATCACGACCGCTGTATTTGAAGAAGAAGCCACTGCCGGAACGCCGTAAATTCCAACAGCTTATCAACCGTTTCTCCACAGACGTATCAACAGGAAATTCACAGATGGATCTGTCAGTATTTGACGGCGCGGCGAAAGCATTTGACGAAGGTTTCGAGGTGGACATCGTGCACCCGACCACAGGCAAGAAGCTGGGCATGAAGGTTCGTGTTGCGTCGTATCAGTCGCAGCGCGTTCGTGATGTCCAGCGTCGCCTGGCGAATGCCAATATTCGCGACCAGAAGCGCAACCCGAAGAAAACCCAGACGGTCGAGGAAGTCGAAGAACGCGCAATCGACGTGATGGTAGCTGCGGTGCTCTCGTGGGAAGGTTTCGAACGCGGTGGCAAGCCGATTGAATGCACGAAGGAGAACGTTCGTTCCGTGCTGTCGAATCCTGATCTCTGGTTCATTGCCGAGCAGATTGATTCTGCAGCGGATAACCAGTTGGCTTTCATCAAGGCCTTGCCAGCGACCTGATATCGTTCGGTGAGGCCGTATTCGCCATTCGGCGGCCATCTGTGCTTCCTGACTTCCCCGAAGAGCTCAGGCACGTCTGGGAATGGTTTCTCGACCTTAATTCCCGACGATCGGTCGGCATGGCTGCTAACCCTATCTCCTACGTCGATATTGACGCGTATTGTCGCCTGTATGGCATCGCCATGTTGACGTGGGAGATAGAGATGATCTGCTCACTGGATAACGCGATTCTCGCTGTCACACGATCCGGCCAGAAAACCAAATCCAGCGACCAGTTGAAGAACGAAACGCCGGCCAGTGACGGACACGGCGTCGCATCTCTCCTACGCGGGTTCAGATCGAAAAAGCAGAAGAGATGACAACGGAGATAGCGATTACTTGAACGGGTCTATCGGTGAGTTCGCTGGAAGGTCTGTTCTCATCTTGATCGAAAACTTGCCAGCCTCGGCGTCCCGGTAGGGCGAGCATCGTTCTATGGCAAGTGACGCTGATCTGACAACTTTCTCACCGTGCTTATCCTTCGGGGAATAATCGGTGACAGAGATATCTCTGACCGCACCTCGCTGATCGAATACCACGTCGAACGACATTTGAACGGGTTTGTCTTCTGCTTCGGCAGGGATGTTCCAGCATTTGTATGCGGCATTCGTCACGCTCTCGGCATCAAACGCCAGAGCGGGCGATGCAGCGATCAATAGAGCGGCAATAATCTTAAATTTCATGTCGAACCCCCAAGGTGAAATATGCCTGATATAGCAACTCTGGGCCTTGAGGTGAACAGCGGGCCAGTCGAGAAGGGCACCCGTGCACTCGACAAGATTTCAGGTGCGGCAAAACGGGCAGAGGCGGCTGTAGAAGGATTTTCTTCCACGAGCAGCGGTGCCGCGTCTGCGGCGTCACGTCTTTCAGCCGGTATGAACGGCGCCGAAGCAGGATTGGAGCGCGTTGCGGGTGCTGCGAAACAGGCCCAGCAGTCGCTTCGGCTGGCCAGCGTTGCCGCTAACGACAACATCCGAGCTGCTAGCAAATTCAATACGGCAAATATCGCTGCACAGTTTCAGGACATCGCAGTGTCAGCCCAGATGGGCATGGGCGCCTTCCAGATTGGCCTACAGCAGGGTACGCAGCTTGCAGCGGTCATCAGCATGATGGAAAACCCGTTACGCGGCCTCGGAGCGGCATTCATGTCCGTCATCTCGCCAGTCAGTCTCTTGACTATTGGCCTTGTGTCGCTGTCTGCGGCGGGCCTGCAAATGGTTGATTGGCCGAAACGAGCTTCTCAGGCACTTATCTTCCTTGCCGACAATCTCAAGGCTATTGCTCCTTACGCTGCAACGGCTGCTGCCGCACTCGCGCTGATCTATGCGCCGTCCGTTATCGCCGGGATGGTTTCGCTCATTGCGTGGATGGGCCGTGTATCGGTCGCTGCGCTCGGGATGGGTGCATCGTTCGCGCTCGCCAATCCCGCAACCGCTCTTGTGGCTGGGTTTGCGGCAGCAGTTATAGCCGCGAACGTCTTCCGCGATGAACTGACCAAGATCATCGGCTTTGATATCGTTGCGTCGACAAAGGAAGGCGTGAACGCGATCATTGGCATATTCGTCGGTTCATACGACGCGATCGTTGCCGGTTGGTCGAAATTGCCTGACGCCTTCGGGGATTTGGCATATCAGTCCGCTAATTCATTCCTCGCGGGAATCCAGTTCATGGTTCGTGAGGCGGTCACGCTAGTAAATGGCATGATTGCCAGCATGAATGGCTCAATCCGCGATGGATTTGAAGCCATGGGCCTCAATCGGGGTGATGCTCCGCAGCTATCGGACCTTGGACAGCCGCGAGATTACAAGTTTCAGCGGCTGGATAATCCTTATTCCGGTTCGGCGAAGTCGTTTGACGACAGCGTCCTAAAATCCATTCAGGACGCGCAAAAAACTGACTACGTCGGCAACATGTATTCAGCCATCGAAAACGGCGCGTCTGCGGCAGCGGACAAACTGAGAGAGCTTGCCAAGGGTCTTACCGATGTCGATGAAAAGACAAAGAAGGGCAAGAAGGGGCGCCATGGCAAGACCGACGCCGAATACTACCAGGACATCATTGACGGTGCTGATCGGCGGATAGCGTCGCTTCTGGTTGAGCAACAGGCTCTCGGGATGACCGAAGAAGCGGCAAATGCGCTTCGGTATGAACAGGACCTGCTTAACCAAGCCCAACAGCGCGGCATTGAACTCACGCCCCAGCAGGCCAATTACTTCAAATTGCTGGCTTCCACTATGGCCGGTCTGGAATCGTCAATCCAGAAGGCTCAGGACGCTCTGGACTTTGCGAAGGACATTTCGCGAGGCTTCATTGATGACTTTGTTTCTGGCCTGCGCTCTGGCGAGGATGCTTGGAAGTCGTTCGCAAAGGCTGCGTTGAACGCGCTTAATAAGATCGCCGACAAAATCCTTGATATGGCTATGGATTCTCTGTTCAGCGGCGGCGGTATCGGGAGCCTGTTTTCCGGCATATTCGGTGGCGGGTCTGGTTTCGGGGCCAGTTATTTCCCGCCAGCTCCTTCAATGGGCGGGTTTATGTTCTCGTCTGGCGGCTATACCGGCGCCGGTGGCAAGTATGATCCAGCCGGCATCGTGCACCGCGGCGAACTTGTCTGGAGCCAGGATGATATTCGCAACGCAGGTGGCTTGAGGGCTGCCGAGGCAATGCGTCAAGGAAATCTTCCAGATCGCAATACGGTTCAACGCATCAGAACATCGGCAAACGCCAACACATCACCTCAGCGGATGACCATGAACATGACGTTGAAGGTGGAAGGGACTGGCGACAAAGAACTGATGGCGCAAATGCGGCAAGGTACGGAAGAAATGATGAAGCAGGGCTTCGATCAGTTCAGCCGGGAGGTTTTGCCTGGTCGTGTGAATGAAATCAGTCAGGATCCGAGAGCGGTGGGAGCGTAAGGCATGGCACTAACGTTTCCACTCTCTCTGGCTGCTTTTGCTGACAAACTTCAGATCGAGACTGTTAAATGGCGTCTCGCCTTTCAGCAGGAAACTACTGGTCTCGGTTCAGGCGAAGTCATTACAGCCGATCTTGCTCCGCCTCGATGGGAAGGTGATGTTACCCTCGGCCCGATGTACCACGATGATGCAGCGGCTATTCAGGCGCTTATCGAGAGCTTGGGAGGGGCGTTAAGCTCCTTCTACCTTTATGCACCGCAGAAGGCTTATCCCGTCAAAGACCCGACAGGGTCGATAATGGGCAGTTCGGCACCGGTGATTGCTTCCGTCGGTGCGAACAACAAATCTCTGTCTGTCAGTGGGTTGCCTGCCGCATATCAACTTTCGGTGGGTGATCTGTTTGCATTCTCCTACGGTGAAAATCCGGTTCGGCGCAACATGCATCGATTGGTCGAGGGCGTGACTGCCACTGGCGGCGGTACAACGTCGGTATTTGAAGTGGCCCCGCCATTTCGGCCCGGCGTTACCGCAGGTCTAGCACTCACGTTTATCAAGCCCGCGATCAAGGTGAAGATATTGCCGGGCTCCTTCGATGAGGGAACGGCACAGGGTTTGATCACTCAAGGCATGGCCTTCAGCGTCTATCAGATTCCATAAGGATCATTCGGATGAGAGATACCGATCCCGCCGTTGCGGCTCAGGTAAGGAGCCGTGCGCCCGTTGTTCCGCGCTCTTTCGTCTGGATGAAGGCGAAGAACCGGACGACAGGAGTAGTTGAAGCGCTCGGGTTCTGGAATGGCGAGGATACCGTCACCCTGAGTGTTGTGAGCGGTGATACTGGCTTGCCAGAGACACGGACCTATTTCGGGTGGGGAAAGCTGGTGAACATCCCAGCAATACCGCTTGTGTCCGATCTGACGGTTCGAACAGTCACGCTGACAATGAGCCATCTCGATCCAACTGTTCAGTTGGCGGTTCGCGGATATGATCCACGGTTTCAGCCAATCGAGATCCATCGCGGATACTTCGACCCAGAGACACGCCTGCTGATTGCTCCGCCTCGATCCCGGTTTCTCGGCTTCGTAAATGGTGCACCGATCGAAACGGCTGCCAAAGGCGGCGAGGGCAGTCTCAAGATCAACTGTGTCTCTCACAGCCGGTCACTGACAAAAACCAATCCTGCAAAGCGAGGCGATGGATCTCAGCGTCTTCGCAATGGTGACCGGTTCCGCCGGTATTCCGATGTCGCCGGACAGTGGGAATTTTTCTGGGGCCAGAAGAAGGGCAAGGTCAATGGCTGAACGCTTCACGAACTGGCGAACAGATCTGAATGACTACGTTCATTCGGTGATGTCGAAGCCTTTCCTCTGGGGGCAACACGATTGCGCTCTATGGGCCGCTGGCGCTGTTCTGGCGATGACTGGACACGACCCCGCCGAAAAGTATCGAGGCCGCTACAAGACGCTTATTGGCGGTTTGCGACTGCTTCGAAAAGACGGCTTCGAGAACCATGCCGAACTTGCGGCGTCACAGTTCGAGGAAATCCATCCATCTCATGCGGCTGTTGGCGATATCGCTGCTGTCCGTATCGATGACAGCGCCTTGTGGGCGCTCGGCGTGGTGAACGGGCCTCGCATCTTTGTGCTTCGTCCTGATGCCTCCGGGCTAGGAACGGTCGATCTTCTGACTGCCGAAAGGGCATTCCGGATTTAGCAATGAAATCACTTCGGGTTCTGTTCTACGCCGTATGGTTCATGCTGGCGGCGATGTCGCTCGCCCATGCTGGACCGGTGGCGGCTGCTGTTGGCGCGATTGCATCGTCTATCGGCGCCATGGGTGCGCTCGGACAGTTCGTACTCGGCGTTGCACTCAAAGTCGGTCTGTCATTGCTGGAGCGGGCTCGCCAGAAGGGCCAGGAACCGCGAGGCGTTCAGGGTCAGATACAGGTTGGCGGTGACAACCCGCTATCATTCATTGTCGGCACATACGCGACTGCTGGCAGCCTTGAATACGTCAACACGTGGGGCAAGGCTGGTAAAACGCCAAATGCCTACCTGACACAGGTTATCAGCCTGTCTGACCTGCCCGTTACGTCGGTCAGCAATGCGTTCTGGACGAATGGCGAGAAGACCGTCGCAGAGTTAAGCGATACGTCATACGGCGATTGGGGCTTCCCGATCTATGCCTATCGTAAGGACGGCGACAACAACCATTATTGGTGGAAGTCTCATCTCGGCAACGAAACAGTAGCCGACAGCCTGCTTGTCCGTGAGTTTGGTAGCGACAGCCAGCGTCCATGGTCTGCCGACATGATCGGTCGCGGAATAGCTTATGTCGTCATCACGGCTCAGGTCGAGGAAGAACTGTTCACCGGCCCGCCTCAGTGCAAATTCGAAGTGCAGGGCATTCGTCTTTACGATCCTCGCAAGGATAGCACAGTAGGCGGTTCCGGTTCACATCGTTGGTCTGATCCGTCTACATGGGAATTCTCGGATAACCCGGCTGTTGTGATCTACAACATCCTCCGTGGCATCTACTACAACGGCCAGTGGATGTGGGGCGGTCAGGTTCCGCTCACTCGCCTGCCACTCTCCAACTGGTTTGCGGCGATGAACGAATGCGACCGGCTTGTACCGGGTGCAGAAGTTCCAACCGAGAAGCAGTTCCGCTGTGGCGCCGAAATTCGTCTGAACGAAGAGCCGTTGGACGTAATCGAGCGTCTTCTGAAGGTCTGCAACGGCAAGATGGCCGAGATCGGCGGCGTCTATAAGATTCGCGTCGGCGCGCCCGGTCTGCCGGTCTATGCGTTCACGGACGAAAGCATCGCCATCACGTCGAGCCAGAGCTACGAGCCCTTTCCGGGGCTGGAAACGATCTATAACGGCGTGAACGTTACCTATCCTGACCCTGATGCAGCATGGGAGAACAAGGAAGCACCGCCTCGGTATTTCCCGGAATATGAGGCCGAAGACGACAATCGCCGGCTTATGGCTGATGTTCAGTTCGAATATTCGCCGTTCCGGTACCAGAACCAGAGACTCGGCAAGGCCCTTGTAGAGACTAACCGGCGTTTCCGGTCGCACAAGTTCACTCTGCCGCCTGAAGCAGTCGAATTGGAACCTCTGGACGTTGTTTCGTGGTCAAGTGTCCGTAACGGATATGAGAACAAGCTCTTCGACATGGAGAGCATGGACGATCTTGAGAACGTCAACCAGTCGGTTGCAATTCGCGAAGTCGATCCGTCCGACTATAATTGGACACCGGCAACGGACGAGTTGCCTACTTCCGTGGGTTATCTCGGGCCGATCCGGCCATTACCGCAGCCGATTATCGACTTCTACGCTGATCGTGATATTGCGCAGGATGCCAATGGCAATAACCGGCGTTGCGCCATCTTGCTTGGATGGGATCCGGAACAGCCTGCCGTTGATCTTGTCATGTATGAGGTCAGGGCAGCGTGGAATCTCAAGGTTATCTACGTCGGACGAACTGAACGTGTTTCAGAAGGATCGATACAGATTGCGCCTGGTACACTTCTTCCGGCTCAGTCGTATGAGGTGAGGGCGAGATACGCCACCTATGCCGGGAATCGGCCTTTCGAATGGTCGGACTGGATTCCGGTCACAATGTACGACATCCGCCTCGGCCCGCTCGACATCTATCCGATCGACATTGACCAGCTGAACCAAGATGTTCAGCGCAATCTCGAATGGATCGGTGACAGCTTCCGATATGTGCAGGAAGAGCTTGACCGTATCGGCGCGCAGGCGACCGAGCAGGACAGTGCGAACTATACCGACAAGCAGACGCTTCGCCGGGAAATGTCCGTCACTGCCGAAGGCCTCAAGGCTTCGTACACCGAGGCTATTGAGGTCGCCATCGGTCCCGGTTCGGCAATCGTCACCCGGATTGAAAGTCTGGAAGCTGTCGTCAATGACCCGGTAACTGGCTTGGAAGCGACCGCTGGCGCAGTCGATCTATTGCAGGTGCAAGTTTCCACCATGGACGGCGTTCTGACCGCCACGGCTAACGCTGTGACCGGTCTGACGGCGACCGTGGGTAATTTCTCGGCTTCCGGTCTGTTCCGCACCACTGTGGAAGCAACTCCCGGCGGCGCTCTGGCCCGTATCGGTCTCAGTGTTTCAGCTTCAGGTGGCGGTTCGACGTCTCAGGCAGCAATCTTTCTAGATGCGCTGACAGGCGGTCAAAGCCGTGTCGTCATCAACGCTGATCAGTTCATCGTGACAAACGGCACGAACAGTCAGGCACCGCTCACATTCATTGCCGGTGGCTTGGCTCTTCAGGTCGCCAATATCGGTGATGTGACGGCGGGTATTCTTCGGTCGCCTGACAATCAGGTCGTGTTCAATCTGGCAGCGAAGACCTTGATCTTCAGTGACAATACGTGAGGCACAATGGCTGTTCGTATCTATGAAACGGGAAACCCGCCTCGGCTTATCACAAGTAAGCCGGGGTATAATGCTTCGCCGTCTCTTCGGGATGACCTGAAGACGTTCGATAGCCACTGGTTCAACGGTGGCGGGATAAAATTCCGATATGGCGGCACGGTTCCAGCCAACTTTGCATTTAATTTCCCATACCCGCTGAACTTCATCCCGAAGTACATCATTACGGGCGGGCGCACTTGGAATAACGACAGTCAGCTTTTTTACTGGAACCACCCAAATAGTCCTGGCTTTTCAGTCAATCCACCGAGCAATGCAATGACGATTTTTTGGCAATCCAGCCAAGCAAGCGCCCGCGCTTACACGAACCGGATTGAACTAAACAATCCTAATCCTGCGCCGTCAGGCGCATATACAACGATTTTGGTATTTGAGGCATGAGTGTGAGAAGTTTCACCGGGATGACCGGCGGGCGGATGCTCAAGCGGATGACCGCGCCGGGGTACAATGCGAATAATCTGGCCGATCCGGCCACGTTCTCATCGGACAATGACTATCTGAAACTACACACAATCGTAGACATACCGCTGACCAAATATCAGAGCAGCGGGTTGCGCTATTACATTGGTGAGGCCGCTTTCCCCGATCTTGGCTATATCCCACTGATATTCGTCTCGATCACAAATCTGGGGCGCGTCTTCTTTCCAAATGATCGGAACCCATCGACAACGGAGATGAATAACTTTTTCCAGATAGCACTCTGGACGAACCATATCTGGGTTTCTTCCAGCCAAGGAACGGGTTCGGATTACGACTACAGGTTCCGCGCTCTGATCTTCAAAAACCGATTGCAGGAGAATTTCTGATGCCAAAGCGTATCAAGTACTCTCCAGAAGGCGTTTACGTATCAAGACCCGGATATGACGTGGAGACCGCAAGTCTCGACAAGATGTCAATGTTTCCGGGCATGGGTGTCATGGCACAGGTGCTAGACGGATCAGTCACGCTTGGGGCGGGTGGATCGCAGGATTTCACCATCACGAACCCAGCTGGGAAGCTGCCCTATGTGATCCTCAACAGTACCGGCGGGGAGCATCCAGATCGCGATACTTTCTGCGCTGAAGTGAACCCACCATACAACTATGTCCGCATCAGAAACGCTGTCGGACAACCCACACGAACCATCCGCTTTGCCGCGTTGATCGATAACACCTGACATTCAAGGAAAATCCGACATGACCGACACGACGGTGAATGAACCGGCGAAGCCTACGCACGTGCAAATCGATCCGATGGCGGCGGCAGGCGAGTATGCGGCTCTCAATGCCTATTACCGGGACAGAAACTTGGTCTTAGCGAATGAGCTGGCTGTTCAGCGCGGTCACAGCGCCATGCTGGAAGCCCAGATCGAGAACCTACGCACCGAGCTTGAGCAGCGGAACAAAGACCTTGAAGCCGCTCAGAAGACAAAGAGGAACGCGTAATGGCAATCAGACCCGACTATAATATCGGTGAACTGACGCTTGTGGCGGGTGAAGAGGAGTTCACCACGTCCGGTTCAGCGCTCCAGACGGCGGCCATACAAGCGGGCGACAGCATTATCGCGCCTTCCGGTCACGTCCTGATTATCGCTTCGATTACGGGCCAGAACTCCGGCACCCTGTTTCTGCCATGTCCTGCTGCGGCGGCTGGAACTGACTTGCCCCTGCGCATTCGCTTCCAGCCAGACGGCAGCCGGTATCAGGGCGCGGTGCGCGTTTTGATTGATCTTCTGTCCAGCGGCAATCTTGAAGCATTCGCCGCTTTAGTCGGCTCTGCGGGTTTAGTGCCGATCTTCACTGGTGTCGGCACGATGGATCTCGCCGATCCTGCCACGTTCGGCATCCAAGACCCGAACGGAACCTTGGCGCAGGTAGTCACAAATGGCGCTCAGGCGAGTGGATTTATTGGCGGTCCAACGCTGTCTCTTACCCAAGGTGTGCCATTACCCTCATCGGATGTCGTTGGAGCTTCCACTATTTATGTCATCCCTTCTCCATCTAATTTGGTTGAATTGTATGACGGTCAACTTTGGCGGTCACGATCATTCAGTGCATTTTCGCTCAGCATTGCCGGATATGGAGCCTCCACGGCATATGATGTCTATGCTTTCCTTGATGGGGAAAACGTTGGTTTTGGATGTAAGTCGTGGGCTTCATCAACTGACCGAGGCACAGGAGGGGGGTCGGCAGAAGTTTCTTTATTTCAGGGCCGGGTGGTCAATCGGTATGCCATCTCTCTTGCGTCGAACGGTTCTTCCTTCACAATCCCGGCTCAAAAGGCGACCCTTATAGGATCTTTTCTGACTTCTGGAGCAGGAATTACAGACGATAGCGCAAGCAATCGCCTTCTTTCCAATCTGATGAACGTGGCGAACAAGGATTTGCTTTTCCAGTGGCCAGATGCCAGCTGGTCTGGTTCTGGAGCGCAATGGGTCAAAGCTAAGAACGGGAACGGTTTTAGTAGAGTAAGAGTATTTCAGTGTATGGCAGGGAGGAGATTAAACGTTGATGTTGTTGGACATGGGAGAAATGCATCATCAGCTACTGAAATATTACATGTTGCTATCGGAATAAACTCGACCAACCCGGTCAGCCAAATTGGATCTCCAGCCATAACAACAAATGGAACAACCGCTCGCGCGTCTGCATCATTTAACGGTGCGGCAGCAATCGGAGTTAGCGAATACATTTGGCTTGAATACGCAATTAATGGAAGTTCCGTGTGGACGGGTGTCAACGGTGGAACAAAGTCTGGCATGATTGGCGGGGTAATTATCTGATGCAATCTTTTGGATCGACAGTCTCGCCTTATGAATTGGCTATATCATCAATAAGCTATAATAACATCACTCCCTCGCCAGCTGATCGAAGTGTCAAATCAGTCGCGTCAGTATTGACAGCAAACACAGTCGTTTTTCTGACTGTGGGGCAGTCCTTGGTTTGCAATTATGCCTCTGGTTCGTTCTCACCAGCAAGTGATAATATCTATCAGGTTAATATCCGTGACGGTGGCCTGTATGATGCAGCTGATCCTACGCTCGGAGTAGACGGAACGCAAACTAACTTTGCTATACGTCTCGCAGACAAAATTATCGTAGGAGGAAAGGCCGATACCGTTATTTTCATTCCAATTGGCATGGGTGGTTCATCTGTTTCCCAATGGGGAACAGGCGGTGAGTTTAATCACCGTATAGGAGTTGGTATTAGAAGGTTGTCTGCATTGGGATTAACGCCGAACGCTGTTCTATGGCAGCAAGGCACAACCGATACGTCATTAGCAACAACACAGGCTGTTTATGCTGCACGACTTTCAGAAGTAATCGCAGCTTTTAGAGCAAACGCACCTGTGAATACACCAGTGTTTGTTGCACAAGAGAGCTGGGTTTCAGGAACTTTGTCTTTGCCAATAAAAGCCGCGCAAGTTGCCGCTGTTAACCCGCCAGCCTTCATTTATTCAGGACCGGATATTGACACGATCACAGAGCGACAAGACGCGACCCATCTGAACGCGGTGGGGGCAAATCAACAGGCGCAACTTTGGTACGACAAAATATCGGTTCACTTGCCATAATCATGTCAAGCACTAGAGGGAATAGGAGAATATTTCATCTCTCGTTTTGGTTTCAGTTTCAAAGCCTGTTTTTCAATAAGATGCCAAGAAAGGAAAGCAAATAATATTGAAAGGATGTAAGATGAAAAAATTAATTTATTTGCCCCGATGCCATTGCCAGCGTAGTGGACTAAAGTTTGTTGAATTGGAAAACTATAAAGATAGATGCCATAAGATAGATCTCCAAACCTTCCCCATTTGCGTAATATTGGCGTGCTCATAAAACCAAATTTCAAGCAGCCGTAAGAAGTAATAATGGCCGCAAATGTGATATTTAAGTAATTGGAATTGGTTGGAAATAATAATGCGTATAAAATAATAAAACCACCCAATATCCAAAAACTAAGATTAATTCTGTACAAGCGTATTATTGATCCTAATAGAAAATAAACTATAACTCCAGCAGAGCTAAACAGCTCCGTTCCATAAAAAACATACGTAATATCAGGATGTCTAAGATTGTAGAATGTCAATGATGACATAATTATTAAAATTGATAGATATGCAGCGTTCTTAAATCTATTCGCAAATATTCCAACAATTGCAACCATTATATAACACGCGAATTCAGGCGGAAGGCTCCAAAGTGAGCCGTTAACTGCGAATTTAAGATTATTGTTTTCAAATACTCCCGGTAAAACATAGTTTACATTTAAAGCTATATTTTGAAGATATTTAATGAATAAAGGGCTCTTAAAATATTCAGATGTGATTAAACTAGTAACGAACGGACCAAGAATAAAAGCAGTCAATACCGTTACTGAAACTAGGGCTGGGAAAATTCTTAAACAACGATTTGCGATGAAGGTTTTAAATGACTTTTGTCTCTCCCAACTGTCTGTAATCAGATATCCACTAATCGCAAAAAATACCATCACTCCTAGTGTGGAAATGTTGGATCCTAGTAGTTGGGTAACAGGAGTGCCACTGAGGGCCTGACCGTGCCCAAGGACAACAGTAGAGGCAGCTAAAAATCGAAGGAAGTCTAAATTATTAGTTCTGGTCATGGCGTAAATCTCGTTGCGAAGATTTCGTCATAGACCAGAGACGTTAGCTCATCAAGTAGCCGCCCTTGAGGCGGTTTCATGCCGAAAGGAAATCACCTTGAATATGCACCTTGGCGATACCCGCCTCTTGATTGAGGCAGGTCGAGAGCGTGGACTATTGCGCAATCAGATGGCGTATGTGTTGGCCACGGCTTACCACGAGACCGCACACACGATGAAGCCGATCAATGAGATGGGCGGTGATAAATACCTCCGGTCAAAGAAATATTGGCCGTATATCGGTCGTGGATACGTCCAGATCACTTGGAAGGCCAACTATGAAAAGGCTGGGAAGGTGCTCGGCGTTGACTTCGTGTCGAAGCCCGAACTTCTCCTGCAGCCCAAATATGCCGCTCCAATCATTATTGCTGGCATGGTCGAAGGTTGGTTCACTGGCAAGAAGCTGTCGGATTACATCACCCTGCAGAAGTCCGATTTCAAGAACGCTCGTCGGATCGTCAATGGCACGGACAAGGCCGAACTGATCGCCGGATATGCCAAGGATTATGACAAGGCACTTCTTGCTGAAGGCTACGGCGTTGACCAGGTAGTCACTGCTCCGGCTGCCGAGGTAGTTCCTGCACCCGTCGAGGAAAAGCCAATCTCGAAATCGTCTCGCTTCTGGACGTGGTTCGGATCGGGCGGCGGTGCTGCCGTCATGCCGTTTGTCGACTGGAAAGTGCAGCTGGTCATTGTGGCCGCAATCATCCTCATTGCCGGATACGCCATTTTCACCATGCCACAGGCGAGGGCCAAGCTTGAAAAGCTGGTCGATGCGTTATGACCGCGCTCTGGGCGCTCATCCCCAACTGGCTGAAAGTCGCGCTCGCTGCCCTTGCTGTTGCCGCACTTATTGCTGGCGGTAGCTATCTCGCCGGAAAGCTCTCAGGCAAGGCCAGCACGGAAACCAAGATTGAAAGACAGAACAATGAAGCCACAGGCAAAGCTCTGGATGCTGCTCGCTCTTATGATGAGTGCATTGACGCTGGCGGGGTGTGGACATTCAGGACCGGCAAATGTGAGCGGCGTTCGTAATGTTCTCGGAACCGATCTGCTGGGCGCTCGCGGGGCAACCGAGGCAGACCAACGAAAGATCGACCGCACCATAGTGCGCGGTTGTGCAGGCGGCGTCTGGTCGAAAGACGAGTGCGCTATTCACGACAAGAAGTAATAGGGGCAACCGGGCGGATGGATGCAACGAACATGCCGGACACTGAAAACGATCTTCGCTCACGTGTGGTCAATCTGGAGCATACGGCTGCCGCCAATGTCCAGAGGCTCACGTCAATCGAAAGCCGTCTCGTGAAGTACGATATCGATGATGCGCGCAAGGATGAGCAGATGAAGACCATTCAGAACCAAATCACGTCACTCGACAAAAAGTTTGACGATAAGGTGAATGGTATCGCTAGCTCTCTGAAGTCGATCAACATGTACATCATCGGCGGGATTATCGCCGGGATCATCGGCTTCATGCTGAAGGGCGGATTTCACATACCAGGCTAATTACTCGTCCGGTGCCGTGCCAGTCTCGCTTTGATGAATAGCGATGGCTGCTTCGACCATGGCCGTTGCAGCTTCCGTCCGGTTCCAGCCTGCGGCCTCTGCCGCGTCCAGAGCTTCCACAAGCTTCCCAGCAATCGCCTCCTGTAGGTCCATTTCCCGGTCTGGATAGTCGCCTTCTTGCTTCGGCTTGATCATGTGTCTCTCCCTTTGCGAAGAGAATAGCGCGGTTATTCGCGCCGTCCAGTCAACACATCTTCGCCTTCCTGTTTGTGAGCGCGACAAAGCCAAAGCTGGCCATTCGACAATTTATAGCCAAAGGTTCCCCACTCCTTACAGCCTTTGGCATCACACCAGTGCTCAAACAGCTTTCCAGCCTTCGCCACGTGTGCATTGTCATTCTTATATTCGCTCATTTGTACCAGTACTTTCCGTCATTCCACATATACGGTCGCTGAAATTCCAGGTTTTTTCTATCTCGCAATTCTTCAAACATCCGTTTCACTAGGCTTACGACTTCTCCCTTGTCCTCGCATACTCCGTAAGGAAGGTCTTGGAACGGGCTACGACAATCAATCAAACACCATTTCCACGTTCCCGCACTCGGCCCAAAGTCGCTTCTCAGGATCCGGCAGAAGTTGCCCCATTCAGTATATGCTATGAAGTCACCGGAACAGGTCTGGCCGCCAATGATCGTTCGACACCATTTCAGTTGCATCATTTCTCAGGCAGTCCGTAACTGATGAAGTTGCCCGCTTTGTTCCCGCACTTGCTGCAAACAAGCCGTGGCTCGATCTCTTCCAGCGTTACCCACTCTCCGAAGCGAGCGGCCATAAGCGGGGCTGTCTTTTCCAGATAATGCCGACAACGCGCACAGCTAAAGCGCACGACGTTTCGCGGGCGCAGTTCTCGCAGTACCGTTCGCATTTCATTTCACGAAGATTGTCGGCTTCCAACCACGTGCAAAGCCCATCGACATAGCCAGACTGGCATATTCGATCTCTTTTACGAGAAAATCCCGATCTTTCAGAAGTGCCTCAATTGCGGCCCGCGCATCGCCCTTGTGGTAGGCAAGAACCAATTCAATTTCGTCGTCGTATTCATTTCCCTGCGCAACTGCATTCATTGTCCTGCTCCAGTGAAGCAGACACACACGCCACCAAGCATGCCTGTGGGGTTATCGGGCCGCCTTCCGATGTTCCTAAAATGTTCTCACATGAGGTTAGAGTCAACTGACATTCGGAATGATGACTAGTATCTCACGGGCAAATGCGCAAATTCGGGAGGAAAAGGTTAGGGGGAGAGGTGGGATTATTCAATGATTTCAATGGGGCGTGGTTACAGGCGAGTTAGGGAGGGAACATAAAATTATTATTATTATTCAGTAAGTTATATCAAATTCGCCTAATCTGCTGCCGAAATTCATGGGACGCACTATCCGCGACGATGCCATCAAGGCGGAAGCCGAACTGTTGGCTGGCATAAGGGTCTTGGGGCAGGGCGAAAGCGAAGCAGCTCCTGATCTTGTGGGGCGCATCTATAAGGTGGAACAGGCATCAGGAAAGACCGTGGCCCAGATTGAGGCGATGACCTCTGTTGAAGACGCCATAACCATTGAACGGGTCAAACGTGCTGGCAAGATCATCGGCCTCGCACCCAATCTCCATCTGGAAAGGGACGACATCGTTCTTGTGGCCGGCAGGCGCTCAGGCGTTGTCGCTTCTGGCAACAAGATCGGCACCGAATTGCAATCTTCTGAAGGCATGGATGTCGTCGTGCAAATCCGTGACGTGACGATCACTTCACCGGATTATATCGGCAAGACCGTTGCTGCGATCAAGGAGAATATAAGCTCTGAACTGCGCCATGGCGTCTATGTTATCGGCGTCAAACGGGCCGACAAGCCTTTGCCGCTGCAACCTGATACGGTCATCAGTGCTGGCGATGTCGTTTCACTCTACGGAACCGATCAGGATTTGCAGCGTGCGGCGAAGTCTATCGGTCCGGTGATCGTTCCAAGCGATAAGACCGATTTCGTGTTCCATGGCCTCGGTATCGCTTTCGGTCTTCTGATTGGTCTGGCTGTCGTGCGTATTGGTTCGATACCGCTGACACTCGGCAGCGGCGGCGGAGCGCTTCTGTCAGGTCTGCTATTCGGTTGGTATCGCAGCCGGAACATGACCATCGGCAACATGCCGACCGGTGCCTCCACATTGCTGCGCGATTTGGGCCTCGCTGGCTTTGTTGCAGTTGTCGGCCTCCAATCAGGTCTGCAGGCCGTGCAGACAATTATCAGCAGCGGTCTCACCATTTTCCTGATCGGTGTGGTCGTAACCATTCTGCCGCTGATCATCACGATGTTCTTTGGCCGTTACGTGCTGAAATATGACAATGTGGCTATATTTGCTGGCGCTCTTTCCGGGTCGCGCAGCGCAAATCCTGCCTTCGGCGAAGTGCTCGACAAGGCAGGCAATTCCATTCCTACCACCCCGTTCGCAATCACCTATGCGCTTGCCAATGTCTTTTTGACATTGCTCGGGCCGTTGGTGGTCGCTTTCTCCTGAGGAGTAGATCATGGCGAAGACTGATTATAGCAAGTATGCAAAGCTAAGCCCGTTCGAACTCAAGGACGCACTGATCCAGCTGGCTTCAAGCAAAGCTGATCTGACCATGCTGAACGCCGGGCGCGGCAATCCGAATTTTCTGGCTACCCTACCGCGTCGTGCCTTTCTGCGACTAGGGCTATTTGCAGTCGCAGAAGCCGAACTTTCCTATTCCTATATGTCGACAAGCGTGGGCGGTTTGCCGAAAGTCGAGGGAATTGAAGGGCGTTTCCAGAGATTTCTCTCTGACAATGGCGACCAACCCGGGGTGAAGTTTCTCGGGCGTGCACTGTCTTATGTGCGTGATCAGCTGGGCCTTTCCCCATCAGAATATCTGCATGAAATGGTGGAAGGCATTCTTGGGTGTAACTATCCGGTTCCGCCGCGCATGCTGAAGATCAGCGAAGAGATCGTGAAGCATTATCTCGTGCGCGAGATGATCGGCGGTTACATGAGTTCCGATAAACTCGATATATTCGCGGTTGAAGGCGGAACTGCTGCCATGACCTATATTTTCGACACGCTGAAACAGAACAAGATACTTGATGAAGGCGATACAGTCGCCATCGGTATGCCAGCTTTCACGCCCTACATCGAAATACCGGAACTGAACAATTATCGGTTGAAAGAAGTGCACGTCAATGCCGACCCGCATCAGGGCTGGCAATATCCCGAAGCGGAGCTGAACAAGCTGCTCGACAAGTCGGTCAAGGTCTTCTTCCTGATCAATCCGAGCAACCCGCCGTCGGTCAAGATGGATCAACGCGGCCTTGAGCAAATCGCGCGGATCGTCAAGGAAAAGCGTCCCGATCTCATGATCTTGACGGATGACGTCTACGGCACTTTTGCAGATGACTTTAAGTCGCTCTTTGCGATCTGCCCTTACAATACAATGCTTGTCTATTCTTTTTCCAAGTACTTCGGAGCAACCGGCTGGCGTCTTGGTGTTGTCGCCATGCAGAAGGACAATCTTCTGGATGAAAAGCTCAAGAACCTCCCGTCTTCGGCGAAGAAGGAAATGAATGAGCGCTATTCCTCACTAACGCCGGATGTCTCAAAACTGAAGTTTATTGACAGGCTTGTTGCCGACAGCCGCACTGTCGCGCTTAACCACACAGCAGGGCTATCAACGCCGCAGCAAGTGCAGATGGTTCTGTTCTCGCTTTTCGGTCTGATGGACGAAAAGGATTCCTACAAGGCCGAACTCAAGAAGTTGATCCGTCACCGTGAAGCGGCGCTTTACCGCGAGCTTGGGCTGGAACCACAGTCCGACGAGAATGAAGTCGATTATTATACGCTGCTCGATCTGGAAGATATCGTTCGCCGCCTCTACGGCGATGATTTTGCGGCCTGGGTGAAGAAGAATATCTCTCCAACAGAATTGCTTTTCCGTATCGCAGATGAAACCGGCATTGTTATGCTTCCGGGCACTGGCTTCGGTACTTTGCAGCCTGCAGGGCGTATCTCGCTGGCGAACCTCAATGAGTATGAATATGCCGCTATCGGACGTTCGCTGCGGCGTATGGCGGAAGAGGTTTACGACAAGGAATTCAAGCCAAAGAAGAAAAACAAATAAGTTGTTGGGCAGGGGCGCGAAAAGCGCCCCTTCGGCCATTAGACTGACGACAGAACCAGCAAGTCGCGGCGGACGTCATCACCGTTGCCGCTTATGAGCTGCTTCTCGATATCCGCATGTGTGGCTTTCCATATCGGCACCGCTGCAGCAAGGGCTGCTTTTCCCTCTGGCGTGAGTTGCAATAAACGCTCGCGCCGGTCCTTTGGGTTGATAACGATCTCCACCCAACCTTGCCGCTGCAATGGCTTCAACGCTGCAGTCAAAGTCGTCTGATCCATGGCCAGAAGCTCAGCGACCGGCTTCATTGGCGGCGGTGCCGGGCGATTGAGCGACATCATCAGCGAGAATTGGCCGTTGGTCAGCCCAACTGGACGCAGAGCGTCGTCAAAGCGGCGGGCGAGCGCACGTGCGGCACGCTGAACATGCAAGCAAAGGCAGGTATCACGAACCAGAAGTGTTGTTTCAAAGGGTACATCGAGGCTATTTGACATGATTTATTAATATTGATATCAATGTAAATCGTCAAGCGGGAACATTGATATCTGGGCATAGACAGGGAGCAAAAGCCGGAGGAGGGCTTGCACCATGAATGAGGTCGTATCCCGAGAAGTTTGGCTTGAGGCGCGACGTGCGCTTCTGGCAAGTGAAAAAGAAGCCACTCATCTGCGCGACAAGGTCAATCGTGAGCGGCAGGCACTGCCATGGGTGAAGGTTGATAAGGATTATGCATTCGATACGCCTTCTGGTCGGAAGTCGCTTTCCGAACTGTTCGACGGGCGTAGCCAGTTGCTGATCTACCATTTCATGTTCGGACCCGACTGGGATCAAGGTTGCACCGGATGTTCGTTCCTTGCTGACAATCTTGATGGTGCCGTGACTCATCTCAACAATCACGACGTCACGCTAGTTGCCGTTTCGCGCGGGCCTCTGGCAAAGCTGGAAGCCTATAAGAAGCGGATGGGCTGGCATTTCCCATGGGTTTCGTCAGAAGGCAGTGATTTCAACTTCGATTACCACGTCTCCTTTACGAAGGATGAACTCGAGAATAACCGCGTTTTCTACAATTTCGACAAGCTGGCTGCAGAAGATGCTTTTGATGAGCTGCCCGGCATGAGCGCTTTCTACAAGGACGAAAGCGGTGCCATCTATCACACCTATTCCAGCTATGCCCGAGGCATCGAGGAGTGGATAGGCACTTTGATGATCCTCGACCGCGCCCCCAAGGGCCGGAATGAAAATGGCACGATGCATTTCGTCAAACGGCACGATGAGTATGAAGCACAGGCTTCCAAGCACAGCTGCTGCGGCTGATCATTCAACTGTGAAAGAAATCCAAGGGAGTACTTTCAATGAAAAACGGCTCTTCTCCGTTCGTCTGGTATGAACTTATGACAACAGATGCTGACAACGCACAGGATTTTTATACAAAAGTCGTCGGCTGGACAGCGAAAGATGCCGGGGTTCCCGGCATGAAATATACATTGTTCGAAGTGCCCGGATGCATGATTGCAGGCATGATGTCGATGGCGGATATGCCAAAGGAAGATTGCGGAGGCGAACCCGGCTGGATCGGTTATGTCGGTGTCGCAAATGCAGACGAATATGCCAAAAAGGTTGAAGCAGAAGGTGGCAAGGTGCTCAGAGCAGCGCAGGATATCCCGGACATTGGACGGTTTGCGATCGTTTCGGACCCGCAAGGTGGTATCTTTGCACTTTTTGAACCGAAAGACGACATGCCGCCACCGGCTGACTTCGGTTCGCGCAAACCGGGGCATCCGGGCTGGCATGAACTGTATGCTCAAAACTGCGAGACGGTATTTCCGTTCTATGAGAAAGTTTTCGGCTGGAAGCTCTCACGCAATTTCGACATGGGGCCTATGGGCAATTACAAGGTGTTCAGTGTCGATGGCGCCGATCACGGCGGTATCATGACCGCACCTCCCGGCACTCCTGTTGGCTGGGGCTTCTACTTCATGGTCGATGGCGTGAAGAATGCTGCCAGCCGGGTCAAGTCTCTCGGCGGAGCGGTTTTGCAAGAGCCGATGGAAGTACCGAACGGCGAATGGGTTGTTCAATGCAAGGATCCGCAAGGTGTGAACATCTCGCTCGTGGCGCCAAAACCGTAGGATAATTGCGCCTTGCGATTGACTGCCGATACATTTGCGATGATTGGTTGGACCATCGAAACGTATCGGCGGAAGATCGATCATGCACGACAGAAGGATGCGTCAGTCTCGGCAGGCAGGTACTGTTTTTGCCGCGGATGTTGGTGGGTCCTTCATTCGGCTGGCCCGCTCTGTACATCCGGGACACATCGAACTTCTTGAAAAGTTGCCGACCCCTGCAAACAGTTGGGATGAGTTCGGGGGCGCATTGGAAACTGCGCTTCGAACCCGCGTATCGGACGAGGCGGGGCCACTTGCACTTTCCATCGCTGGATTGGTTGATCCAGTAACTAGTTCCGCTTTCTCGGCGAACATTCCTTGCATCACCGATCATAGATTAAGCCTTGAACTCGGCGAGCGATTGCAGCGACAGGTGATCGCCGCCAATGATGCTGATTGTCTGGCCCTTGCAGAAGCTATCGAAGGGGCCGGTAAGGGGCACGACATAGTTTTTTGCGCAGTGCTGGGCACAGGTGTTGGCGGCGGGCTTGTTATCGACGGTCGATTGGTTCGCGGTAAAGCCGGTTTGACTGGCGAATGGGGGCATGGCCCGATCCTCAACACGTGTGTAGAAATAGACGGACAAACAGTGTCGGTTCCTCGCTTCGATTGTGGCTGCGGTCAGAGCGGTTGCGTCGATACGATTGGCGGCGCGCGCGGGATCGAAAAGCTGCATCAGTTTCTGAACGGTATAGATGCGAGTAGCCATGCGGTCCTGCAGGAATGGCTGGAAGGCAAACCGGAGGCGAGACGGACGATTACCGCTCATCTCCAGCTGGTTGCCGATCCGCTTGCAGCCGTCGTCAACATAACAGGCACGTCGATTATTCCGGTTGGTGGTGGACTTGCTACTGCTTCCGAATTGATCTCCGCACTTGATACGGCCGTCAGGGCCAGAATTTTGCGGAAAATGAACCAGCCATTGGTCGTTCCGGGTGTATTCGGCAGTGATGGCGGTTTGGTTGGGGCCGCAATATTGGGGCATCAGACGTGAGCGTGTTACTTGAAGTCTGCGTAGATAGCGCCGAAGGGTTGCGGTCGGCAATTGAAGGTGGTGCGGATCGTATCGAGCTCTGTTCTGCGCTTGAGCTTGGTGGTTTGACTCCTTCGCTCGGATTGATGGAGCTTGCCTCGAAAGCGCCAATCCCGGTTTACACAATGATCAGACCGCGCGCGGGCAATTTCTGCTTTTCGACAGAAGATGAAGCCATCATGGTGTCGGATATTCGTAATGCCAGAAATGCCGGTTTGGCCGGTGTTGTCATTGGTGCTTCGCTGAGCGACGGTTCTCTTGATGTCGCCATGTTGGAAAGACTGGTTGCAGAAGCAAAAGGCCTTGGAACGACGCTTCATCGCGCATTCGATCTCGTTCCGAATATGGAGATTGCCGTGAAGCAAGCAATTGCACTCGGCTTTGAGCGCATTCTGACGTCTGGTTTGTCACAAACTGCGGAAAAGGGGCTGGATAATCTGCGGGTGCTGGCTGAGTTGGCTGGTGGCCGCATCCGCATCATGCCCGGCAGCGGCGTCAATGCGGAGAATGCGAGACGGATCGTGGAGGCAACGGGCGCGGCAGAGATTCATGCTTCATGCCGTGTCCCGGTCGAAGAGAAGGATTCTCGCGCTATCGCTTTCGGTTTTGCCGCAGGACAATCATTTCGGACATCAGCTCAGCGTGTAAGCGCTTTGAAAGCCGCCATAGAAAAAATTTGAAGGACGTTCATTCCAAATTTTGTAAGTCGCTGAGTGCAGCATTCATAAACTGATCGGCAAAAGAAATGGAAATTTCTCATACACTTTAAGGCGACACTTAAACCCTATTGCCACCCTGAAAGAGTTTGAGTAGAAGTGACATCACATCAAGAGTTGGGGAGACGCCCAACGCCAACCTGCCTCTCCGGGCAAGGTGGTACTCTCTGTAAAGAGAGGATGTGGCCAAACCGGCAAATATACGGATAAAGCCACTCGCGTCCTCCCCCAACATAAACTAGGGACCGACGCGACATGCCGATTAAAATTCCTGACGATCTGCCAGCAACCAGTGTTCTCCAGGCCGAGGGCGTCATGGTCATGCGCGAAGCAGATGCCATTCGTCAGGATATTCGTCCGCTGAAGATCGGCCTTCTCAATCTGATGCCGAACAAGGTCACGACAGAGACGCAGATTGCGCGTCTGCTTGGCGCGACACCGCTGCAGGTCGAGCTGACCCTTGTTCGTATCACCAACCATGTGGCGCGCCATACGCCTGCCGATCACATGTTGTCGTTCTACCAGCCGTGGGAAGAGGTGCAGGACCAACGCTTTGACGGTTTTGTCATCACCGGTGCTCCGGTCGAACGCCTCGAGTTCGAGGAAGTCACCTATTGGGATGAGATGCAGCGTGTCTTCGATTGGACGCAGACCCATGTGCACCGGTCACTGAATATATGCTGGGCCGCACAGGCTGCCGTCCATCATTTCCACGGCATGGGCAAGTACGAGCTGCCGGGCAAGGCGTCAGGCGTCTATAGCCAGCACAACCTTGCGCCGTCGTCTCCCTACCTTCGTGGCTTTTCGGATGATTTCAAAATCCCGGTTTCACGTTGGACCGAAGTGCGCAAGAGCGACATTCCAGCCGAGAGTGAGCTGAAGGTTTTGGTCGATAGTCCGGAAACGGGCCTTTGCCTGCTGGACGATCCACGTCATCGCGCGCTGCATATGTTCAATCACGTGGAGTACGACACAACGTCGCTTGCCGATGAGTATTTCCGCGACATTCAGGCTCAGCCTGAAACAAAGGTTCCAGCGAACTATTTCCCCGGAGATGACGCGACGCGCCAGCCGGAAAACCGCTGGCGCAGCCACGCACATCTTCTGTTTGGAAACTGGATCAACGAGATGTATCAATCGACGCCTTACGACCTGCAAAATATCGGGAAGCGTTAAGGGCACACAGTAAGGAAAGCGCGACCAGAATGCATCCGATCCACGGCAGGGCTTGCAAGTGCCAGTGCCGTAAAGCAAGTCCGCCCGTGGCCGTGCCAAGCGCTACGCCTATGTGCATGGCAGATAGATTGATCCCGACACCGGCATCTGCCGTTGCGGGATCGGTCGTGATGAGAAAGCTCTGAACGACGGGTGATATCATCCAGCTGATACAAGCCCAGACCATCAGTACCGCGCCGAAAATAGTGCTGGAACCTGTTGCAAGCGGTATCGTTGCTAACGCCGTCAGATAGAGAAGTGGCGTCAGCACGATAGCCAACCTTGGTGAAAGCTTGTCGACGAGCAGTCCACCGAGATAGCCGCCTGTCATTCCGGCCATGCCGAACGCCACCATCGCCCAGATGACTTTCTGTGAAGAGATGTGGACAGCCTCCAGAAGATAGGGTGACAGATAGGCGAACAAGACGAAATGACCGCCGATCATCAGGATGGAAACCAATTGTGCTGATACCAGCCGAAAGGATTTCAGGTGCGGCATATAAGGTGGCAAGCCACGCAGGCTTCGTCCTGCACGGGGCAGGGAAAGCAACGACAGGAGCAGCACCAAAGCTGCCGCCAGTGCCAGGCACAGGAAGACCGCACGCCAGCCCAGCCAATCGTTGACAATCATTCCCGTGGGGACACCGGCCACCATCGATCCGCTTATACCCATGAATATGATCCCGATGGCGCGTCCGCGCATTGCGGGACTAACCAGCTCTGTCGCCAGCATGGTGGCAATCAGGCAGACGACTGCACTTGCGGAGGCCATGCCGATGCGCGCGATAAACAGGACAGCATAATTGGAGCTAATGCTCGCGATGATATTGCTTGCGACGAAAACGCCCAAGGCGAAGACGAGGATGGCTTTCCGTTCGAAGCGCGTTGTTAGAACGAATGCCAGTGGTGCTGTGAGAGCGAAGGTAATCGAGAAGATTGATGTCAGCTGCCCGGCGGCACTGACTGAGACACTCAAACCGGGTGCGATGCCCGGAAGAATGCCGACGATAATGTTCTCGGCGGTGCCGGTAACGAAGGTTGCCAGCGCCAGCACAAATAACCGGATGTCCATATTTGCCATTCCCTTTCATGGTAACACCATGCGGGCAGCAAATGGCCCGGCATGGCGATATTGCATGCCGGGTTTCGAGGCAAAGCTTCGGTTATCCCTGATATAACCTCATAACATCCAAACTGGCTTCTGGCCAGTTTCTCGCTGTTTAGCTGGCGGCACGCGCCAGCCATCTGTGCCAGTCGTCCTCTGAGCCGTGGAAAACGTTCAGGTCAATCTTGCCGTTCACGCCCTGCGACAGACCCGACCCGGAATACTGCCAGAAGGTCCATGGGCGCCCCGGATAGACCTTCGACGGATGCTGGGCAACGGCACGCAGCCAGAATGGATAGTTGGTAAAGGCACCTTTCAGATTATCGTCATAGAAATCCGGTGCGGTATAGATGATTGGCCGCTTGCCATAATGTTGCTCCAGTCTGTCCATGAACACCTGCATCTTTTCCCGCACCTGCGCCGGAGAAGGTCGACGCTTGCAGGAGGAATCGCCGTTCCATTCTACGTCGATGACAGGTGGAAGCGCATCGGCTTCCTTTGGAACATTGCGGATGAACCAATCGGCCTGCTGGCTTGCCACGCGGCACCAGTAGAAAAAGTGGTATGCGCCGCGTTTGATGCCCGCTGCTTTCGCTTCGCGCCAGTTCTTGCGGAACATGGGATCGAGGTGGTCGCCGCCGTCGGTCGCCTTGATGTAGGCGAAGTTTGCACCTTGCGTGCGCAGTCTCACCCAATCGATATCACCCTGCCAGCGGGAGACGTCCACACCGTGCACTGCCAGCTTGCGCGGCGATGAGCGTCCAAAATTGATTGGTTTCGCATCACGAAAGCGGTGGCTGTAGACTTTCGATCGTTCCTGTGGTGCGAGGCGCACCGGCGGATAGGCTGCGACTTCCGGCTTTGGAACAGAGATGCGCGCCTGGGGGCGTTCCTGCAACTGCGGTTGCGGTGTAACGGGAGCGGGCGGCTCTGCCTTGAACGGACCCGCATCCGGAATGGGGCCGGCCCAAGCCAGAACTTCTTCCTGTTCGGCAGCTGGCATCGGCTGAGGTGCGCTCGCCATTTCGCTCAAGGGAGCGGGCGGAACCGGGCGAGCCACCGAACTTGTGGTCTCAGCCGATGTCTTCGACTGGAGCATAATGCTGTCGATGCCCGAACTTGACGTACAGCCCGTCAAAGCGGCGCAGGCAAGGGCAATGACTGATACAACCGAAGAACGCATGAGCACCCGTAACGCAAAACAAATGGGCTGCAACGCTCCCTCCGAGCTAATTGCTAATCAAAGCTTACCGGGAAATGCTGAATCCAAAGTTTACGAAATTGCTAATGCACATTCTCTAATTCGATTGTTCGAGAATTTTTATCAGCGCTGTTGCCGAATTCTCCAATGCAGTTTCATCAAATCCTGAGAATCCGAGGATAAGCCCCTGACGTGGCTTCAGTTTTGTATAGAGCGTTGATAGCGGATGAGCCTCGATACCAGCATCTGCGAGAATAGTGGCAAGGCGCGTATCGCTTTTCCCGTCTGGCAAAGCCAGCAGCAATGAAAGCCCGGCAGGAGGGGCTTCAATTCGGAAAAACTTCGGATCTCCGGGAGCGAGCGCTGCAATCAGTTTACGACGCCGCGATGCATGTATGCGCCGCATGCGCCTGATGTGCTGTGCAAAGGCTCCCGTTTCGATAAAACTGGCCAATGCCGGTTGGGCCAAGGGCGATGGCGCTGGGAATAAGGTTTGTCGCAGCGCCCTGAATCGAGTGGTCATGTGCGACGGTACAATCAGAAAACCGAGCCGCAGGAGTGGCGAAAAGACCTTGGAGAAACTTCCGATATAAAGGATGCGATCTGGATCAAGCGACATCAGAGATGGCAATGGCTGGCCGACATAACGGTGCTCGCTGTCATAATCGTCCTCGATGATGATGGCGTCGCGTTCCCTTGCCCAGGCAAGCAGTTCCAGCCGGCGCCCTAATGGCATGGTCACGCCTGTCGGGTGGTGCCGTGCCGGTGTGACAAACGCTCCACGCGCATTGTTGGCCTTGTCTCGCGCGGTCGAAACATCGAGGCCTCCGCCATCAATGGGGACGGGAATGATGTCGAGGCCGTTGACGCCAAGGATCTTGCGCGCGGGCGGATAGCCCGGTTCCTCCATCCACAGTCTGTCACCGGGTACAAACAGGGCCTCCCGAATGAGGGAAAGAGCGTCCGCGCTGCCGCCGGTAATGATAATCTGTTCTGGTGACACAATCATCCCGCGCCACTCGTGCAAATGACGGGCCAGTGAAGATCGCAAAAGATGAAAGCCGAACACATCGTCACTGCTTAACAGCTCAGGGGATGGGTTGCGCCAGATGCGCCCGAGCAGCTTCCCCCACTCGTCGTGTGGAAAATGATCACTATCAAATACACCAAGATGAAAAGGTTTGGCTTCCTCGTGATGTAACTGCGGCTGGACTATCGCGTCGAGGGGCGGATGGTCGACTGTCAGGCTGGTGTCGGGAAGTTCGGCGGTGACATGGGTTCCGGAACCTTGACGTCCTTCGAGATAGCCCTCGGCAATCAACTGGTCGAATGCCGCGAGAACGGTTGTTCGTGACAGGCCGAGTTCCAGAGATAAGGCGCGGGTAGACGGCAATCTTGAATCGGGTTTCAGGCGCCCGGCTAAAACCGCTTGTCTTATCTGATCAACCAGTTGGGCGGTCAGCGAGACATCACTGGAGCGATCAATCCCGAATTCTGGAAGTGTATTCGAAATTGGCATCATATTATTCTCTTAAAGTGGCTATTTTCTCAAAGCCACTATGACGGCAGTTTGGCCGAATATAAAGGAGAAAAATCGGCCATGACGACAGCCCCTTCTGAACGCAGCCGTGTAAAACGCTTGCATGAGCGCGGTGCCTATGACGCAGCCACGGTTCACGCAATCATCGATGCGCAGCCTCTGGCGCATGTGGCCTATGTGTTCAACGGAACGCCCTATGTCACGCCTACGCTGGTCTGGCGTGAAGGCGATTTCATTTACTGGCACGGATCATCCGCCAGTCGTATGCTGGAAAGTTGCGACGAAGCAGAAGTGTGCGTAAGCTTTACGTTGCTCGACGGGCTGGTTCTCGCTCGCTCGGCGTTTCATCACTCCTGCAATTACCGTTCGGTCATGGCTTTCGGGACAGCGCGCAAAATTTCGGACATCGCGGTAAAGGAACATCACTTGCACAGCTTCGTAAACGGCCTTTTTCCGGGTCGCTGGGAAGGCCTGCGGCCGATGATGGCAAAGGAGCTGAAGGCCACCATGCTTCTGGAACTGGAACTGAATGAAGCGTCAGCAAAGGTTCGCTCCGGTCCGCCGAAGGATGACGATGCCGATTATGCCCTGCCAATTTGGGCAGGCGTCATTCCCATGACCACCCAGATGGGCGCGCCGGTGGATGACGGTCGTATTCTGCCGGGCGTTGCTGCGCCGGATGCCATCATGCAGTTTGGTTATGTGGCTGAAGCGGCGGAATAGGCAGCCGAAGGTTCAGGCGGGTCCGAGAAAGATGTGTGTCTCGGATTTCGCGATTCCGTCCATGGCGCGGATACCTGTTACCAGCCGGTGAAATTCATTCATGTTGGGGACTTCGATCTCGGCGATCAGGTCCCACGTACCATTCGTGGTGTTCACCGCGGAAAAGCCGGGGTTCTTGCGTAAAGTCGCTATCACGCTTTTGATGTTTCGCCCGGTCAATTCGATCATCATGATGCCGCGGATCATGTCGGTGGCACCATGATCCTTCAATCTGACTGTAAAGCCTGCAATGACGCCTGATGCGATCAGGCGCTCCATCCGGCTTTGGATCGTGCCCCGCGCCACACCCAAAATGCTGGCGAGAGTCGGAATGGACGCACGCGCATTGATGCGCAGTTCTGATATTAATCGTTGATCCAGATCATCCATCACCACACCGCCATTTGACGATTTCGTCAGTTTGATTGCGTTTATCGCAGATTGCTGGACATTTCTATACAGAATTGACGTTTTCGTTGATCCTTTGCTCCGTTAGCGTGCTTGAAAACAAACAAGCCGGATAAGTAAGCAACGCAACCGGCAAGGGGAATTTCGGAGGTGGATCGATGGAGCTTTTCTTTCTCCCGCTCTTGGGTAACCAGAGCATATCGTTCTTGCCTGTTCCGAATCTGTTTTCCCAAGAAATTTGCCGTCGCCCGTCGGGCGTCGACGATCTGGAAAGATGCGTCCAGCCGGGCGCTCGGAACGGGCATCGCCCGTGATCGCGATACGATCACTTAGGAGAAAATGAAATGAAAACCCTTCTGTCTTCGCTCATTGCCGCTGGCGTCGGCGCGCTGATGATGCTCGCTCCCGCTCATGCGGACGACCTCGAAAAGGTCAAGCAAAGCGGCGAACTGCGCATCGGCATGAGCGGTGTTTTCCCGCCATTCAGTTTTGTTGATGGTCAGAACCAGGTGGTTGGTTTCGACGTCGATATCGGCACCGAAATTGCCAAGCGCCTTGATGTAAAGCCGGTTGTCGTGACCACCGCTTTCGACGGCATCATTGCAGGCCTGCGTGCGGGCAAGTTCGATGTGGTCGTCGGCAGCATGAGCATCACGCCGGAACGCGAAAAGGCTGTCGATTTCGCAGGCCCTTACTATCGCGGTGGCCGTGGAATTTTCGTGACGGAAACCTCGCCGGTGAAGTCCATGGACGAACTGAAACAGGGCAAGACCATTGCCGTGACGCTTGGCGAAACCAGCGACAAGTGGGCGCGCGAACAGGGTGGCTGGACCGTCCGTACCTATAAGGGCATCCCGGAACTGCTGCTTGAGCTTCGTTCAGGTCGCGTGGACGCCATTGCATCGGATGACATTCCGATCCTGATCGCCATCAAGGAAAGCGGCGAAAAGGTTCGTCAGCTCGATACGCCTGAACTTCAGGGCACCGACAATGTCGGCATCGCTCTGCGCAAGGGTAACCCTGAGCTTAAGGATGCGATCAACAAGGCTCTCGACGACATGAAAGCGGACGGTACCTACGAGAAAATCTCGACCAAGTGGATCGGTCGCGACATCCGCTAACCGCATGAAACCCCGAGCCGGGACAGCTATTAACGCAATTGTCCCGGCAACATTTCTTTCCGGCTTGGTTTTCCAGACAGGAAAGGGGAGATAATGAACTTCTCTTTGATGGTGGAGGTCTTTCCATATTTTTTGGAGGCCGCCCTGGTTACCGTCGAAATATCGGCGCTTGCCATTTTGATCGGGTTGGGCGTCGGTGCGCTTGCCACATCTGCAAAACTATCGCGTTTCTGGCCGTTGCGTTTTATCGGTACGGCCTATGTCAGCGTTTTTCGCGGCACACCATGCCTTCTGCAGCTTTTCGTTCTCTATTTCGGCGGCCCGCAGATCGGCATCAATCTTGAGCCGTTTGCAGCCGGTGCCATCGGTCTCGGTCTTAATATTGGCGCTTATTACGCCGAAGCCATGCGAGGCGCCATTCTGACGGTCGATACCGGGCAGAACGAGGCCGCCCGTTCCATTGGCTTCAGCAACGGGCAGTCGATGCGCTTTGTGGTGTTGCCGCAGGCAGCGCGGCTCATGATCCGTTCGCTCGGTGTCAATACAGTCATGCTGATCAAGGGGTCTGCTCTCGTTTCCGCGATTTCCGTGGTCGAACTGACTTACACGGCTCAACGTTTCATCGGCTCGACCTATCGTCCGTTTGAAATCTTCGGCATCGCCGCGGCCATCTACATGGTCCTCATTTATATCGTTGCACGCTTCGTCGATTTCCTCGAAGCCCGCTATGCACTCAAATAGGCGGTGATCTCATGCAACTCGATTTCTCTATCGTCCCGCCCTATACTGAACTTCTGATGACCGGCATCTGGTGGACGCTCATCATCGCCGTGTCCTCATCCATCGTCAGCTTCTTCGGCGGTATCGCTTTTGCCTTGCTCGTTCTCTATGGCAACTGGCTGGTGCGTTACCCTGTCCGCTTCTTCATCTGGCTGTTCATGGGTACGCCGCTGCTTCTGCAGCTGTTCCTGCTCTATTACGGCCTGTCGCAGATCGGCATCAACATTCCAGCCGTATGGACTGGTATCATCGGCCTTGGCCTGCATTTTGCGGTCTATAATTCGGATATCTTCCGCACCGCGATCCTGACTGTCGATCCGGGGCAGAATGAAGGTGCCCGTTCGCTAGGTTTCGGCAACGGTCAGACGCTGCGCTACATCATCGTGCCGCAAGCTGTCCGCAACGCGCTGCCGCAGGTGGGAAACAATCTGATTGCGCTTTTGAAAGACACGGCACTCGTGTCGGTGATCGGCATCACCGAACTGGTGCATGCGTCACAGCAGGCAATCAGTGAAACCTATAGCCCGTTTGAATTCTATATCACTGCCGCAGTGATCTTCTACGTACTCAATCTCATCCTGGAAGCCGGATTGCACTGGATGGAAAAGAAAGTCGAGGCTTACCGATGAGCAACAGCAAACCCATGGTGGAAGTGCGCGACGTCCACAAGTCTTATGGCGCGCTCGAAGTCCTCAAGGGCATCAACCTGTCTGTTGAACGCGGCCAGATTATCGCCATTATCGGGCCGTCCGGTTCCGGCAAAAGTACTTTGCTGCGCTCCATCAACCATCTGGAAACGGTCAACTCAGGCCAGATATTGCTGGACGGCGTGCAGGTAAACCAGTCGTTGAGCGGACGCTCCTTCGAGCGGCATATCAATGCCGTGCGCCAGCAGATGGGCATGGTTTTCCAGCACTTCAATCTGTTTCCGCATCTCAATGTCATGGAAAACATCACACTCGGACCCATCAAGTTGAAGGGCAAGAGCAAGCAGGAAGCGCAGGAGCTGGCCGTTTCTCTTTTGAAGAAGGTCGGTCTTGCCGACAAGGCGTCAATGTATCCGTCGCGTCTGTCGGGCGGGCAGAAACAGCGCGTGGCTATTGCCCGTGCACTGGCGATGCAGCCGAAAGTCATGCTGTTCGACGAGGCGACTTCTGCGCTCGATCCAGAACTGGTCGAGGAAGTCAATCAGGTCATGAAACAGCTCGCGCAGGAACACATGACCATGCTGATCGTGACCCACGAAATGCGTTTTGCCGCCGAAGTTTCAGACAAGGTTCTGTTCATGGACAAGGGCGTCGTGGTCGAAGAAGGCAAGCCGGACGTGATCTTCACCAATCCGGAAAATGAAAGAACGAGAGCGTTCCTGCGAAAGCATCTCAACCAGTAAGTCGACGTTTAAACCAGATTTGAAAACCCGCCTGTGCCTTCCCCAAGGCACGGAGACGGGGAACTATTGAGCGAGGAAAGACCGTGGCATCCCCAAATGAATGGAACCCGACAGAACGGGTACGAGAACTCTCCTATCGCATGGTGAGATGGCCGAGCGAAACGGGAACACCTGACGAGGCATCGTTCGGGCTGAAGCTGGCCGAGCTTTTGCGCGAGATCCCCTATTTCCAAAAGAACCCTGACGATATTGCCGTCATCGACAGTCACGGCTCGCCGATGACCAAGAATGTTATCGCCGTTGTGCGCGGCGCCGGGCGACGAACCCTGGCTCTGGCGGGGCACTTCGATGTGGTGGAAATTGCAAATTATCGCGATTTGAAACATCTTGCTTTCGAGCCGGATGCTTTGCTGGAAGCTCTTCTGGCCGATCTTACCAGCCGTCCGCTTGCACCGAACGAGGAAAAGGCACTCGCCGACTTCCAGAGCGGAAATTACATTCCCGGTCGGGGCATGCTCGACATGAAAAGCGGTGTTGCAGCCGGTATCGCAACGTTGGAACATTTCTCGCAGCAGGCAGATCGCGAAGGCAATCTGATTTTGTTTGCGACACCTGACGAAGAGCGTGGTTCGCGGGGAATGCGCAGCCTGCGCGATGCGTTGCCGGAACTTGCCGAACGCTGGGGCCTCGATATCGTTGCCGGTATCAATCTTGACGCAACGAGCGATCAGGGTGACGGTGCGGAAGGCCGAGCCATCTATCGGGGCACAATCGGCAAGCAGCTTCCCTTTGCTTTTGTGGTCGGACAGCCTTCTCATGCGAGTTATCCGTTTGAAGGTGTCAGCGCGCATCTCATTGCATCGGAAATCATGCGGGCGGTGGAAGCCAATGCAGCCCTTTGCGACACGGCGGATGGCGAAGTTTCGCCACCTCCAATCTGCCTTGAAGCGCGGGATTTTCGCGGCGGTTATGAAGTGACCACGCCGGAACGGACGTGGATTGCTTTCAACTGGCTGACCCATTCCGTCTCGCCTGATGCTTTGTTCCAGCGGTTCAAGGCAATTGTCGGTGAGGCGCTGGATCGGGCAATCACGCACTTCAATGTGGAGGCGGAGCGCTTTACAAAGCTGGTTGGCAGCGATGCAGATGCCAATCACAAGGGCAGAATTCTGACCACGGCCGAGTTGCGCGACGAAGTCCGGCGCATTGGCGGTAACGCAGCACTGGAACGGATAGCGGTGCTGGAATCTGAACTTTCAAGCAGCGATAACCCGCTTCTCATCACGCGGGAACTCGTCAACGCCATGGTTGCCGAGGCACGCGTTACAGGCCCGGCGGTCATTATCGGCTTCGGAAGTCTCGTCTATCCTCACGTTCGCATGGGTGTCGAAACGGCCGAAGAACAGCGTTTTGCAGAAGCTCTGGAAACCGCACGCCTGGATGCGGAGCGCCAGTTCGAAACGACGATCCGGTATCGCGAAATCTTCGCCGGTATTTCAGATATGAGCTTCTTCGGTCATATTCCTGACGCGACGGATAGTGAAGTCATCGCGGCCAACACACCAGCGGCTCAATTTATCGACCGCGCCAATCCGAAAGCGCTTTCCTATCCGGTGGTGAATATCGGCCCGTGGGGTCGCGAGTATCATCAGCGATTGGAGCGGGTCTATGCACCCTATGCCTTCACGGTACTGCCACAGTTTCTCAACGGCATCGCTACGCGCTTCCTGAAGTCTTAGCGGTTCGCGAATAGCGGCGCGATGTCCTTCACTTTGCCTGATTGACGGTTATAGCGATCATGTGGAGGACATCGTCAGCGCTGCACCCGCGTGAGAGGTCATTAGCGGGTTTGGCGAGGCCCTGAAGCACGGGGCCTATGGCCTGCGCCCCACCAATACGTTGGGCAATCTTGTAGCCGATATTGGCGGCTTCGAGATTGGGGAACACAAAGACGTTGGCATTGCCCTTGAGCGGTGAATCCGGCGATTTGGCATGGCTGATTGCCTCGACGAATGCCGTGTCGAACTGTAATTCTCCATCGATGCACAGATCAGGCTTACGCTCCCGCACCGTCCGGGTTGCCTGAACGACCTTTGACACACGCTCATGCGCAGCGCTGCCGCCGGTGGAGAAGGACAACATGGCAACGGCCGCATCTTTTTCCGTGAGCTGGCGGTATGAATCTGCCGACTGTATGGCGATGTCGGCAAGTTGTGCGGAATCCGGTTCCACCACGAGGCCGCAATCGGCAAAGACGAAAGCGCCTTTCTTCTGATGATGAGACTGGCACAGCAGCATCAGGAAGAAGCTTGAGACGAGCGATGCGCCGTCGGCCTTACCAATGATCTGCAGGGCATGGCGCACCACATCGGCTGTCGTTGCGACTGCGCCAGCCACCGTCCCATCCGCATCGCCTTCGCGTACCATCATGGCGGCGAAGCCGAGTGGCGTCTTCACCATCGCCTCGGCCTGTTCTTCCGTCATGCCCTTGGCCTGACGCAGCCGATAGAGTTTTTGCGCATAATCCGCGCTTTTGCCCGATACTACTGGATTTATGATCGCGATCTTTGAGCCGTCAATCTGCCTGCTGATGACGCTTTCGGAGCCCAGAAGCGTGATGCGGGCAATGGCTTCGCGTTCGGCACGGAGCGCCGCATCGATGATGCGCGGATCTTCGCCCTCGGCTAGCACGATGTGACGTGGCTTCGAACGGGCTTTCTCAAAAATCTTTTCCAACGGCAGCATGGCGCAATCTCTTCAAAAGGCCGGGAGTTGCGCTCCCGGCCTGATCACTGACGGACTGGTTCAGACGGGCATTTGCTGGCGCATGTCGGCCTTGTCGATGCCGGCCACGACAACGGGTTTCTTCATCGCATCGCGGCGGAATGGTTCGCCCAGTTCCTGATTGAGCACGACTTCGATGAAGGTAGTCACCCCCTTGGCCTGCTCGTTGATTGCCGTCTGCAAGGCTTCGGTCAGCGCCTGCTGGCTATCGACGGTCACGCCTTTCAGACCGCAGCCATCCGCCACCTTGGCGTAGCTCAGGTTCGGATTGAGTTCGGTGCCGACGAAGTTGTTGTCGTACCACAGCGTCGTATTGCGCTTTTCAGCACCCCACTGATAGTTGCGGAAGATGACCATGGTGATCGCAGGCCAGCCCTTGCGACCGATGGAGGTCATCTCGTTCATGGATATGCCGAACGCACCGTCGCCTGCAAAGCCGACCACTGGCGTGTCAGGCTGGCCGATCTTGGCGCCGACGATGGATGGGAAGCCATAACCGCAGGGGCCGAACATGCCCGGCGCCAGATATTTGCGTCCGTGTTCGAAGCTTGGATAGGCGTTCCCGATGGCGCAGTTATTGCCGATGTCGGTGGACATGATGGCGTTCTTCGGCATTCCAGCCTGAATGGCACGCCATGCCTGCCGCGGCGACATGCGGTCCTTCTCGCGCTCGCGCGCACCGGCATTCCAATGCGTGCCCGGATCGTCATCCTCATGATCCATCGAGGAAAGTTGCTGCAACCAGGCGGATTTACGCTGATGGATGAGCTGCTTGCGCTCGTCGCGACCTGCATTGCCCGCATTGGCTCCCATCTGGTCGAGAATCTGCTGCGCAACCTGCTTGGCATCGCCGCAAATGCCGACCGAGATCTTCTTGGTGAGGCCGATACGATCAGGATTGATGTCGACCTGAATGATCTTTGCATCTTTCGGCCAATAATCGATGCCGTAGCCGGGTAGGGTCGAGAACGGATTGAGACGGGTGCCGAGCGCCAGAACCACATCGGCCTTGGAGATCAGCTCCATCGCGGCCTTGGAACCATTGTAGCCGAGCGGACCTGCGGACAGCGGATGGGTGCCGGGAAAGGCATCATTATGCTGATAGCCGCAGCAGACCGGCGCATCGAGCCTTTCAGCAAGCGCGATGGATTCAGGGATCGCACCGCCGATAACAACACCGGCCCCGTTAAGGATGACCGGGAATTTCGCATTGGTCAGTAGTTTTGCAGCCTCGGCAATGGCATCGCGTCCGCCGCTCGGGCGTTCCAGTCGAACGATCTGTGGCAGGTCGACGTCGATGACCTGGGTCCAGAAGTCACGGGGAACGTTGATCTGTGCCGGTGCACAGCCGCGCCATGCCTTCTCGATCACGCGGTTCAGCACTTCGGGAATGCGGGTCGCGTCGCGCACTTCTTCCTGATAGCAGACCATCTCTTCGAACAGGGCCATCTGGTCAACTTCCTGAAAACCGCCCTGACCGATGGTCTTGTTGGCAGCCTGTGGAGAGACAAGCAGCATCGGCGTGTGGTTCCAGTAAGCAGTCTTGATGGCAGTCACGAAGCCGGTTACGCCGGGCCCGTTCTGAGCAATCGCCATGCCCATCTTGCCTGTCACGCGGGTATAACCGTCGCAGATCAGCGCCGCATTCGTCTCATGGGCGCAATCCCAGAAGGTAATGCCCGCCTTCGGAAACAAATCCGATACCGGCATCATCGCGGAGCCGATGATCCCGAATGCATGTTCTATCCCATGCATCTGCAAAACCTTAACAAATGCTTCTTCCGTCGTCATTTTCATGGCAGTGAATTCTCCTAAGCTACTTTTTCGTAGGTCGGCGTAGCGGCGTTTTGTGCCGTTAAAGCGCGTTTCCTGTCTTCCAGGACCATCTGAGCCAGTTTCGCGCCGATCATCATCGCCGGAGCATTTGTGTTACCGGAGACGATTTCCGGCATGATCGAGCAATCCGCGACGCGCAGACCTTCAATGCCGCGAACACGCAACCGGTCGTCGACAACATTGCGTTCGTCGACGCCCATCCGGCAGGTGCCGGTTGGATGGTAGATCGTGGTGGAATTGCGTCGCGCCCAATCCAGCAATTCGTCATCGCCATTCAGATCGGCTGTCGGTCTGAACTCCTGTGCAATGGCAGATTTAAGGGGTTCAGTCCGTGCTATGCGGCGTGCGATGCGAATTCCCTCGACCAATGTCTGCTGGTCGTTTCTGGTTGCTAGATAGTTGGGCTGAATGACTGGATGGTCGAAGGGGTTGCGGGAACGCAAAGTGATTGTTCCACGACTTTCCGGCCGTAACTGGCACACCGACTGGGTGAAGGCAGAGAAAGGATGCACACCTTCGCCGGGGCTGTCGGCTGACCATGGCTGGATGTGAAACTGAATATCCGGCGTGGCGAGCTCTGGCCGCGTCTTGACAAATCCGAAGACGAGGCTGGCGGCCATCGTCATGGGGCCGGTCCGAAACAGCGCATACTCGAGACCAATGGCAGCCTTCTTGATGAGACTGCGAACTTCATCATTGAGCGTCGGTTCGTTACATTTGAAGACCAGCCGGGCCTGCAAATGGTCCTGCAGGTTCTGGCCCACTTCCGGCGCGTCGTATTGAACAGAAATGCCGTGAGCGGCCAGTTGTTCAGCCGGGCCGATGCCGGACAGCATGAGTATCTGGGGCGAGCCGATAGCTCCAGCGCACAGGATGATTTCATTTCTGGCATGGATCGTGTGGCGGGTGCCGTCCGGACGCTGATATTCCACACCTGTCGCGCGACCATTCTGGACGACGACACGCATGATGTGGGCATCGGTTTGGATGGTCAGATTTTGTCTATGACGAATCGGGCGCAAGAATGCGGCTGCGGAAGAGCATCTGCGTCCTTTGTGCATGGTCAGCTGAAAATGCCCCACGCCCTCCTGCGTTGCCCCATTATAGTCGGGGTTGTAATCGTAGCCATTCGCACGGGCGGACTCGATCCACTTTTCGCAGATCGCCCGCTTCAGGCGTGGGGCCGACACCTGCAACTCACCCATGGTTCCACGGTCTGCGGCTGCCGGGCGATGGAACGTTTCGAAACTCTCGAAAATTGGGCCAACATCCTGCCAGGACCAGCCGGAATTGCCGAACTGTGCCCAACGATCATAGTCTTCTTTCTGTCCACGCACGTAAAGCAGACCATTGAGCGAAGATGAGCCGCCGAGCACCTTCCCACGCGGCCAGCTGAGGCTGCGTCCGTTCAATCCCGAATCCGGTTCTGTCTGATAACACCAGTCGTAATTGGGGTCGTGCATCGTGCGAAAATAACCAACCGGAATGTGAATCCACGGATTGCGGTCCTTGCGGCCGGCTTCCAGCAGGTGAACGGTGACCGAGGGATCCGCACTGATCCTGTTGGCGGCGATGCAGCCCGCCGAGCCGGCACCCACTATGATGTAGTCTGCTACTTCATTCATAAAGAACTTCCTCCTAACAGGGTCCGTGTCGCACGACGGAGCCGGATCCCTGTCTTGCTGCCCGCTGGGGTGTGCTGGTTCCGCTAGAGCCGCTTTCGCCTGCGCTCGATTGCAACAGCGGATGCCAACGACACCGCAGCTGCAAACACCACGTAGACGCATACCCAAAAAGGATCGTTGTTATTGATGGACATCAGGTAAGTGGCGATCATAGGTGTCAGACCGGAAGCGATGATGCCCGAGAACTGATAGACGAAGGATATCCCAGTATATCTGACAGTCGGATCAAACAGGTCTGCAAACAGGGCAGCTTCCGGTCCGTAGCACATGGGATAGATAATGCCGAACGGCAGTACGATGCCCAGAACGATCAGCACGGGAACGCCTGTCGACATGAGCCAGAACGCCGGGAAGACGCTCAAACCCAGCAGGAGAGATCCCCATGCATAGGTAACAGGTCGTCCGACCCGGTCGGACAGGCGTCCAAACAGGGGAATGAATACGATCATGACCACGGCGGCGGCGCAGACTGTCCATAATGCTGCCGTCCGATCGAGTCCGGCAAAACGGGTCAGGTACAGGATCGAGAAAACGGCAAAGATGTTGAAGAAGACGCCGTCAATGTAACGGGCACCCATGCCGAGAATGACGTTACCCGGATAGCGCTTGATCATGGTGGTGAAAGGCAGACCTGGATCCCGACCGCGAGACGCAGCCTTGGCTTTTTGAAACTCGGGGCTTTCCTGAATGTTGGACCTGATCCATGTCCCCAGAAAGACAAGAACGATTGATCCAATAAAGGCAGCACGCCAGCCCCATATCATGAACTGTTCGTCGGGCAGAAGTGACAGGAGCGCCATGACACCTGACGACAGGAATAGGCCCAGAGACAGGCCGATCTGCGGCAGGGAAGCGTAGAAGCCACGCTTGTCCTTGGGCGCATATTCATAAGCCATCAGCACCGCACCGCCCCATTCACCTCCAATGCCAATGCCTTGGAGGATGCGAAGGAACAAAAGCGTCACGGGTGCCATCAGGCCGATAGTTTGATAGCCGGGCAAAAGACCGATGGCGACGGTAGCTCCGCCCATCATCAGCAAGCTGATGATCAACATCGCCTTGCGCCCTATCCGGTCGCCGAAATGTCCGAAAACGAGGCCGCCCATAGGTCGGGCGACAAAGCCTACCGCAAAAGTCGCATAGGCCAGCATAATGGAGACAGTTTCGTTATCCGATGGAAAGTAGAGGTGGTTGAAGACGATGCCCGCCACCACACCATAAAGAAAAAAGTCATACCACTCGATGGTGGAGCCGATCAGACTGGCAAAGACGACTTTCCTAACATCATTCGCCTGGCTGCCGCTCCTCACAGCGTCCACTGTTGTATCCGACATGACGCCCTCCTGCGTTTTGACGGTTATGGCCCGATCCACACTCCTCCTGTGGATCGCAGTGTCGTTACCCTTGTTTCAAAATGCACGAGAGTCAATAATTTTTTGAGACAGTTTGTCTCAAAAAATATCAACTTATTGAATTCACCGGGTATAAATTCGCTTGGTTACGTCTCCGGGCTGGGTTAAACCACTAGGAAACCTCAGTGTGACGTAGTGTTTTCATGAAGAATGAACCCAATAATCTGATTGCCAGCCCAAGTATAAGGAACCTGCAGATTCTTGAGTTGCTGGGGCGTCAGAGACGCGCAATGACCCCTGCTGAAATCATTGAAGAACTCAAACTGCCCAAACCGACAGTTCACCGTCTGCTCGCCTATCTGGAGGAGCAGGGCTTTCTCACCAAGAACATTGATGGGAAGAGCTATCTGCCCGGTGCACGCTTCCGCGAAATGGCAATCGGTGCGATGCACGCTTCACTGAGTAGTCTTCCGAGCAGAAATGTTCTGATCTGGCTCAATCAGCAGATCGGCGAAACCTGCAACCTCGCGGTTCCGGACAATGATGCGATGATTTATGTCGATCGCGTGGAAACACAGTGGCCGTTGCGTATAGCGCTTCATATTGGTTCGCGTGTGCCGCTCCATGCCACTGCGTCAGGGAAAGTCACACTCAGCTTGCTTCCGGAAGAGGAGTTCGAACGCTATCTCCTCACCGGAGACAAGCAGTCCTTCACCAAAAAAACCATTGTCGATACAACGATGCTTCGCGTGGAAATCGAGCGTGCAAGGGTGCGTGGGTTTGCAACGGATCAGGAAGAGCTCGTTGACGGCATGATTGCTGTTGCAGTGCCTGTCATGGATGCGCGGCACAATTTTTGCGCCACCTTGTCGTTCCACGCACCGACCCAGCGGCTATCTCTGGAACAGGGGCTTGCCCATCTTGATGACTTGCGACTAGCAGCAGAAAAGCTCGGCAAGTTTATCTGAATACCGCCCAAATGCTAACCTGTCATCATTGACAGAACGTTTGCAACACGTCCATGCTTCACGCATTAGAGCAGTAAGGTCCGCTTGGAACGCAAGCAATTGAGAGTACTGCTGGTTCGCTGCCGCATCCTCTAACACTAAACGCGTCTGGTGTGGCCCGGCAAGCACGGCGCACGATTGCCAGCAGGGAAAGCCGAACCAAATGGCTGCATTTTTTTGACTTCTGCGTACCGGGTCAGGAATGCCCAACAGGGATCTGGTTCAACAGTGCGAACAAAATGGCCGAGAGGATTGCGGCAGCAGGAACCGTTACCACCCAGGCGGCTGCAATCGTGAGCGCGTGAGAGCGGCGAACCAGCTTTCGACGGCGGCGCTCCTCAACCGGAATGGAATCCAATGGCAGGGCTTGGCGCGCTTTCTTCAATCGTCGTTCCGTGTCCCATTCGCGGAAGAACCCAACGCCAAAGATCGCGCCTATGGCTATATGGGTCGAACTGACCGGTAATCCCAACCAGCTGGCCAGAATGACAGTGATTGCGGCTGACAATGACACGCAATAAGCCCGCATCGGGTTCAGCTTGGTGATCTGGTTGCCAACCATTCGAATGAGCTTGGGGCCAAACAGGCACAAGCCTAAAGAAATGCCACATGCACCGATCAGCATAACCCAGAGCGGAATCACGACGCCGTGGTTCAACGCCTCGGTTTGCGATGTCTGGACAATTGCCGCGAGCGGTCCCACAGCATTCGCCACGTCATTTGCGCCATGGGCAAAACTCAGCAAAGCCGCCGACACAACCAGAGGAATGCTGAACAGGATCTTGAGTGACTTGTTGCGGTTTTCGAGCCCATATGACTGGCGGTGAATGACCGGGATCAAGATCAACCAGCTTCCAACACCAACAGCCAATCCAAAGATCAGAGCTACCTCAGTCGACACATCGATCAACTGTTTCAGCCCTTTCATGATCAGATATGTCGCAAAGGTTCCCGCCATGAGGCCAACAAGGATCGGGACCCACACACGAGCAGCAGCAATCTTATCCACGCGATAGATAATACGGGATTTGATCAACCAGAGAAAACCAGCAGCTATGATCGCACCCAGCACAGGCGAAATAACCCAGCTTGCCGCAATAGCCGCCATTTGAGACCAGTTCACTGCTCCGAACCCAGCTGCGACAATGCCGGCGCCCACGACACCGCCGACAACCGCATGCGTGGTTGAAACAGGAGCGCCGATCCATGTCGCAAGGTTGACCCAAAGCGCCGAGGCGAGCAACGCTGCCATCATTGCCCAGATGAACATGATCGGTGTTGCAAGTGTGTCTGGCGCAATTATGCCGGTAGCGACCGTCGATACAACATCGGCTCCTGCGATGAGTGCGCCAGCACTTTCAAACACCGCGGCAATCGCAATCGCACCACCCATGCTCAGCGCATTGGCACCGACGGCCGGTCCCATATTGTTAGCCACGTCGTTGGCGCCGATGTTCAAAGCCATGTAGGCGCCAAAAACGGTCGCGGCCACAACAATAAGCATCTGAGTGGTCTGGTCCAGCAACATGGCAGCGACGAGCCCGGCCAGCATGATGAATACAAGAGCAATGCCTGGAGCCACGAGCGGACGTGAGACGTAACTCGTTGCTGTTTCCAGCTGAACGAAGCGGCTCAAGTCCCGGTCCAGTGTCTCCAGATGCCGAGCTTCGAGATCTTCGTGTGCCATGATTTACTCTTGATTTCTAACGCAGCGCACCCGGCCAAAGCGGACGCTTGGGAATGATCCAGTTCAGGAACTTGACCGGTGTTTAAATGCGGCCGTTTTGAAAAGTCAATGGTTTGAGGTTGAGACGATCAATATGGAGCGCTGTTCTGCTGGCTTTGAGGGAACCTTAATCTGATGCACGATCCGACAACGGAATAAAGCTCTGTGTCAATTAAGTCGGCTTATTTGCTGAGATAACGCCCCGGGCAAGGAAATTTTTTGACAGCTATTGATACTGGTTCGGACATAATGAGCTGGTGACAGTTCTGCGCTTGTGTCACGTGAATTTTCTAGCCGAGATTATTGCAGAGGCGGTGTGGCTGTATTTCCGGTTTCCGTTGAGCATTCGCATGGTCGAAGTTATGCTGGCTTCCAGCGGGACCTTTGTCACTCACAAGACAGCGCACGAATGCGCTGAAAAGTTCAGACGAGACTATGCCAATACCATCCGTTGCCGTACACCGCGCCTTGGTGAGTCCAGAAATACCAAGATACCAGGGCCGCCAATACTCATTTCAGGAGTTGCTATAACGCTTGTCATTCGATGTCGACGCACATCAGAGCGTGGAGTTTCACCTAGATTGCCCTCCATCCAGTCATTCATGACTACCATAGATTCAGCTGCGAATCTGGACCGGCAATCAAACATCTCGGTCCGCGTGGGTAGCTGGCTGAAGAGAATAATACGACGCCAGGACTCCAACCTACGATATTTCCATGGCGGCCACTGCTACAGCAAGTAGACGTCAAAAAGCCATCCGACGGTGATCTTCGCACGGACGGCGCTGATAAAACTCAATCTGTACTGACAAGTGGCTGGCACATGCAAACTGGAAAGCAAGGTTTCGTTGTTCTATTTGTCGGCGTTAACGCTCGCGATCAAAGGGGCCATAAATATAGCTCTCGCAGAGCGATATCACCTGCAACGCAACTTCAACTTCATCCCATCCGGAAGCAACAGCTTTACTCATAAGATTCCTAACGGATAGATCAAGTGCCTGGGCACATTGTCTGCCATAGTCGGAGTTGCCTGATTTTACCTTCGGTCGTTCGATTGGAAAGGGCATCGGCTGAATTATATCCCACAGTTTAATCGGCAAAAGCGGTGAGCGGAGCGATCTTAGTTTCCATTGAACTAGATACATACTTTCGCCAATTGGGGTTGATCGTGAGGGCGCCTTTTCGCGAATTTTTTGCGCAAATGACGTGATATTTTCTCACGATCATTATCACGCATGACCTTGTGAATGCAGCGAGCGCTGAAAAACTCTTTCAGTCTCAGCCTCTGGAATGTGTCTTTACCTGTCGCTTTCATGAATACCCTCGTGGCGACACGATTAATTTCCCCATTAGTTGGAGGGTCTTACGCCGCCGGTGCATGCGATAGTGTTCTTCGGAATTGCCCCACGATAGCTTATGCAGAAGCCGAATCCATCAATTTTCAGGTCGATCCCTTTACCATACTTTGGTAGGTAGCAGGAGCGGTGCAAAACTCTAGCCAAAAGTAGACTATCCGAGCATTGCTGCCATTTAAATACGACACCTGCCGTATAGCATTGCGTTTGAGTGAAGCTTAATGCTCCCTCATCGGGCCAGGGGGTGAAGCCGTCATGTTGTCGATGAACTTATGGATACCTTTTGCGGTCGCTACGCTAACGTTTGCTTGCATGCCAGGACCCGCAATACTTTACATGACCGCGCAGACCCTTGCGTATGGTCGTAATGCGGGCCTAATGGCTGCTCTCGGCGTTCATCTAGGATGTTACGTGCATATCGTGGGTGCCACGATCGGCCTTGCATCGTTGATGGAACATGCACCGCGGGTCTATATGATTATAAGATTTATCGGCGCCGCATATCTGATCTGGTTGGGAGCCGCCATTTTCTTCGAGTGGAGTAAGAAAGATCAATCCACCAGCCCGACATCAAAAACGTTTCGCGACAGCATTGTAGTTGAAGTTCTCAACCCGAAGACGGCACTTTTCTTCCTCACCTTCCTACCGCAATTTGTACAACCCACAGCCGAAATTCCACTCTGGCTCCAGTTCCTTGTGCTGGGGATGATAGTGAACCTGATTTTCTCAACTGCCGATGTTGTGGTAGTCGCTATTGCTTCATTTGCCTTGGAGCGACTTCGCCACAACAAGGCTGGTTGGTTGGTGCCAAAGGCGTGTGGTACGATACTTGTAGCGTTGGGTGCGTCCCTCGCCAGCTATCACATTTAGCAGAGACAAATGGCGGTTTCTGCGGCAGACAAGGCGACGCTGTATTAAAGTGGCACTGAAGAAGTCAGAAGAACTCCGGTTTGCATCATGCCGGTCATCCCGATTGGGATGAGGATCAGCGGCTGGAGGAATGGTAGATGGTCTGCACGGGATTGATGGTTTGGTAAAAGAACAGAGGAGTTGAAAATCTCACGCTCTCATGAGCAATATCAATCAATGTTTGGGTGACGGTCGGCCAATTTTTCACGCTGCGCAGATAGCTGAGCGATCTTCGCCTGGAGCGTGGCGATCTCCACGTCGATATCCTCAATACGTTCTTCAATAATATCGTAGGATTCTTGTAGTAAAACTTGGGCTTCTGCTGGGTTAGAAGCATTCGGCGTATCACCCCGTAGTGGCTGGTTGGCGGTCTCGGGCAAGAATACGCTGGTGACGATGCCGATTACTGCTGCGCCCATCAGATAATATGCTGGCATGAGTAAATTATTGCTGCTTGCGACCAGCCATGCTGCCAACGTCGGAGTGAGCCCGGCAGCTATTATAGCTATATTGAAGGAGCTCGCCAGGGCGCTGTATCGAATTCGGGCGGGGAATAGAGCAGGTAGGGTTGCCGCCATCACTCCGATCATACAGTTGAGCGCGATTGCCAGGAGCAGCAGCCCGAGGAAGATCTGGGCAGTTTCGTTGCTGGCGATCATCAGAAAGGCGGGAATAGCAACTACGAACAGGGCGATACTGCCAATCAGAATGAAAGGCCGTCTCCCAATGCGGTCGCTAGTGAAGCCGATGAGTGGCTGCACGAAAAGCATGCCGATCATCACTGCGATGATAATCATCACGCCATGATTTTCTGAGTAACCCAAATTACTGGATAGATAGGTCGGCATATAAGTAAGGAGCATGTAATAAGTGATATTGGTCACCAGAACCATGCCTATACAGACGAGCAAGGACCTGCGATACTTGGTGAATATCTCGGTAAATGGCACCGTAGGCCGCTCTTGCAGTGCTGATTTGTCTTCCTGCTCCAAGCGTTCCAATTGCTGGGTAAAAGCCGGGGTTTCTTCGGCAGCATGGCGCAGATAAAGGCCGATAAGTCCAAGCGGCGCCGCAACCAGAAAGGGTACACGCCAACCCCAGCTCAAAAATGCTGCTTCGGACAAGAAGGTCTGTAAAAGAACCACAAAACCCGCACCGAGAACGAAGCCTGCAATAGAACCGAAATCGAGCCAGCTGCCCAATACACCACGCTGGCGGTCAGGTGCATATTCCGCCACAAAAATAGCCGCGCCTGTATACTCCCCGCCTACGGAAAACCCCTGTGCCAGTTTACACAATAATAGCAGTATAGGAGCAAGTATACCAATGCTGTTGTAGCCGGGTATCAGCCCGATACAGAATGTGCTTGCTGCCATGATGATTATAGTGAGCGACAATACTTTTTGTCGGCCAAAGCGATCACCCATGATGCCGAAAAACAGTCCACCGAGTGGACGTATAAGAAAAGGCACCGAGAAAGTCGCGAGCGCTGCAATGGTTTGAATTGCAGGAGAGACTTCAGGAAAAAAGACTTTGCCCAGTGCGAAAGCCACAAAACCATAAACGCCGAAGTCGAACCATTCCATGGTGTTACCTAAGGCAGCGGCCGTGACAGCTTTCTTCAACTTCGATTGATCGACGATTGTGATGTCATCGATTGTCAATGGGGAGGCTTGATTTGTCATATTCAGGTCTCACGGCCGGGGAGTCCAACAGTATCAGTATTTAACACATTTTCCTAACATCAAGCATAAGACTAGAACAGTTGGTTATGTATTCTCGGTGATTGGTGCGCAACGCCCGATGCCGTGCAGAACCAATATGTATTGTCCGGCCTGAACAGGTCAGCAGCACTCAAGCAAGTCAACCGTTAAACACGGAAGTCCATTGCTCATGTCGGCGGTATCGTCGCACTGACTGATACGGTTCACCGCAACTGCTACCAATGTCTAGTCAATTGCCGGCTATTTTCTTGCATGTGAAGTTGGTCTGGCTGCCTTGTCCGGCTGTGGGGCATGCTTCGTTTGGCTGCTGCCGAGGGAAAGGCATTGCCGCCGGGGCTATCATAGTCACTATCGCTGGTGGTTTGCTTTTGGCTTTCCATTATTTGCAGCAGTTTTGACCATCATATTGTTGATGCTGACAAAGCCGTCATTTTAATAGAATGCCACCTTAATAGTGATTGCAGTCTTGCCCTAGCTACCGTTGTCACGGATCAAATTGATCGAGCTGTTCTTTGTTCTTGGCCTTACGTCGAAAGGATCGACCAGGCTCCCTTCGTTCTTCTCGTCCTTCCAAAAAATGCTGCGGCTCTTCAATCTGGTGTTCTCTGGTGCTACTCAAAAACGGACTGGATTCGTCGGTCTGTTTCATCGGAGACCGTATTGATCCGGTGTTCGCTTATCAGTTCGCTGATTATCGCCAGAAAGCGCTTCAGTGTCGGTGACATGTCACCGGCGCGATAGGTAGCATATAAAGGGATTTCCGGTGGCGACGGATGAATTGGTTTGAAAACCACTTCCGGCTGCGCCAGCTGTCGCATGCTGGCGGGCAACAGGGCGACGCCAATATTGGCGCCGACAAGGCTCAGAAGCGATTGCACCTCTACGACCTGCTGGCGAATTGTCGGCGTGAACCCTGCTTTGACACAACACTGATAGAGGAAATCTGCAAATCTCGATTGATGCAGGCCGAACATGACGAACGGCTGATCTTTCAGTTGCATCAAGGAGACGCTGTTCTGGCTGGCGAGAGGATGCGATCTTGGCATGGCTACCATGAGAGCTTCCTTCATGATGATTTCCCGGTGCAGGCCGTCCTGATGCGGCGGCATGCGAAAAAGACAAACATCGATGCGACGCTCAAGCAGTCCCTGTATCTGGAGCGCTGGCGTTAATTCATGGAGCTGCCAGTCGACATCCGGATAACGGCTGGTGAAGATATCGAGCGCTCTGGGAATGATGCCGACCAGCGAAGAACTGATTACGCCAATGTCCAGTCGACCGATGGAGCCTGCTGCTGTCATACGGGTCGTGACAACAGCTTTTTCCAACTGCTGGAAGATCAGCGGAACCTGCTCTTTCAAAGCCAGTCCCGCTGCAGTCAGTTCGACATTGTGATGGCTGCGTTTGAACAGCACGACGTCGAGACGGTCCTCCAGTTGTCTGATCTGCTGACTGAGAGGAGGCTGCGACATATTCAAACGGACTGCGGCGCGACCGAAATGGAGCTCTTCCGCGACGACCAGGAAATAACGCAGTGTTCGCAGATCGAACGGTTTCAGATGATTGTAAGCCATATCTAAAACCTCTCGCCAACCGGAACAAACAACACTGTACGTCTCAAAGGGGGAGGGGCGATAGTCCTTGAAAATACGAAACTCTGTTGCCGGACGCGGCTTGATTTCACTGCCGTCTTGCGTTTATGAGACCCATGTCAGGCGTGGGGATGAAGATCTGGGAGATCTTCAAGGGATGCTGACCGGTAAATTCCTTGCCCGTTCAACAAGGCCAGCGGCTTCCCATTTTCGAGGTTTACGTGTTCGATATCATTCTTATCTTCGCTGTTCTCAGCGCAACCATGCTGTTTGACTGGACCAAACAGTCTCCAAACTGATCGCCTGCGGCGGCCACCTTCCCAGAAGAGCTACAGCCGGCCTCAGGGTCGGCTTTTTATTGTGATTTGCTTTCCTGATGGGCGTTTCTGAGCTTCGGCGCCGGATTCGACCATATCGAAATCGTCTCACCATGCGCTGAAAGCGATATTGTACGTCTTACCATCAATGCGGCGATAGTGGGCAGTGACGAAAATCACTGCTGTCGAAATATAAGCCTGCCGTCGCCTGGCGAACGGTTGCCGCACCAAAGGGGGACGCAGTTGGTTTTCTCGAGGATCGGTCCTTCACGACCGGGAAAAGGAGACCAATCAATGATCATCGATACCAGTTGCTATCCGACCAATCTGGTCGATCTGGCCTGGCAGCATGATGGCGATCCGTTCAGCGGCGAGCGCCTGATTCAAATGATGGACGGCCCTTATACGATCAACGGCAAACCACGTCGCATCGACAAGGCGTTCATCCAGCCGCCGCAGGGCAACACCATCTATACGTGGACAGATGGGGAGCTAGACGGGCGTCAGTCCATCGATGCCTATATGGCCTATACGCTTGAAATGGTTCAAAAATACCCGGACCGGTTCATTGGCTGCTTCGTCTATAATCCGCGTTGCGGCGTGCAGAACGGGGTCGAGGCCATTGAGCGCTATGTGAAGGAACATGGTTTCCGCATGATCCAACTGCAAGCCAATATGCATGCATATCGGCCTGACCGTGCCAAGGACTGGCTGCGCCCAGCGCTCGACAAATGCCGGGAACTGGGTGTGCTCGTCAAGCTGCATACCGGTGATGGCCCCTACAGTATTCCGACGGAGTGGATTCCGCTTATCAAGGAATATCCGGACATCAATTTCATCATGGCGCACTTCGGTGTGCAGACCGGAGGGGTCTACTGTTTCGAGCCTTTCCAATGGGCAATGGAATATCCGAACGTGTTCTGTGAAAGCAGCTGGTGTCTGCAGTCGCGTATCGTTGAATTTGCCAAGGATTTGCCGACGCACAAGATCCTTTACGGTTCAGACACGCCGCCTAACGAACCAGGCATGTGGCTGAATCTGCTCGAAGTGCTTTGCCATGAACCGCCGCAAGGGATGAATCTCGACGAGGACACGCTTGAGGATTACCTCGGCAACAATCTCGCCCGAATGTTGGGCATGGAGCCAACTCCTCCGCCCGCCACCTATCAGAATGCAGTCGCAGAACTTGAACGTCATGGCATCGAAAACAAGCACTACCTGGCGACCCTTGCGTAGTTCAGCGGAGAATCCACATGATTATCGATACCCATCTGCATCCAACCAATCTTGTCGATGAGGCCTGGCGTCATACCGGTGAGCCGTTTACCGGCGAACGTATGCTGAAGCTCATGGACGGTCCGTATATGATCAACGGCAAGCCACGCCGGATCGATATGGGCTTCATTCAGCCGCCGCCCGGAAACACAGGCTACCGTGATGGCAACCGCCGCGGACGCGACGGCATTCGTGACTACATGTCCTATGTCGCCGAGCTTTGCCAAAAATATCCGGACCGCTTTATCGGCAACTTCAACTACAATCCTCGGTGGGGTCCGGAAAACGGCGCTGCGGAACTGGAATTCCATGTCAAGGAATATGGCTTCAAGATGCTGAAGCTGCATTCCAACATGCATGGCTATCGCCCGGACCGCGCACTGGAATGGTTGCGGCCTGCCATGAAGAAATGTGCGGAGCTGGGCGTCGTCGTTCTTATCCATACGGGTGACGGCCCCTATTCGATCCCGACGCAGTTCTATCCCATCATTCGCGAATTTCCGATGGTCAACTTCATCATCGGCCATTTCGGGATACAGACGGGCGGCAACTATTCGTTCGAAGCGTTCTGGATGGCGATGGACACGCCGAATGTCTATTGCGAATCCGGCTGGTGCTTCCAGTCGCGCATCGTGGAGTTTGCAAAGCAGTTGCCGCCGAACAAGATCGTATTCGGTACGGATTCGCCACCGAACAATCCGGGCATGTGGTTGCGCGAGCTGGAGGTTCTGTGTTCGCCGGAGCCGCAGGGTATGAACCTCAGCGAAGATATTCTCGAAGACTATCTGGGCAACAACATAGCCCGTCTCATCGGTATCGAACCCACCAAGCCTCCCAAGGATCTGGCGGAAGCGGAGAAGCGTCTCAAGGCCACGTACGTCTGAGGCGCTGTGCGGGGTGTCCATGCGCACCCCGCACATTTCAGGAAATGACATCGGGAGGAGTCATGAACGAGCTGCATTCAGTCACCAAGACGGGAACACAGGATTTTCAGAGTTTCGCGAACGTCTACCGGCAACTTTATCCCGATGACGTCGTTCATATCCGCGAACCTCTGCAGGACGGCCGCGATGTTACCGCACTGGTGGCGACGCTGGCTGAAAAGGGCAGGACACCGATGCTGGTCTGCGATCAGGTTCCGGGCAGCGAGGTGCCGCTGGTCACGAATGTGTTTGCATCGCGCGAAAGGATCGCCCGCATTTTCGGAACGCGTATTTCCGAGCTGCATGGCGAGTACCAGAAACGCGCCAATGCTCCGATCGAGCCTGAATATGTCGCCGACGGCCCGGTGATGGAACAGGTCGACGAAAGCAAGGACGTCGATCTCGACAAACTTCCGATGATCCGGCATTTCGAGAGTGATCGCGGCCCCTATATCACAAATGCGATCATTGTTGCGAGTGATCCTGAAACCGGCATTGCCAATCTCAGTTATCACAGGTCGATGCGGCACTCCCAGTCGACACTGGCAACGAGCCTGCACTCACGCGGGCATCTATGGCGCATGTATCAGACGGCGCGTGAAACCGGTCGGCCGCTGCCGGTGGCGATGGTGGTTGGGGCGCATCCGCTTTTCATGCTGGCTGCTTCCGCGCGGTTGCCATTCGGTGCAGATGAGCGTGCTGTTGCCGGCGGACTGATGCGCGAGCCGTTGCGTCTGGTCAGAACACCACGCTACGCTATCGGTGTTCCGGCGGCGGCAGAATATGTGCTGGAGGGGTATCTTGATCCCCATGCACATGTCGAGGAAGGACCATTTGGCGAGTTCTCTGGCTATTCTTCGGATCGGTCGACCAATACGCTGTTTCACGTAACGGCTGTCATGCGTCGTCGGACGCCTTGGCTGGTCGATGTCGTGGGCGGTGCGACGGACGAGCATCTCAACCTTGCCCGCCTGCCGCGGGAAGCTGAAATGTTCGAGAAGCTGAAAGCGCGGTTCCCCTCGGTAACGAGGCTGCACTATCCCACCTCCGGAACGCATTTTCACTGCTATGTCGCGTTGAAGCAAAGTCGGCCCGGCGAAGCGCGCCAGGTGATGCTGGGCCTTCTCGGCTGGGACCCCTATCTGAAAACGGTCATAGCCGTCGACGACGATACAGACGTCACGCAGGACAGTCAGGTGTTGTGGGCAATGGCCACGCATTTCCAACCGCATCGTGATCTTTTCACGATTGACGGTCTGCCCGGCAGTCCGCTCGATCCATCGTCAAGTTCTGACGGTACGACGTCGCGGCTGGCGCTCGATGCGACGCGAAGCCCGGATTTTCATGGCATTCGTGCCGTGATTGGCGACGATGCGCTCGGGCGTGCGCGCGATCTTCTGGGCGGTCTGACCGGAATAAGACCAACGGGAACACCGTCATGAACGCGGTCTCTCCACGACCACACGACTACCGCCCGCGCATGGTGGTTGGGATCAGCGGTGCGTCAGGCTTCGTCTACGGCTTTCGCCTTCTCGAAATCCTGCAGCAGCTCCAGATAGAAACGCATGTTGTGGTGAGCCGGTCGGCGCTTCTGACCATGACCCACGAGACCGACTACAAACTCGCTGATATTCGCGAGCAGGCAGGCTATTTCTACAAATCCGACGATATGGCTGCCAGCATTTCGAGCGGGTCCTTCAGAACCATGGGTATGGTCGTGGTGCCGTGCTCGATGAAAACGCTTGCGGAAATTGCGCATGGCCTGTCGGGGAGCCTGATCAGCCGGGCAGCCGATGTCACGTTGAAGGAGCGGCGAAAGCTGGTGCTGCTGGCCCGCGAGACGCCGCTGACGCAGACCCATATCGCCAACATGCTGACCGTCACCCAGATGGGCGCCATCGTGACGCCCCCTGTTCCCGCCTTTTATGCCAGACCCGCAAGCATCGCGGAGATGGTCGATCACACGGTTGGCCGGGTTCTGGATCTTTTCGATCTGGAGACGGGTGGCGTCCGGCGATGGCTCAAAATGCCCTGACAACGATAATCCAACGGAGAAGAACGATGTTGAAGACAGTCAAGGACAAGATTCCGGTCACCGTGCTTACCGGCTTTCTCGGCTCCGGCAAGACAACGTTGCTGAACTACATTCTGAAGGAAAATCACGGCATGAAGATCGCTGTGATCGAGAACGAGTTCGGGGAAATTGGCATTGATGGCGATCTGGTCGTCGGCAGTACGGAAGAAATCTTCGAAATGACCAATGGCTGCGTCTGTTGTGTGGCCGAGGCACGTGACGATCTTCTGCGGGTTATACGCCAGCTTCTGGCAAGACCGGAACGTCTCGATCATATAATTATCGAGACGAGCGGACTTGCCGATCCTTATCCGGTGGCCCAGACTTTCTTCCTCGATGATCCGATCCGCAATGAAACCAATCTCGACGGAGTCATAACGCTGGTCGACGTCAAACATATTCGCCAGCATCTGGACGATATCCATCTGGATGGCATCGACAATCAGGCGGTCGATCAGATCGTCTGTGCAGACCGTATCGTGCTCAACAAGGTGGACCTGGCACAGGACGCAGATATTGCCGATGTAAGCAGACGCATCCGCCAGCTGAACGAAACTGCGGATATCGTGCTGTCGAGCTATGCGCAGATCGATCTCACCAAGATCCTGGGACTGGCGGCCTTCGATCGCAATCGCAAGATGGCTGCCGAGATCGATTTCGACTGGCACGTGCACAATCATAATCACCATAGTGATGGGCACGGCGATGGGCACGTTCATGACCACGAGGATCACGGTCATGAACACGCATGGCTCGGGGATGCCAGCCATACCCATGACACGTCGGTCACGTCCGTCGGTATCGAATTTCCGGGCAATATGGACCCGCAGAAAATTTCGCGATGGGTGCAGGAACTCAAGCGACAGAACAACGAGAATCTGTTTCGAATGAAAGGCATCTTTTCCGTTCAGGACGATGACTATTGCTATGTCCTGCACGGCGTCCATAACGAGATCGAATTCCGCCCCAATCATCCATGGGCAGGGGATGAACGCTCGAACAAGATGATCTTCATCGGGCGCAATCTCGACCGGGCTTCGTTGCAGGCCCGCATAGAAGCATGTCGGGCATAATGACCCGCAATCGACCGGCTTCGGAGCCGGGAGTTTATCTGCTGCATCGCTTGACGCGGGGATGATTTCCGAAGCCGGTTTGATGGAACAGGCAATGAAAACGTCAAGACAAGACGTCACGAAAGGAACGGCCACAAGTCGTTGGAAATTGACTCAATAAGGGGAACAACGATGACATCTGCAATACATCCAGTCGATGAAATATTACCTGCCAAGAAAACACTCACTCTGGCGCTGCAGCACGTTGCGGTGTCCTATGTGGGATCGGTTGCGGTACCGCTGATTATCGCTAATGCGCTCGGCTTCAGTTCCGAGGAAACTATCCTCCTGATCAGTGCCACCTTCTTCTGTTCAGGTATTGCGACGCTACTGCAAACCATAGGATTCTGGCGTTTCGGCGTCCGTCTTCCGATCATGAACGGGGTCGCCTTTTCCAGTGTCTCGGCCATCATCGCCATCGGCTCCATGCCGGGGGTGGGGATAGCGGGCATTTGCGGTGCCGTGATTGCAGGCGGTATCTTCATCATGCTGATCGCACCGGTTACCGGGCATCTGCGTCGCTTCTTTCCGCCCGTCGTCACGGGCTGCATCGTCACCGCCATCGGCGTGCAGCTTCTACCGGAAGCCTATCAGTGGGCAGGCGGCGGACGCGGCCAGTCCGATTTTGGCGATCCCGCTTTTCTGGGCGTGGCGTTGCTGGTGTTAATCGTAATCCTTGCCTTCAATCGGTTTGGATCGCCGCTCCTGAAAAACCTGGCTGTGCTTTTCGGTATGGGTGCGGGCGCTCTGGTCGCCTTTCTTCTGGGGATGGGCAATCTCAACGCGGTCGGGGCCGCTCCATGGATGACCGTGCCGATGCCGTTCCATTTCGGACTGCCGACTTTTGCCGTCCTGCCATTTATGACGATTGTGATCGTGATGATCGTCCAGACAGTGGAATCCATGGGGCTGTTCATTTCGATCGGTGAGATTGTCGACAAGGATGTAACGCCTGAACAGGTTGCCGATGGTGTGCGCGCCAACGGCCTTGCTAGTGCAGTTGCGGGCATCTTCGCGGGCTTTCCCTTCATTGCTCACATGGAGAATGTCGGCCTCGTCATTCTAAGCGGTGTACGCAGCCGCTGGGTTGTGGCGCTTTGCGGTTTCATGCTGTGCGTCATCGCCTTCTTTCCCAAGTTTGGTGCAGTCCTTGCGGCGGTGCCTGCACCGGCACTCGGAGGCGCAGCGGTGGCGATGTTCGGCATTGTCGCTGCGGCTGGCATCCAGTCGCTGTCCAAGGTCGATTACGCGAATAATCAGTACAATATCCTGATCGTCGCGTTGACGCTGGCCATCGCTTTCATTCCGATCATGTCACCCAATCTATTCCAGCAACTGCCGGACTGGACGCAGTCCATCCTGCATTCGAGCGTTGTGGTGGCTTGCGTGGTTTCCGTTACGCTAAATCTCGTCCTCAACGGATTGGGCAACAGTAACCAGGCCCATGAGAGCCATCATGACGGTCATCTGGCCGAGGCGAAGTCACAGACCAACGGTAGTTGAGCATAATCATCTGCGGCGCCGGGCAGAAAGCCCGGCCTGCACACCAGAGGTTCGCACCCGCCCGCTATAGAAGCTGTGGAATACAGGCCTGCGGGGCGGACCCGTTTTAACTTTTCAACTCCATTCAGATAGTGAGGTTCACGATGGATAATCTGTTCCAGCAATCCAACGCGCCGTGCCGCCGCCTTGTCCGGGGAGGTCTGGTTGCTGTCGGCGCCCGCGATGTCCGACAGGCCGACATGTTGATTTCCGAAAAGGGCGTCATCCTGGATATTGCGTCCGACATCGAGCTTGAAGACGACATGCAGCTCATCGATGCGGAAGGCTGCATTGTTTCGCCGGGTTTGGTGGATATGCACCAGCATCTCGACAAAACAGGCGTACTGCGTTTCGCGCCCAACCCGTCGGGCACTTTGCAGGGCGCGCGTGACGCTTTCGCAAAATATGCACGGCAGGCCCCTCCCGACGATATTTTCAAGCGGGCATCCAGAACCATCGAGCGTTGTCTCAGCCGAGGCACCACGGCTATCCGCAGCCATGTGAATGTGGACAAGGATGCGGGCTTCAACGGTATAGAGGCGCTAGCGAAACTACGATCGGACTGGGCCGACCGGGTGAAGCTGCAGCTCGTGGCTTTCATGATCCCGCATCCTGGGCAGGATCTGGACTGGCTGGAGGCCAACATCGATCGCGCGGTCGCGCTGGCCGATGCCGTTGGGGGCACGCCCGCAGTGGCGGAAGATCCGGAGCGTTATCTCGATATCCTGTTCTCCGCTGCGGCGCGCCATGGCCGTCCGATCGACCTGCATCTCGATGAACATCTCAACCCGCAACGCCCGCTTTTTAATGCTGTTTTCGAGCGGGTCCGCCGCTATGGTCTGGAGGCGCGCTCCGTGCTAAGCCATGCTTCGGTTCTGAGTGCTATGGACCGGCCTGATTTCGAAGCGATCCTGGAGCAGATCATCGCGCTGAAGCTCGGTGTTGTCACGCTGCCTGCGGCCAATCTTTATCTACAGGCGCGCGATTGCGACAAGCTGCCGCCACGCGGACTGACGCGGGTGGCCGAGATCGTGCGGGCCGGTGTGCCTATTGCCACTGCTTCCGACAATATCGAAGACCCTTTCGTTCCGACCGGCTCCGGTGACATGCTGGAAATCGCACGATGGACCCTGCTTGCAGGTCATCTCAAGGGCGACGAACTTGCTACCGCCTACGCGATGATTACGGCAATCCCTGCAAAACTCATGGGGCTTAAGGAATATGGCTTGCATCGGGGCGCATGGGCTGATTTTTTTCTCGCCAAAGCCGAAAGCATCGAAGGCTTGGTGGCTGGCGGAACAACCCATTTACGAGTTTTCTCCAATGGAACGCTTGTATCGGAGACACAGATCGCCACGAGGACCCGGGCGAAGATGCAATCCGTCGTGCGTGAACCGGCCTGAAACGTCGCACGCGCCGGGCAATCGCTTGATCTGGAGGAGGACTTGCCATCATTCCCATGAGACGGCAGATGGACCGCGACGGCAGTAGAACAGATTACTCCAAATAGATTATCATACTCACTGCCCGCCATGGCGCTGCGCGTGAAGCCGAGAGCATTCCCTGAAGCATCAAGAATGCGCAAATAAACGCCACAACGGTAGTCGTTATCTGATTATCGCGTAATGATGCCCGGAGTGTTCTCATCATTCTTTCTGGTCACAGGCTCGACATAGTGTCACTGCGGCCGAAGCCAGCGAGACGCTTTCTTTAGGATGAACCAGGCACAGTTGAGGCGACCAACAGAGCGGATCGTGCCATATTTCTGCTTGACTGTGAATGGGCTCAAAAGGGCCGCGCCAGCTTCCTGGGTCGCTACCTACAGCCGCGTGTCCAGCGGAGAGGGTCGTCAGGCTGGCAAGCCCGCCTGCTTCGAAATATGCAGTCTGGAACTTTACAAATCCGATATGCCCTCAACAGTATACAGAATGAAGTTGACGTACCGAATTATCCAGCGCCCTTATTCTCGCTCGAAGAGTTGTGGGGCATCAGATGGGGAGGGTTCAATGCCTACGTCAGCATTCGACACTGAGATATTTCATCTGGATGGATTTTGAAAACAAGGTGCGATTAACGCAACTCGGTATCCGAAAAACCGGCAGCAGACCATTTGTTATGTCAAGCCGAATATGGTCCATACCCGAAAGCTTTCAAAGAAAAAGACAAACTTTCTCCCCCAGATCCTACCGCAAAAAATCAAGAACTGGCTTATAAGGAGCGGAGAGTTGGTTCACGAAGCCCTTTATTTGACCGGAGATTCTCATGATAAAGCTTATCACTCTTACCTCGATGGCCGTCACCTTGCTCTCCTCAACGGTTTTGGCTTCAAGCTCAGGATCCATCGACGCAATTACTTTGTCTTCTGGTGGCGTGGCAGAAATATCCAGAAAGCCTACAGTTTCCAACGATGGAATTGTCGAGATTGAAGTTCCTCTCAGTCAGGTCGATGATGTACTCAAAAGCCTTGTCCTCAAAGGTGGAAAGGGTGCGATAATCAGCATTTCTCTCGCTGGCCCAAATCTGCTGGAGGAGACTTTCAGACAGCTTCCATTTTCACCGTCGAGCCTTTCGTCAATGTCTGCCTTCTTGTCTTCGATACCAGGAACGTCAGTTACGGTTTCGAGTGCAGGAAAAACCGTCAAGGGTAAAATCCTCGGCGTTGAAACATTGAATAAATCCGACGATGAAAACTTTCACGTGCTGAGCGTGTTTGATCAGGATGGGCATATTCAAACCATCAAAATTGGAGAAGACACCTCTTTAAGTATCGATGACGCTGAGATGAACCTAAAGCTCACAAATGCTGCAACAGCCTTGGGGCGCGCGAGCAACGATAGTGCTCGTGTCATTCGTATTACTGTCCGCGATCTTTCAGCCTTGGATTCCCGTCTGGCTTATGTCGTTGCAGCGCCTATCTGGAAAACAGCTTATCGGATATTAACGGAGCCAGATGGCAAAGCCCGACTTCAGGCCTGGGCTGTTGTTGAAAATGCGAGCGGCGAAGATTGGAAAGACGTCAAGTTGACGCTTACTTCTGCTGATCCCGTTACACTAAAGCAACGTCTGCACCATATCTATTGGAAGGATAGGGCTGAGGTAATTGTAGACACGGCGACCAATAATGTTGTTGAGGCAGATACCGGAAATCTGGCGAATAGAGTGAGGTCCCGCCCCACCGCGAGCGAGAAGGCCGCACTCTTTGAAAGTGATGAACAAGCGGGAGAGGCGGTACACGCGCCTGCGCCGGTCATTAGCGGCTATGGGGGTGGTTCTATGGCGGTAAATCCGAGCGGTGAGATTGCTGCGGTCTCCGAGAATGACACCAGTGCAATTTTTGAGCTTCCAGGCACATTTAGTCTGATCAATGGTGATAGCTTGTCTGTGCCTATTGCTGATGCGCAAATTGAAGCGGAAATGATCTCAATCTATCGAAACGGTAGCAGCAATATTCATCCAGTTGCCGCGATTATGCTGAAGAATTCAACAGGCTACAGCCTGCCAAGCGGTATCCTGACCGTTTACGACAGTGGTGCCGGCTACGTTGGTGATGCCCGGCTATTGAACCTTCCAAAGGGGGATACGAGAATTGCTGCTTTCGCGACAGATCGTAAGGTAGCAATTACGCAGGAGCAGGAACCAACGAGACAGATTACCGATATCAAAGTGGTGGATGGCATCGTTCGTATTTCTGAAAAATTGCGTGAAACCATTACCTATCGTATATCGGGCGCTCTCGATGCTGACAGGGCCATTATTATTGAACACCCTATTCGTGTAGGCTGGTCGTTTTCCTCTCAAGCTGACGATGGCAAGACAGTTTCCCACCACCGGTTGAAAGCTTTAGTCAAAGCCGGGGAAGAGCAATCGGTTGTAGCTGTTGATGAACGTATACGCAGCGAAAGTTTCGGGCTCATTGATGTCGATCCGACTGCACTTTTAAGTTGGTCTTCCTCGGCAACTGATAAGGATATTGCAGAAAAGTTCAGCCAGCTTGCAAAAGTACGGCAGCAACAAATCGACAAGCAGCTCGAACTTCAAAGATCTGATGAGAAACTTCAGTATCTCCAAGGTGAGCAGAGTCGTCTTCGCGACAATATCGCGGCTGTGCCAGAGAATAGCGACCTGAAAGCCAAATATCTAACGATGCTAGAGGAAAGTGAGAGGGCTATCTCAGAAATGTCGAAAGCCAGTGAAGCGAGTAAAGTAGACCTCGATCGCTTTGCCAAAGAGCTCAAACAGCAGATACGGGATTTCTAGAACGGGAAACGTGACTGTCCCATCTCTCGAATGTTCATTTCATGGACACCAGTTTATCGGGCGTCCATGAAATGGTTGAAGTGAGTTACTCTGATTAAAATGTGGGCTTATTCTGACGGACAATCAATGGATTTGACGGCTGCTTGAGGTGCTCTGTTACGTTTTAGGCGGTCAGGGAGCCATCCGCTTTGTGGAGCACGTCTTCAAGCGGGACAAGTCCTTTCATGGCACCCCTGCCGATGGCCGGCTTGCCGTTTTCAATCGCCAATGCAAAGCGAAACGCGGCGTCAACCTCGAGGCGTTGGCGCAACTGCAGAATGCGTGGAAAATCTCGCGGTTCGATTGCCTGGTGGAAATCCGCCCATCGCGCTACCCCTACAAACATAGCGTCCGCTAACGTCGGCTTGTCTCCCAACAGATAGTCGGTATCGCCGATCATCGCTTCTAGCTGTTCGTGGCGCGTGGCAATGAAGTTGCGGCCGAATTTGCGCAGCGTTTGCCTTTCTTCTTCGGTGGAGTCCTCCGCTTCCAGCGCGACCCACATTGGAGAGAATGCTCCGGTGAAGCCCGTATTGAGGAAGGCGATGTATTGATGCATGCGGTCAGCCTCCGGCGTACCAGGCTCGAAGCTAATCAGGCGCTCGGTATCGCGCGCTTCAAGCCAGAGGGCGATCGCCATCGTCTCGGTGAGAACGCGGCCTTCAGAGGTGACTAGCACCGGCGTTTCCACCCTGCCGTTCAGGCGTTTATAGGCATCAGTGCGCATTTGCCCAAGCATGTCCACGCGGGTAATGCGATAGGGCTGGCCAAGCCATTCAAAGGCAGTGACGAGCCCCGCCGAACTGCCAAGCGGGAAGCCTGAGGTGAGGATCGGTTCGAATATCGGTTTCATGAGAATGTCTCCGTAGAATTGATGCGTTGATATTACAAATGTAGACTTTGATACAAAAGACTGGAAAAATGAGACTCAATAGACACAAACGTGGACATTAATGTTGAACCTCAACGATCTCTATTTCTTCACCCAGGCAGTTGAATACGGGGGCTTTGCTGCGGCAGCCCGACGGCTCGACTGTCCAAAATCGACGATCAGCAAAAGGGTCGCGACCCTGGAAAAAACACTCGGCGCGCAATTGGTCCACCGCACCTCGCGCAGGTTTTCGCTGACCGACGTGGGGCGTGAAGTTTACGATCATGCTCGTGCGGCGATGATCGAAGCGGAGGCGGTTGAAGCTGTCGTGCATCGGCGGTTGGCGGAGCCCAGCGGCACTGTGCGGATCACAGCATCAGTGCCAACCGCGCAGTTTCAGCTTGCGGACCGTTTGCCTCTGCTGGCAAGGCGGTATCCGAAACTAACGATACAGTTGCACGTCACCGATCGCTTCATTGATCTGGTTCAGGATGGTTTTGACATAGCGGTTCGTAGCCATTTTGAGCCATTGCCGGACTCAGGCCTTATACAGCGCCGCTTGAGTGAGGATCGGATTATTTTAGTGGCTGCACCCTCTTATGTTGCTCATTACGGCGAGCCGATAACACCGGAGGTGTTGAGCGAGCACGACGGTCTGATGTCCAACATGACAATGAAGCCCTGGCGGTTAAGTGACTCAGACGGCGGCACTGTAGAAGTGGTGCCGCGGCCGCAGTTTTGTTCGGATGAATCTGTGACGCTGATAAAGGCTGCCGTAATGGGTATGGGGATAGTTTGTTTACCTGAAATGATGTCCGCGCAGGCCATCAGGGATGGACAATTGGTACGTGTGTTGCCGGGATGGACGGCTGGTAGCGTGATGACAACAATCCTGACGCCACACAAGCGAGGACAGCTTCCCGCAGTGCGCGCAGTCATCGATTTTCTAGCAGAGGAGGCTGCTTCGGGAGCGGCTTTACCGGTCAGCAACACTTACTGATTTTAAGCGGCTCAGCGATCATGTTGCCAAGGAGCGGGTTGCCAATACGAACAATATCACGACCGACATCATCAAATTGTCCGGTGGATTTTATCTTCTTCGGCTGAACTGGCATCGTCGGATTTTCTATTCACGATGATGCGTTATCTCGTGTCCCGGACATCACTTATCACCGCGGTCTATCGCAGGGCAGATTATTTCAAATGCGGACCAGACGAACACGCTGCGATCGTGGATGCCATATTACAGAAAAATGTGACGAACGCTGTCAGTCTGATGGCGCATCATATCCACCATGTGGAAACCAGCTCGATCTTCGCGAAGTTAATGAATACTCGTATGATTTGAGCACTATGCTTGCTTAGTTCGCTGAGGTGGCAGGGATTCAACCCGAACGCAATGATTTGTCGTGAGGTTTGAACTCTCTCTACCGTCCAGCAATATCGCTATAATGAGAGAATGACAGGGATACCGGCTTCGTCAAGCATGCCGGACAGGATCGGGGCAGGCATTTCATTTGTTATAACCGCGGTGAAGTCGCGAACCGAACCAAGCTTCACCATGGCGCGTTTGCCAAACTTTGAGCTATCAACTGCGAGCAATTTGTGTGCAGCTTGTCCAAGTGCTGCTGAAACGACGGCTACTTCCGTATGGTCGTCGTCACATAGATCGCCGTCATCATCGATGCCGCTCACGGAGATGATTGCATAGTCGAATTTGAAACGCCGAATGAATTCCGGTGTGTCTCCCTGAAACATTCCTCCATCGATTGGCCGTACAAAACCACCCGGGACCGCCAAGGTGAAATCTGTTTTCTCACTGATTATGGCGGCTGATCGCAGGCTATAGGTGACGACGTGCAATCGCTCTTTGCTGATGAGCGCTTTGGCGATAGCTTCACAGGTGGTCCCGGCGTCAAGAAAAACAGTGGCGTTGTCTGGAATGAGTGCGACGACCGCTTCTGCAATGCGGGCTTTTTCATCCATTCGATCGCGTCTGCGCTGCCGATAGGTAACGGGATCAAGTGGGGCGAGTTGCGATACACCGCCATGAAGTCTTCTTACTTTGCCCTGATGTTCCAGATCCGCAATGTCGCGTCTTGCGGTCTGCGTGGTCACGCGGAATTGTTCAGCGATCTCTTCAAGGGAAACATAGTGGCTGTTCTCTACCCATTGCAACAACATCTGCTGCCGGATTTCTTTCTTCCTGCTACCGGAACCAGAAAGTTCATTCATACCCGCTGTCACATCCTTAAGCAGTTGGTTGCTCAGCTTCATCTCTCATTCCCAGATAGAAATAAGCAAGGAAAAAGTGGAGTTAGGCCTCAATGGTTTCCAGAGCACTATCAAATAAAAATGTAATATCAATGACATTTACCATAATTTCCCTGCGGAAACAGCGCCCATCCAAGCTCAGTTATGAGTAAAGTGTAATAAAAGTGACATTCAACTCTGTCATTTCAAAATCAAGTGAAGCCAGATGATCAAACTGGCCTTCGCATTGATGAGATGGAAGCATTTTCCAGGAAAGGGACCGAGGGATGGCGCCGGAGACAATCAAACCTAATCGAAAATTTCTGGCTTTGGCAACGCAGCTTTCATGTTGTGTTGGAGTTTCAGTTGCCGGCACCACTCAGGCACGCGCAGTCAAGCTGGGGTTGACGGCGGCAGGAGCCCTGTTCCTGTTATCGTCAGGATCGGGAGCGCTGGCACAAGGCATGACGGGCGAAAGTCACTCCTTGACTATCATGGGGTTCAATATCTGGAACAACGGTGCCAACTCAAAAATGTGGGATGCCGACGAAAAGGCGAAAGGCAATCTCGTTTATAATCAAAAAATGCAGGATCTTTTGCGCGGTGTGGCACCAGATGTCCTCATCATGCCGGAGCTTTATAACAACTCAGGTAAGGTATTTAACGGACAAAGCGTTGTTGGAGCGCATGTCCAGAATACGCTTGATCTTCTCAACAGCAATCCAGGCAAGCTTGGGATTTATCAGAAAAACAAGGACTATGACGCTCGTGAAGGCAGTGGCATGGTTTTCGCGAGCGGCAATGTTCAAAGCCTGGGCAACAATACAATTCGCGTGAATCCCGGCAACGGCTTCTCTGATGTTATCATTGAGGGACGCCACCTGAACTATTACGATGAACCAACAAACCGCATCGTTGAAGCTAAACAACTCGCTCAAGCTGCGCAAACACGCACACTTCCAACGATTGTTGCAGGTGATTTCAACGCCGGTGATGTTTCGGAACGCGGATTACTGAGTATCGATGCACAAATCAGGCTCATGAAGAAAGCAAGCGGCCAGAACTTTTACGCCAGGCTTGCCTACGAATACATGGCCGCTGGTGATGAGGCGATCTCGCACAAGATCATCCAGGACGCACATCCATCCAGCAATATTAATAACCTGACGTGGAGGCAATGGGCGGACGCGCTTGACGCTGCCTACAGGCAGGGAGCTGACACCGGTCTGAAGGATGAAACCTATCCCGTGACCAACAATGAGCCCGTAACGCTGAATATTCTCAAACAGCAGTATCAATTGATGCAACTCGAGAGAAACCGTGAGCTTTTCAAGCCAAGCGAGATGGGTGACGGTCGCGCAACATGGACAAGCGACGGCGAGGACGCGACCAACATTTGGGAAAGTTGGGATCGCGTGAATATCGACCACATCATGGTGTCGCGTCCGTTCGCCAAGTGGGTGGAAATCGTCGACAATGGCAAATGGTCCGGCACGCTTTCGGAAGCGGCGCGTCTGCCAAATGGCAATTCCTTGTCGGATCACGAACCCATAGCACAGGAACTGCGTTGGACCGGGCCGCAAATCCAGACCTACAAGGAGGGCGAAACAGAAAAATCGCGTCTTGTCTGGGGTGCGGGAGCATATGGTTTTGAGACAAGGAACAATGAACTCGTTCTGACCAGGAACAATCACCGGGCCGATGTTTATCTTGGTCAGATTTCGGATGCCGATGGCAAGTCGACCTTGAATGATCTGACGCTTGAAGAAAAGAAAACGCTGCTTGATTGCGAGAGTGGGGATGCACGCTTCCAGCAGGCTATCAAGGACTATTGCATCGACGATCATTCCTTCATCGGTGAAACAGCTGTCACCGACGGCGGGACGATCCTCGTCAGCGAAGATGCGGCTCTTGGCAATGCCGATGCTCGGCTGCGTCTTATTGATGGCGGTCTGCGTATAACGGGCAGCGACATGAAAACGCTGGATCGCACCGTGTCCCTTGAGGGACTCGGATGGATCGACATCGCGGATGCAAACAACCGCGTGACGCTGCTGCAGCAAGCCACAGGAGAGGGCGCGCTGCTCAAGCGCGGAGCCGGTACGCTCGTTCTGGGCCAGGCAAATAGCTATACGGGCGGAACCTCGGTGGAAGGTGGAGTGCTTCAGGCTGGCGTGGACGGGGCATTCGTCGACAATACGGCCTTCTCGGTGAATGGTGGCAAGCTTGATCTCAATGACTTCAACGTGACCATGTCGTCGTTAATGGGCGAGGGCGGCACATTGAGCCTTGGTTCGGCAGCTCTGGCCGTAGACCAGTCCGCCAATACCCGTTTCGACGGCAATATTGATGGTACTGGCAGTCTCACGAAGTCCGGCACTGGTGTTCTGGTTCTGAATGGAGCCAACACCTATACAGGCGGTACGACTGTAAAAGAAGGTGGGCTGGTCATTGGCGATGCATCCCATTCAGGTGCATTCCTCGGCGGCACAGCCAGCGTTGAAAACGGCGCATATCTGGCTGGTGCAGGTTCAGTCGGAGGCCTTTATGCCGGCGCTGGCAGTATCATCGCACCGGGCAATTCTATCGGCACGCTAAAGGTCAATGGCAATCTGGCCTTTGATGCGGGAGCCACTTACGTTGCGGAAATTGATGCTTCCGGTAAAAGCGACCGCATCGATGTGAACGGAACGGCGACGCTTGGTGGCGCGAAGGTCTACATAGAAAAAGCCGCCGGCACCTATATGCCAGGCAAACGCTACACGATTTTGAGCGCTGGAGCTGGCATCACAGGTACATTTGGCGATTTGAGCCAGAACATGCCGTTCGTCGACCTTGGTCTGACCCATGATCCCAATGCGGTTTACCTCGATATCGCTCGTAATGATGTTGACTTCATTGCGACGGCAAAGACAGGCAATCAGAAGTCGGTAGCTGTCGCTGTCGAAGCGCTTGGTGCTGGCAATGCTGTTTACGACACGGTCGTCATGCAGGACAACGAAGACAATGCGCGTCGCGCATTCAATGCACTCTCAGGTGAAGTTCATGCATCGATGCGAACTGCGATCATCAATGACAGCTCGGTTGTTCGGAATGCCGTTTTGGACCGACTTGGTGCTGCGTTCGGTGGTGAAGTGCCGGACACACCGTTATCGACAGTCGCAACCGATGCCGGTTCAGCCCCGTTGTCGGCACCGCGCGCATCAATCTGGGGATAGGCGCTCGGCCAATGGAGTGAAACCGGAGCTGATGGAAATGCAGGCAAGCTGAAGCAATCCACGGGCGGTTTCGTTGCTGGTTATGATGCGGAAGTTGTCGAAAACTGGAGGCTGGGTACTCTCGCCGGATATAGCCGCACCAGCTTCGATGTGAATGATCGTAACTCGTCTGGCCACAGCAATAACTATCACCTGGGTATTTATGGCGGCACTCAATGGGCTGCGACGCTGCTCAAGGCAGGTGTTGGCTATAGCTGGCACAAGATCGAAACTGATCGCGTTGTCGCTTTCCCGGGTTTTTCAGAAAGTCTTGATGCGGGTTACAGCGCAGATACCTTCCAGGCTTTTGGTGAACTCTCACATCGTTTCGATCTGAACGGAACAGCGATTGAACCGTTTGCGAATGTTGCTGTAGTACGCCTGAAAACTGATCGGTTTAATGAAAATGGTGGCAATGCCGCGCTCCAGATTCGAAAAGAAACAACTACATCCACGTTCACCACACTTGGTCTTCGCGCTTCTGCTCCAGTCGTATTCGGCGGTATGAATGCCAAGCTCAACGGAACCGTTGGTTGGCAGCATGCTTATGGCGACACTATACCAACTGCAGCTGCTGCATTTGATGCTGGGACAGTATTTGAAGTGGCTGGTGCGTCAATTGCCAGGGATACCGCGATTATCAAGGCTGGCCTTGATATTGATCTGGGCAATCAGACGACGCTGGGTCTTGAATATTCCGGCCAATATGGTTCGAGCTTCAATCAAAACACTGCTAAGGCCAAGTTTATTGTAGATTTCTAAAATAATTATAGTAAAAACTACATCGCCAGCGGAAATATATTTCGATGGCGATGTGGTTTTTGAGTAATTATATAATAATAGAATTCTGTTATAACTATTTATATGGATTATTAATTTTGGAAATTTATTTCCTTTAGGGGAATCGGATTTTATTTAAATGATTGCTTCGAACACTCGCCAACCTATAGAATTCAATTTCCCTAAAACGGAACGCAATGACGAAGATGAACGAAGTGTGCTCAAATGGTGGTTATACGAAATTAAACTTGACTATTATAGTCATATATAAGATGACGAGCGGGCGAGCTGCCAGAGCAGCGACGCACCAGTTCGTCATCCCCCATTTGACTGGTTTCAAGCAATGTGGAATTTGCATCGTCTTTTCCAGAACCATGCCCGGGAGTTGAACCGGTTCTTTCGGCGCAGGGGGCACAATGCGGAAACGGCTGCCGATTTGACGCAGGATACATTCGTCCGGGTGCTGACTGCGACACCACAAAAGGACGGCAATCCGCGTGCCTATCTGCATCAGGTTGCGCGCAACCTGTCGATCGACTTGTATCGGCGCGAACGGCTGTTCCAGCAGTCCGATCTAGCAGAAGACGAATGGCAGCGACTTGCCGATAACACGCCGACGCCCGAAGCGGTCGTCTATGACCGGCAGCGTCTGGCGATCATCGAAAGCGCGCTCCTGGAACTGCCTGAAAAGACACGCAGGGCCTTCGAGATGCATCGTCTCGACGAGAAGACGATCACCGAAGTCGCGTCGGAGCTTGATCTTTCCGTGTCGCGGACATGGACGCTCATCAAGCGCGCCTATCTGCACCTGCGCGCGCGGCTCAAGGAAGATGTCTCTTTTTGATCGCCGTTCTTCCGCTGGCAGGTGAAAATTCCCGCCGCTCGTCCGTTTCACCCATTATAGAGAGATTACTCCGGCTTGCGGAGTTGCAGCGCCACGAGGAACTATTCGTTCATGGATGAAAAACTGTCGAAAAGCGAAAGGCTGTTCGAGGAGGCGCTCGACCTCGTCATCCGTATGCAGGACGACCCCGGCAATCCGGTCGCGCATGACCTTGTCGCCCGCTGGCGTGCCCGCAGCCCCGATCATGAAACCGCTTGGCGCGAGGCAATGGAAATTCACGACATGGCCGGAAAGGTAATGCAGGCGCAACGCAATAGCGCGGCTGGCAAGGCGATGTCGCGCCGCTCGGTTCTATTCGGCGGCATGGCTGGTCTGACGGTGATTGGCGCAGGCGCAATACTAGGACCACAGTTGGTCCTGCAAGTGCGCGCCGATTATGTGACGGCCACCGCCGAATTGCGCCGGCTCGCACTCAAGGACGGAACGCAGGTGACGCTCGGTCCGGACAGCGCCATCCGGTCGCGCTTCGGCGACCAATATCGCCGCGTAGAGCTTCTGGCAGGCATGGCCTTCTTCGATGTCGCACCCGATACGGCACGGCCCTTCCAGGTGACGACGGGCGACCTGGTGGTGACGACGCTGGGAACGGCGTTCGACGTGAGTAACGATGCGGGTTACCTCGCCGTTTCCGTCGATTACGGCGCGGTGGATGTGAAGGTTCGGGCGGCGGGCTTGCCCACGCAGCCGCCGGTTGGCGCAGGTGAATGGCTGTCCTTCGATCCCCGCAGTTCCAGCTTTGAGCGCGGTGTTCGCGATGTCAGCCAGATCGCGGCATGGCGGGAAGGGCTGCTGGTGGCGGATCGCGATACCATCGCCTCGGTCGTTGCCCGTATTGCGCGGTGGAAATCGGGCCGTGTCGTGCTGGCCCAGTCGGATTTTGGCGCTGAGCGCATCTCTGGCGTGTTCGATCTCAACCAGCCGCTGTCGGCACTGGAAGCGGTGGTCGAACCCTATGGTGGCAAGGTTCGTCAGATCTCGCCGTGGCTCACGATTATTTCCACTATCTGATTTTTTCCCTCTTTTTTAGAAATCAGGGGAGAAAATTGCGCCCGCCCGTCCGTTTCAGACATCAGGGCCGGAAGTTAGCTGCTGCCATACGACTGCCCATTTCCATAAATGGCGGATTGGAGTGGTTGAGCTATGGGGCTTGATGTCAATATTCGGGTTGGGCGGCAGTTCGGACGGCAATTTGGAATCGGTATTCTGACGACGGCGCTTCTGGGATCGACCTGTGTCGTCGCACTTTCATTGGCGGCAAGTGTCGCCGCGCATGCCCAGACCGCGAGACAGACCTCGTTCAACATACCCGCCGGGTCCCTTTCGGGCGCGCTTGCCACCTTCGGCAAGCAGGCGGGTTTGCAGGTCACCTATCTGCCGGAGCTAGCCTCTGCCAAGCGCTCTGCGGGCGTTTCCGGCACGATGACATCGCAACAGGCGCTGACAAGGCTTCTGTCGGGGTCGGGCATTTCCTACCGGTTCACCGGCAGCGGAACGATTGCGCTTTCTGGCCAGACAGTTGGCGGACAGGCGCCGCTCGATGTGGGCGGGACGACGCTTCTCGACACGATCACGGTTACGAGTGGCGGGGGCATCGCCGCGCAGGATGCGCCTTACGAAACACCGGCGGCCACTTCGCACATTTCAGCTGAGACCATCGAGCGGTTCAGGGGATCCAGCCCTGCCGATATTTTCCGCGGAACGCCGGGCGTGATGTCGGGCGAGGCGCGCAATGGTGCAGGCGCGGTTGATGTCAATATTCGCGGCATGCAGGGCTGTGGACGGGTTGCCACCACGATTGATGGCGCGGAAAACGGCATCACCGTCTATCAAGGGTATCAGGGTCTTTCCAACCGTACCTATATCGATCCCGATTTTATCGGCGGCATCGATGTGAGCAAGGGATCGGATGCCGCGTCGCGCGGCATTGCCGGTAGCGTCGCCATCCGTACATTGAATGCGGACGATATCGTCAAGCCGGGCGACACCTGGGGCATCCGGGTGAAGGGCGAATATGTCGGAAATTCCTCGACGCCGCATGGTGACGCCAAGGGCGGTTATCAGTGGCCCTATTCCCCGAGGGACAATCCGGTGACCATTCCTTCCGGCGATGGCTTGGACAGGCCGTCCCTTCTTTCGCCAACTGCCGGTTCAGGCAGCATTGTCGCAGCCATGAAGGAGGAGAACTACGACCTCTTTGCGGGTTATGCCTATCGCAAGCGCGGCAATTATCATGCGGGCAAGCACGGCCCATCGGCAGAGCCGGTCAATGTCGGGCCGCGAAGGGTGTGCAACACTTCGGGATCATGGTGCGATAACTGGCCGTCCTATGTCGAAAACGGCGGCCTCACGAATTATCGCGCCGGGGAAGAGGTGCTGAACACGCAGCTCCAGACCGAATCCTATCTGACCAAGGGGACGTTCCGCTTCGACGGCGGCCACGAGCTTCAGCTCGGCTATACCGGTTTTCGCAGCGAAGCAGGTGATCTTCTCGCCTCGCGCTTCACCGACGATCGCAGCCAGCCGGTACAGCAGGAGCAGACATCGGACGCAAAACTCGATACGGGCACGCTGCGCTATCGCTGGAATCCGGACGACAACGATCTGATCGACATGAAGGCCAGTCTCTGGCTGACCAAGCTCGAAATGCGCAATCCGCGGCGGGGCTCGCCGATCCCGACTTCGGAATCCGTTGGCCTTCCTTCCGGTTACAGGACCGGTGCTGATACCGTTATGTGGGGAGGCGACATATCCAATACGTCAAGTTTCGATCTGAGCCGCTACGGTTCGGTCGACCTTACCTATGGTGCTTCCTATCTTAACGAGGATACCAAGCCGAGCGGCTATACCGATCTGCTGGAAGGCTGGCTGAAACTTCCGAACGTCTCCCGTGAAGAAGCTGCCGTCTATACCAAGTTGGGCTATAAGCCGGTGGATTGGCTGACACTGAATGCGGGCCTGCGTTATTCGCATTACTCCTCGCATAACCGGGGCGAGAGCTCCAATGTGGAAGAGGAGCCGAGCGATCGTTCGCAAGGCGGGATAAGCCCGACGGCGGGCGTCGTAGTCGAACCTTTCGACGGCGCGCAGCTCTACGTCAACTATTCCAATGCGCTGCGTTTCCCGAGCACGGTCGAATCCATGGGTGTTTTCACCGTGATCCAGCCGGACCTTGCTCCCGAACGGGGCAATAACTGGGATATCGGCGCAAATCTCAAGCGGAACGATGTTTTCCAGAGCGATGATACGCTCATGATGAAGCTCGGTTACTTCAACTGGGACATCAAGAACTATATTTCCCGCGAGTGGTGGAGCAGCCCTCTCGGTTATTCCAGCATGCGGATTCACAATATCGACCGGGCCCGCTTTTCAGGTCTTGAATTCTCGAGCCGGTACGAAACCGGAGGTTTCACTGTCGATCTGTCGGCCAACTATTATATCGATGCGGAGTTTTGCCGCACGGCAGATTCATGCGGAAACAAGTCGCTTTATGGTGACTATGCGACCAACCATGTTCCGCCGAAATATTCCGTCGATCTGACACTGTCGCAGAAAATGCTGGAAGACAGGCTGACACTTGGCGGGCGCGTTTCCTATATCGGTCCGCGTGCCATCGGCCATGGTGATGTGACGGCGACGGGCGCCAGCGAATTCATCTCGCAGACGCGATGGAAGCCTTATGCGCTGGTGGATGTTTTTGCCGAGTACAAGGTCACCGACAGCCTGACCGCGACAGCCCGCATCGAAAATCTGACGGATCAGTATTATGTCGATCCGCTGGGGCTGGTGAACCAGCCCGGACCGGGCCGCACTTTCTATGCAGGCCTGACGAGCACGTTCGGAGGTGACCAGAAACTGCCGCAACTATCGCGCTTCTCCCGCTGGCAGGGCACTGCGCCGGGCGTCGACTGGACGGGGTTCTATGCCGGTGTCCATACCGGCATGTCATCGGGGCGGGCATGGGGCACCACCACGGCGCTCAACGGTAGCGCCGACCCTATTTCCGCTTCTGAATCGGCAGATCGCGGCTTCGGTACCGCGCCGCTCTATGGCGTTCAGGCCGGTTACAACTACCAGCTCGGCAACCGGGTCGTGCTCGGCATCGAAGCCGATGTCAGCAAGACGCGTATGCGTGGTTCGCAGACGGCCATGATGCAGGAGGAATGGCTTCAGCCGATCAATGACGTAGCGGGCATCCAGTCAGTGACCCATTACGATATCGACTGGACCGGTTCGGTTCGCGGCCGTCTCGGCTATGCGCTCGACAATCGCTGGCTCGTCTACGGTACTGCAGGCGTTGCCTTCCTGCATGAAAGACAGACCCGCGATCAATATCGCTACACGCAGGATATGATGGGCCAGAAAGACACGGCCATGTTTGCCGTCGACCAGTCCTCGGGAACGCGTGCTGGCCTGACGGTCGGCGGCGGCGTGGAATACGCGATCAACGACCGCTGGTCGGTAAAGGCGGACTACACCTACAGCCGGTATGGAAATCGCAGCTTCAATTTCGAGAACGGACGCGCGGGAACCAGCGGCAACTACACCACGACCGAGCAGGTCGGGACGGAGATCGTGCCGCCGGAGCCATTCATCTGCGAAATCCTCGGGGGGAAATTCTGCGAGCCGAGGGAGCGCCCGATTTACGAAATCGTCGAACATCAGGGAAGTTCCGGTGTCGTGAATGGACGCAAGGCATCGAACTCTCTCGATACGCACACCGTGAAGGTTGGTCTCAATTTCCACTTTTAGGCTGAAATGCGGAACGACGGAAGTTCGCAAGGTCTTTCGTCGGCTGTCCGATCGGTTGATTCAATCAAAACAGGGAAAAACGTCATGTCAGAAGCCGTCATTATCCGACACCCCGCCCTTCTTCGTTCGAAACGCCTGAAGGCGTGCACGGCAGAGACGCATGAACGGCTGGATCAGAGCATCATGCGTGGAAATCCCTTCGCAAGCCGTGATCGCTACGGGCTTTTTGCGGCGATGCAATATCAGTTCCACCGCGATATCGACGCACTCTATGGCAACAAGGCACTTGATGCGCTTCTGCCTGATCTGAAAGGCCGGCGCCGCTTCGCGCAGATTAGCCAGGATCTGGACGATCTGGCGCATCCGCATCCGGCGACGGATAGAGAACCGGCATTCACCGTCCGGCAGCCGGTCGATATTCCGACGGCCCTTGGCTGGCTCTATGTGGCGGAAGGCTCCAATCTCGGCGCCGCATTCCTGCTGAAAGAGGCGGAAAAGCTTGGACTTCATGAAAAGTTCGGCGCCCGTCATCTGGCCGGTGCACCGGAAGGACGCGGGCTGCACTGGCGGACCTTTACCGCAGCGCTGGACGAGATCGCACTGAGCGAAGCCGAAGAAGACCGGGTGGTCGCGGGTGCGGAGACAGCTTTCCGTCGTGTTCATGCACTTGTGCGGGAGATGTTTGAATGAACGCTGTCGACCTGTCGACCCGTAACGGGGATTTCACATCTGGCGAAACAGCACCTTATCCCGACGAAAGACAACGCGCAGGTTATCTAGCACTCGGCTTTCTGCTCAGCGGGGCCGCGCTGGTTGGCTTGCAGGTCTGGCTGATGCCGTCCGCTCTGTTTGGCTTCTGCGCGCTGCTTTGTTTCATCCAGTTGTCATCGCGGGCCCTGCACTGGCTCGAGAGCAATCGTATTGCGCGTCGCACGCTTTCGCTCTGGCGAAGGCTCGGCGCGTTTCCGCGTCTCTTCCGGCTGTCGGTCCTCGCCTTGATCGTCATCCTCTGCATTGTTGCGCTTGCACTCGGCTCACGCCTCTTCTGGCATTTCGAAATGGCGATCAACGTACTGCTTTGCGCAGGCCTGCTTCTCTTCGTCGGACCGCAAAAACGGGTGGAAGCCTGCGTCTGAAGCACCAAAGGACATAAGTCAGTTCGACATGAAGCATATTGAAGACGATCGGAGTTTCGGCAACGGCTTTTCGGAGTTTACCCTATGGGCCGGTGCCGGGCTCATGGTTCTGTCTATTCATGTTGGCACGGCGCTGTGGCTCTTGCGTGATGCCGCGATGGTCGCTGCTGACGACATGCCGCCAGCGGCGATCATGATCGAGCTTGCGGAAATGCCGGAAGCGCAAGTGACGGAAGAAAACGAAGTCTCTCCCGATCAGGAAACAGCGGATGCCAGCGCGCCTGCAGAAAATGTGGAAGAACCGATAGAGGAGCCGAAACAGCCGGAGGAAATAGCCCAACAGGAGCCGGAGCCGGTTGGGGACGAACAGGCGGAAGAACTGGTTCAACTGGACAAGGTCGAGGTTCCACTACCGATTGCCCGGCCAAAACCGCCCGAACTGGAAAAGAAAATCGTTCGGAAAGAAGAACCGAAAGAGAAGCCGGTCAAACAGCGCCAACAGGAGCAGGCTGTGTCGCGGCAGCTGAATCAGGCACAGGCGCAGGTGACCCAATCTAGTCGCAACGCAGCACGCCAGTCGGCATCGGGCCTGTTTGCGTCTTCGGTCAGTCCGGCCCGCTGGCAGTCGCGGCTGATGGCGCATCTGGAGCGGCGCAAGCGTTATCCCGCGGGCGCAAAGTCTCGTCGCGAGGAAGGCGTCGTCTATGTCCGCTTCCGTATCGACGAAACGGGCAAGGTCCTGTCGGCTTCGCTGGCATGTTCGTCGGGCTTTCCCGAACTCGACAGCGAAGTCCTGTCGCTGGTCCAGCGTGCCTCACCGGTTCCCGCACCACCGCCCGATGTCAACAGGACTATCACGGCGCCGGTGAAGTTCTCGCGTCGCTGATTACACTTTTAGTGGTATCACGTTAAGTTTGCGAGGTTGCGAGAGACCCGTGGTACCTTACTTTCACACGATACAGCCGGCACTTTCCACCGTTGAAAGTTTCAAGATTATGGTAGTCCGGTCCGCCTTTGCCGCATCGTGGGAACGAAGTTTATCGAGGATGATCCGGTTTGGAACAAAGCCATAGCGCTTCATCAAACCGCACCATTGCCTCCGCAAGATACTGGCTCAAATTTGTCCACGCCGCCCAAGCGCCTCGCACCAGAAACGATTGTCTCATTCTCCAGCTTGATCCATTCGAATCTGCCGTAACATGTTTCGTCCCGCGAGAAGCAATTCAAACAAGAATGCAACGAGAGACAGTATGAGCGAGACGATGGCTCCTCCAAAAAACCAGTAGAGATTTTCGTGGCGCAGTCCGAACGAGAGGGCTCCAGCGAGAAGATTCAACGTTGCCGCACCCGTGCAGACGCCAGCGATGACTCCTAGCGCCACGGCAATCTCCAGGGCAAGCGTCCGCCTCCGTAGATAAGCGAGCTGCACACGTGACGTTTCGTTTCGCTCCAACCTTTCAGCAACCTCATTCAGGCGATCCGATACTCTTCCAAGACGAGTTGTATAGATATTCACGAAGCCTGCCGTGCCCGCTAATAGAAAGACAGGAGCAAGAGACGTTTGTATTACGGAAGCAAAATCAGAAATGATAGGCGGCGTAGTCATCAGTATCCTCAAGTAGACTTTGACACGATCAAAATAATTAACCGGGTCCTGCATGGCAATGGCCTTGAATATGACGTGCCAACACGTTGACCCAAACGGTCACCGGCGTTCTGAAACAGTGCGTGCGGCATTTTCAACGAGTGGTCCGAAACTCTCACTGAAGCTATCAGCCGTCCATTCCTGCAGGCTACCAGCCACATGAATTGCGCCGACCGGATTGCCTTCTGCATCAAGAATGGCTGCCCCGATCGCAACTTCATTATATAAAAGCTGGCGACACAGGACAGAATGCCCGCGCTCCCGCGTGGCCTTCACTTCTCCCATTACCTCTGCCAGAGACTGAATCGTATGGGGCGTGAAGGGCGTCAGGTCGGAGCGGCCAACGATGTCGGCAATTCTTTCGTCAGGCAGTTTTGAAAGAATGGCCACACCACCGGCCGTGCAATAAGTTGGCACAGCATGTCCGACGAGTGTCGCGCTGAATATTTCATGCTTCGAGGGCATGCGCACGGCATACACAACGCGAACATCATCGAAAAGCGAAAGGTCAACTCGTTCGTGCACGCGGCGTCGCAGCTCCAGCATGATCGGGTTGGCGCGTTGCAGCATCGGATTGAGCCGCAACAGATCATGGGTCATATCGAGAATGCGCAGGCCTGGTAAATAGCCGCGGTCTGCGGGATCGCGGGCGATTACATCCAGTTTCTGCAACGAATGAACGATGCGTTGTGCCGCACTGCGGTCGATTCCCGCCGCAGTCGCGACTTGGCTCAGCGACAGCGGCTGTCGCGCCTTCTGAAACGCCATCATGACGGCCACGGTCCGCGCAACAGAGCGCAGGAATAATGGATCCTCATTGTACGCTTCCCCCTCGTCGGGGTGAAAAGTGGAGATACCGCCCAAGTCTCGAAACGTGTTCATGGGAAAAATCTTTAGTCGTCGTTCTAGGATTGACAAGAGCCAAAATTGGTTCCTAAGATAAAAATAGATATAGATGTATCGCTCACAGATACACGTTCCTGCCCGAGGGGGCAAATCGATGAATTGGGAGTAAGCTCGTGTCAAAACGCGTGGCTGTTGCTGGCTTTTTGCATGAAACGAACACGTTTGCCGTGGCTCCAGCTGATAAGGCGGCATTTGTTCAAGGCGGTGGCTATATTCCACTGTCACGTGGCGATGCGATTATCGAGCGTGCGCAAGACGTCAATCTGGGTATTGCCGGTGCGTTGCAATTTGCACGCGAAGCAGGATGGGAGATTGTGCCGATCCTTTGGGCGGGTGCCATACCGTCCGCACCAGTTACGCAAGACGCCTATGAGGCTATAGTCACGGAAATCGTGGCAGGGCTGAAGGATTGCGGTCCGCTCGACGGAATTTTCATCGACCTACACGGTGCAATGGTTGCGGCGCATGTGGATGATGGCGAAGGTGAATTGCTGGAGCGGGTTCGAGCTGTTCGCCCCACTGAACTGATTGCCGTTGCCCTCGATCTGCACGGTAATATAACAAAGCGCATGTTCGATCTTACCGATGTCATGGTTGGTTTCCGCACCTACCCGCACGTCGATATGGCTGAAACCGGTTTTCGTTCGGCCGAGGCGTTGCAGGCGCTGATGGACGGATCGGATGGTTGGCACAAGACGATGCGCCGGGGCGATTATCTCATTCCAATTGCATGGCAATGCACCGACGAGCAGCCCGCCAAGGCCCTTTATGGCATGACTGTCAACTTGCCGGAAAACGTGCAGACGGCTTCGCTCTTCATGGGCTTTCCTGCTGCCGATTTTGCTGAATGCGGTCCCTCTGTTTTCGCCTATGGGTGGGATCGCGCTGCGGTCGAGTGTTGTGCGGATGCCATTGCCGATGCACTTGCTGCCGCGGAAAGCTCATTTGCAGGCATTGCCTATCAGCCTGAAGAAGGTGTCGAAAAAGCGATCGAACTTTCCCGCAATGCAACGCGTCCCGTTGTGATTGCCGACACGCAGGACAATCCGGGCGCTGGCGGCAGCTCTGACACGACAGGCATGCTCCGGGCACTCGTGTCCTGTGGTGCCGAGCGGGCATCCATCGGCTGCATGCACGATCCAGACGCTGCAGCACTCGCTCATCGGGCAGGCGAGGGCGCCGAAATCGAAATATCGCTAGGCGGCAAGTCCGGTATCGCCGGAGATGCGCCATTCACAGCGCGGTTTCAGGTAGAGAAACTTTCTGATGGCAAAGTGCATGCAACTGGACCGTATTATGGCGGTGCATGGTTGCATATGGGGCTGTCGGCATGTCTGCGGCTTGGCGGAACGCGCGTCGTGGTAACGACCAATCTCGCGCAAATGGCGGATCGCGCGCTGTATCGCATGGTGGGTATCGAGCCGGAACAGGAAGCCATTCTCGTCAATAAAAGCTCTGTGCATTTCCGCGCCGACTTCGCGCCGATTGCCGAGAAGCTTCTGGTGTGCACTGCTCCAGGCGCCATGCCGTTGAGCCCCGCTCAACTGCCATGGAAATATCTGCGCCCGGGTATTCGGCTCGAACCGTTCGGAAAAGAATTCAAACAATAAACAAACAAAAAAACTTTCAGAGGAACCACTCAGATGTTGTTTTTCAAATCCCCTGCCTCCGGCCCAATTGTTCGCCGGATGAAGTATGGACTAGCCGCTTCTCTGATCGCACTCGGTGCTGGCAACACACCAGGCAATGCATGGGCTGAAACGACCCTGACTGCTGTCATGCATTCCGATCTACGTGTGCTCGATCCAATTATTACCACGGCGCATATCACGCGCGATCATGCCTATATGATCTACGATGTGCTGATCGCTGTGGACGAGAATTTCAAGCCGCAGCCGCAAATGGCGGACTGGACGATTTCCGACGACCAGAAAGTCTATACGTTGACGCTGCGTGATGGACTCAAGTTCCACGATGGCACACCAGTTACCGCAACCGATGCAGTGGCGTCGCTGCAACGCTGGGCCAAGCGCGACGCGGGCGGCCAGCTAATCATGGACATTACGGAATCACTCAAGGTCGCCGACGACAAGACGCTGGTATGGACGCTCAGGGAACCTTTCGCACCGTTCCTCGATACGCTGTCGAAGCAGGCTGCCCTTCCCCCTTTCATCATGCCCGCCCGCATTGCAGCGACCCCTGCGGACACTGCCATCACCGAACATATCGGTTCGGGCCCGTTCAAGTTCGTCCCTGCGGAGTTCCAGCCGGGCGTCGGTGTCAGCTACGTCAAGAACGAGGATTATGTTCCGCGAAAAGAGCCTGCGAGCTGGATGGCTGGGGGCAAGGTCGTGAATGTGGACAAGGTACGTTGGCTTACAATGACTGACGCGCAGACGGCGGTCAATGCGCTGATGAGCGGCGAAATCGATTATCTAGAGCAGGTGCCGGTTGATCTGGTTCCGCTGTTCGACGGGGACGATTCCGTCGTTCTGGAAAAGCGCGATCCGCTTGGCTACCAGACCATGGGTCGCCTGAATTTCAAGCATCCTCCTTTCGACAATCCTGATATTCGGCGCGCTGCTTTCCTTGCCATGTCGCAGGAGCCGGTACTGGCCGCGCTTATGGCGGACCCCAGCTATTACAAGCTTTGCGGCGCGATTTTCGGTTGTGGTACGCCGAATGCCACCGATATCGGCGCCGAAACCATAACTGCGAAAGGCAATATTGAAGAAGCCAAGGCGCTCCTTAAAAAGGCTGGCTATGACGGCAAGCCGGTTGTGATGATGCAGCCGACGGATGTGACCAGCCTTTCACCTCAGCCTGTCGTCGCTGCACAGCAATTGCGCGCGGCCGGTTTCACGGTTGATATGCAGCCGATGGACTGGCAGACGCTGGTCGGTCGCCGCGCTTCCAAGGAAGAGCCATCGAAAGGCGGCTGGAATATCTTCTTCACCAATTGGCAGATTCCAGAAATCGCAACGCCGCTCAATTCGGTAATGCTCAACGGCCGTGGCGATCAGGGTTGGTTCGGCTGGCCGAAGGACGACCAGATCGAAGTTTTGAAGAAGGACTATATCAACGCGCAGTCACCGGAAGACCGCAAGGTTGTGATCGAGAAGATACAGGCGCATACGCTTGAGAATGTGCTCTATATTCCGCTTGGCGAGTATAATCCACCACAGGGACGCCGAGCAAATATCGTGGATATGCTTGGCTCGCCTGTTCCGGTCTTTTGGAACGTGAAAAAGACAGAGGAATAATCCTGCCACCTCTATCGCGCTGAAATCTCCCTGGCGTGATAGCGCCCTGTTCAATGCGGAACCGGCTCCCCCCTGCGGTTCCGCCTCACGTGGGACGCGTATATGGCTGTCTATCTGATAAAACGCATTCTTGCGCTAGTGCCGGTTCTGCTGCTGGTATCGATCTTCGTTTTCCTTCTTCTGCGCCTGACGCCCGGCGATCCGGCGGCGATCCTCGCAGGCGACACGGCGACGACCGAGCAACTGGAACGCATTCGCGAGGCCATGGGCCTTAATGAACCGATCCTGACCCAATATTTCACCTGGATGGGTAATATGTTGCAGGGCGATCTCGGTGTATCGCTGATTTCCGGCGTTCCGGTAATGGACATGGTCTCGCAACGCATCGGTCCGACCATTTCGATTGCCGTTTTGACAATCATCATTGCAGTTCTTGTGGCGATCCCCATGGGCGTCGTCGCGGCATGGCGACATCGTTCTTGGATCGATTATCTCGTGATGAGCTTTTCGGTTCTCGGCTTTTCCGTGCCTGTGTTTCTGGTCGGTTATGTGCTGTTGTTGATTTTCTCTGTCAATCTCGGCTGGTTGCCGGTGCAGGGTTTCAAGCCGATTTCATCGGGCTTCGGTGGTTTCATGGAACGCGCAATCCTGCCTTCCCTGACATTGGCCTCGATCTATATCGCGCTCATCGCCCGAATGACCCGTGCGGCGATGCTGGATGTACTGGGTGAAGACTACATCCGAACCGCCCGTGCCAAGGGAGTGAGTGACCGCCGTCTACTTTTCGTGCATGCGCTCAAGAATGCGGCCGTGCCGGTCGTCACGATTGTAGGTACGGGTTTTGCTCTGCTTATCTCCGGTGTCGTCGTCACCGAGAGCATCTTCAATATTCCGGGCATCGGTCGCCTGACCGTGGATGCGGTGCTCGCGCGCGATTACCCGGTCATTCAGGCCATGATCCTTCTGACGAGTGCGCTTTACGTGTTCGTCAATTTGCTGATCGACCTTTCCTATACTTTGTTCGACCCGAGGATTCGTTATTGATGCGCTCTGAATCGACATCGGCCGGCATGCACTGGATGCTTCGCCTGTTCTCGTTGCCGCGCGTCGCTCGCGTCGGTATCGGGCCACTGATTGCGGGCGTTCTTCTTGCCGTAATCGTTCTGCTCACTCTCATCTCGCCCTGGATCGCGCCACACGATCCATTGACCATGAACCCGTTGATGCGCCTGAAACCGCCTTCGGACGAATATCTGCTCGGCACGGATAATTACGGTCGCGATCTCTTCTCGCGCATGATCCTTGGCGGGCGGATCTCGCTCCTGATCGGGCTTCTGGCCGCAACGGCGTCGATTGCGGCCGGTGTCTTCATTGGTCTCATCTCTGGTTTCTTTCGTTCCGCCGATGCGATCATCATGCGCATGATGGATGCCCTGATGGCGATGCCGTCGATCCTGATCGCCATCGCGCTCGTTGCGCTAAACGGGCCGTCCGTCGGTTCGGTGATTGTGGCGATTACAATTCCCGAGATTCCGCGCGTGGTGCGTCTGGTCCGTTCGATTATTCTGAGTGCCCGGGAAGAGCCTTATGTTGAAGCAGCGTTGGCGCTCGGTTCCAGCACACCGAAAATTCTGTTTCGGCATCTTCTGCCGAACACGATGGCACCGCTGATTGTACAGGCGACTTACATCGTCGCTTCGGCGATCCTGACCGAAGCGATCCTATCGTTCCTCGGTGCCGGTATCAGCACAGAGATTCCGACTTGGGGCAATGTTATGGCGGAGGGCCGCCAGTTCTTCCGTATCAAACCTTCGATTGTGCTCTGGCCCGGCCTGTTGCTGACATTGTGCGTACTGTCGATCAATCTTCTGGGTGATGCGGCGCGCGATAGTCTCGATCCACGTCTCAAGAAGCGGGAGGGCTGATATGGAATTGCGCAATCGTGATTTATCGCAAGAGACCGTTGTGCTTGAGGTGGAGAACCTCGTCGTGGCCTTGCCAGGCGGCACACCCGTCCTGCGTGGAGTCAGCTTCGATATCCGCAAGGGTGAAACAGTATGCCTCGTCGGCGAATCCGGATCGGGCAAATCGGTGACCTCGCTGACGGCGATGGGGCTTTTGCCCAAGCATGCCCTCAAGGTGGAGGGCGGCGCGATCCGCTTGGATGGCAAGGACCTCCTCAAGCTGTCGCCCTACGATATGAAGAGAATCCGCGCCAAGCGCATTTCCATGATCTTTCAGGAGCCTATGACGGCACTCAATCCCGTCATGCGGGTGGGCGAACAGATCACCGAGGTGCTAGATATTCATACTGGATTGTCTGCAGATGCAAAACGCGCCAAAGTTATAAACATCATGGAGCAGGTGCATCTGCCCGATGTCGAGCGCATTTATCAGAGCTATCCGCACCAACTATCTGGTGGACAGCGACAGCGCATCATGATCGCCATGGCGCTCATTCTGGAGCCGATACTGCTGATCGCCGATGAACCGACGACAGCACTTGATGTGACGACGCAGAAGCAGATTTTGTCGCTTATTGCCGAATTGCAAGATAAGCATGGAACTGCCGTGCTGTTCATCACGCACGATATGGGCGTGGTTGCCGAGATCGCGGACCGGGTCTGCGTGATGTGCAACGGTGAGATCGTGGAGCATGGCAGAATTCGACAGGTGCTGACACAGCCACAGCAGGAATATACGAAAGACTTGCTCAGTTCGGTACCAAGCCTCATTCCACGTGCGGCGCGCGAACCGCAGGGACGCGATCCGATAATTCAGGTCCGTAATCTCGGTATGACCTACAAGAGCGGCAGCATTTTCAAAAGAAAACCCGGCGTCAAGGCATCGAGCGAAGTCACCTTCGATCTCCAGCCGGGTCGCACACTTGGTATTGTTGGTGAATCTGGTTCCGGCAAGACGACGGTGGCGCGGTCGATCATGCGCTTGATCGAGCCGACGGAAGGCGAGATCGTTGTCGATGGCCGCGACATCGCCCATCTTGGCAAGCGCGACATGAAGCCGTTTCGAAAAAAACTTCAGGTTGTATTTCAGGACCCGTTCCGCTCGCTCAATCCGCGCTGGACCATCGAACAAAGCCTGACCGAAGGGCCGCTTAACTACGGTGTCTCTTATGAAAATGCCGTTGCGGAAGCAAAGCGGCTTTTGAAGATCGTATCCTTACCGGACGATGCTTTGAAGCGTTATCCGCACCAGTTTTCAGGGGGGCAGCGCCAGCGCATCGCAATTGCCCGCGCGGTCGCCCTGCGGCCGGATATTCTGGTTGCGGACGAGGCTGTGTCGGCGCTTGATGTGTCGGTGCAGGCGCAAGTTCTCGATCTCCTGGCAGAGCTCCAGAAAGATACCGGTATCGCCATCATCTTCATTACGCATGACCTACGGGTTGCAGCACAAATCTGCGATGAGGTGCTGGTGATGAAGCGTGGCAAGGTGGTTGAACAGGGGGATGCGGACGATGTGCTGAGAAGTCCGTCGCATGACTATACGCGCGCACTGATTGAAGCGGCTCCCGGTCGTTTCTGGGATTTTGCGGCGGGACAACCCGTCGCCTAACCGTTGTCTGATTGGGGTCACAGGCCCCCCAAGATTTTCCGAGTGATTTTAAACAGGAATGAAATCATGCCCATCATACCGTTTATTGAGGAGAAAGCCGGCGAGATGCGCGCGGTTTTTGAGGATTTGCATCGTCATCCCGAGATCGGCTTTGAGGAGAAACACGCGTCGGGCGTTGTCGCCGCTCTTCTGGAAAAATGGGGCTTCGATGAAGTTCACACCGGTATTGCCAAGACCGGCGTTGTTGGCATCCTGAAGGGGCGTAATGCCGGGAATCGTCGGGTCGGCCTGCGCGCGGATATGGATGCGCTGCCTATAGACGAAATTTCCGGCGTTCCATATAGCTCGCAGAACCCCGGACGCATGCATGCCTGCGGCCATGATGGCCACACGACGATGCTGCTCGGTGCCGCGCAATATCTCGCGGCAACGCGCAATTTCGAAGGTAATGCCGTTTTCGTTTTCCAGCCCGCCGAAGAAGGGTTAGGTGGCGCACGCGGTATGATCGCGGAAGGCCTGTTCGAGCGCTTTCCGTGCGATGAAATCTACGGCATGCACAACCAGCCCCTGGGCACGCTCGGTAAAGCCGTTATCCGCAAGGGCGCGGCCATGGCCGGTGCGAGTTTCTTCGACATCAAGCTGACCGGCAAAGGCAGCCATGCCGCCCAGCCGCATAATTCGCGCGATGTGCTAGTGATCGGTGCCGACCTGGTCGGTCAGTTGCAAACTATAGTCTCTCGCAACATTCCGGCGACTGAAGCTTGTGTTGTTTCCTGCACCCAGTTTCACACCGGCAGCGCTTACAACATCGTGCCGGAAGTCGCGTCCATCACCGGTACCATCCGCTATTTCGAAAAGCGCATATGCGATCTTGCCGAAAGTCGCCTGCGCGATATTTGCGCCGGTGTCGCGGCAGGCTACGGCATTACCGTCGATGTCGAAATTCGCAATGTGTTCGATGTCTTGCGTAATGATCACGAACTGGCTGAGGCTTATATCGCGGCTGCACGTGATGTTCTGGGCGAGGAAAACGTGACCGACGATTGCCCGGCTTTCATGGGCAGTGAAGATTTTGCCGACATGCTCGCACGTGTGCCCGGTGCCTACATCAATGTGCTGCATGGCGGCAAAGCTGCCCTTCACAATCCCGCCTTTACCCTAGATCCCGCAACGTTGCCCATCGGATCGTCGATCTATGCCCGGATCGTGGAAACTCGTCTGCCTGTGAACAAGGAATTTGCCGCATGAGTGCGCATGAACTGTCATTCGATCTCGACGAGATGATCGGGCGCCTGCGCCCATGGATCGAGACGGAAAGCCCGACCTTTGATGCTGACGCCGTAAACCGCATGGTTGACGTTGCCGCTTATGATTTTGCCGCCGCGGGTGCGAGCATCGAATTCATTCCCGGACGCATGGGGTTTGGCGGCTCTCTGCGTGCACGCTTCCCGCATGCGGATCAGGGCAAGCCGGGCGTTCTGGTGTCCGGTCATCTCGATACAGTACATCCGCTCGGCGTCATTAATGTAAATCCCTTTCGCCGCGAAGTTGGCAGGATTTATGGCCCCGGCATCCAGGATATGAAGGGCGGGAATTTCGTCGCTCTCGAAGCCATGCGCCAGATCGCTCGCTCGGGACTGACAACGAAACTGCCCGTCACTTTCCTTTTGACGCCCGATGAGGAAGTCGGAACCCCCTCGACGCGTGATCTGATTGAGCACGAAGCTCTCAAGAACAAGTATGTTCTGGTGCCCGAACCTGCACGGCGCGATGGTGGTGCTGTGGTGGGTCGCTATGCGATTGCCCGCTTTAATCTCGAGACGGTCGGACGGCCCAGCCATGCCGGCTGGCTATTGACGGAAGGCCGCTCCGCCATCCGCCGCATGGCTGAAAAGATCATCGATATTGAAGCGCTCTCCTCGGATGACTGCACGTTCTCCGTCGGAGTCATTCAGGCGGGACAATGGGTCAATTGCGTTTCCTCGAACTGCAAGGCCGAAGTGCTTAGTATGGCCAAGACCCAGAAGGATCTCGAAGATGGCGTTGTGAGGATCATGGCACTTGCGGGCATGAAAGACGATGTCGAATTCATCGTGACGCGCGGCGTGACGCGGCCGGTGTGGGAAAATGCACAGCCGCAGGATATGAAGCTCTTTAACTTCGCCAATGACATTGCCAAGGAGATCGGCTTCTCCATGACCGCACAGAGTTCGGGCGGCGGGTCTGATGGCAATTTCACTGGCGCGCTCGGCATCCCGACGCTCGATTCCATCGGCGTGCGCGGCGATGGCCTGCATACTTTGGGCGAGCATATCTTCGAAGATAGCCTTGTCGAACGGGCGCGGCTCCATACGGGCCTGTTTCTCGGGCTTGAATAAAGCGTGACGGGTGCGGCCATGGTCGATGTGAGGCCGTATACGACGAGGCTGGATGCCCGGCAGGTCTCCGGCCTTAAACAGGACGTAGCCATCACGGTGGATCTGTGGGGTGTTGCCCATATTCGGGCTAACAACCTTTACGATCTTTTCTTTGCCCAGGGCTGGAACGCCGCGCGTGATCGCCTCTGGCAGATCGATATCGCGCGTAAGCGCGGTCTTGGCCTGCTGGCGCGCGATTTCGGTCCCGGTTATCTCGAACAGGACAGAGCTGCAAGACTGCTGCTCTACCGCGGCGACATGGCTCCCGAATGGAAAGCCTATGGGCCGGATTCGGAAGAAATATGCACCGCATTTGCCTTTGGCATCAATGCCTATGTTGATGCCTGCGACGCGGGTTCGATAGCGCTGCCGCCGGAGTTTGTACTGCTGGGTCATCGGCCGGATCGCTGGAAGCCGGCGGATGTCGTGCGCGTACGGACCCACTCGCTTACGCGCAATGCATCATCCGAGCTTCTGCGGTCTAAAGTGATGGCAGCAGCCGGAATCGAACGTGGCGCGAGACTCGATCAGTTGCGGAAAGAATTGTCCCACGGTGTCGACCCGCAACCGGTCGACGGGTTCGATCCGGCGATCATGACGGATCGGGTTCTGCGCGATTTCAATCTTGCCGTCAGCCCGGCGACCTTCACCAGGGACCGGCTTGCCGCCACACTTGAGGAGGCACCTCTATGGACCTCGATTGCCTCGTCCGGTGAAATTGGCAGGGCCGCATTCGAGGAGGGATCGAACAACTGGGCCATATCGGCGGCGAAAACTGATACGGGTCGCCCGATCCTGGCTCTCGATCCGCATCGCATGCATGTCTTGCCGTCGATCCGTTATGTCGTTCATCTGTCGATGCCAGGGCTGGACGTGATCGGCGCGGGTGAACCAATGGTGCCGGGCATATCGATGGGCCACAACGGCACTGCCGCTTTCGGGCTGACGATTTTCGGTGCAGATCAGGAAGACATTTATGTCTATCAGACCAACGTGGACGATCCCGATCTGTATGCCTATGACAACGGCCAGGAACGCGTCCAGACGATAGAGGAGCCGATTTCCGTGAAGGGTTGCCCGGATCAGACGGTTGCGCTTAAATTCACCCGCCACGGTCCGCTCCTGTATCAGGACGCGAAAAATAATCGCGCCTTCGCATTGCGCACTGTCTGGTTGGATGCCGGCATGGCACCGTATATGGCCAGCCTCTCAGTCATGCGAGCGACCAGCTATTCGGTGTATTCGGATGCACTAGCAGGTTGGGGTTGTCCCTCCGTCAATCATATCTATGCCGATACCAGCAACACGATCGCCTGGAAACCATCCGGTGCGACGCCTGTTCGCATCAATTGGGATGGACTTCTCCCTGTGCCGGGAGATGGGCGTTATGAATGGGGCGGATATTTGCCGCCGCAGGCCGGACCCTACGAGATCAATCCGGCGCACGGTTTCGTGGCGACGGCCAATGCGATGAACGTGCCTGACGATTGGTCGCGTTCCAATCCGGCCATAGGTTACGAGTGGCTCGACAGCAGCAGGCACGATACGCTTCATCGCGAATTGTCGCGCAGCGAACCGATTTCGCTTGCGGATTGCGCATACTTGCAATGCTCGACTTTCTCACCGATTGCCGGGCGTGTGCTCGCCTGTTTGTCGACCATGCTGGCGGTTACTGAGATGCCTGTATGGCGGCTGCTGCAAAACTGGGATGGCGATCTCACGCCTGGGTCCGCCGCCGCTGCCTTCTTCGAGGTTTGGTTCAGTAAACATCTCGGCCCGCTTGCCGCCCGGACGGAAGGTGCGACGCCGCAGATAGTTCCGTTGCTCTTCCCGTTCGATGCGCCGAGCATCGTGGTATGGCTGGAAGGGGCGCATGGCGATGCGCAGATGGCCGAACAGATTGTCCAAAGCCTCAACGATGGCTTTGCCGAATGCGAAGTTATGATGGGCTCCGATCCCGAACAATGGTCATGGGGGCATATCCACAAGCTGCATTTGCAGCACCCTTTACAGGAACTGACGGAAGAAAACTGGTCCTTGCAGCCAATCGGTCTCGGCGGAAGCAGTTCGACGCTCAATTATGCCAACTATCGGCTTGCGGATTTTTCCGTTCTGGCGGGGCCATCGGTTCGCATGGTGATCGACGTTGGGGGTTGGGATAACAGCCTGTTTATCAATAATCCGGGGCAGTCGGGTGTTCCAGAAACATTAAATTATCAGAATCTTTTTAATGGTTGGCGCGATGGAAACCATTGTCCGCTCGTCTATTCGCCAAAAGCCGTGCAAGCGGCGGCCGTGTACACAATCATGCTGACTGCATAATCGACGGTCACTGTATGAGGGATTGCCAAGTGAACTGGTGCAAGCTACGCAAAGTGGGCATGAGTGCTTAAACGGTCATTTCTGCAATGTAATCACGCGATGTTGCAAAACGTCAGCTCCGGCATGACGGCAGGCCACGGCAGTGAGCTTGTTGCTGGGAGAGTGGAAAGCCAAATTGGTCTGGTCATGCGCGGAGAGTAATCTTTAAGCGTCGTGCGCTGGCGTGAACCGTGCAGATATCTTCTCCCGTTTTTGCGGTGGCCCCGTGGAGACTTCGATTGCATCGTTAAATCCTTTTTGGGTTCAACGGACTGCATCTGGCACGACGGTTCGTGTTGGTTTGATACTGCTTCGCAGTAAGGGTTTAGCGCCCCTGGTGTTTCAATGAGACGGAATGAGAATATCGAGTACATCGCCATGTGTTGCGGTTTTGCTACCACAAATTGCACTCCTATGTGTTAGCTAGAGCTAAACTAGCTGATTCTGGAGAATAGTATGCTGCACCGGAAATACGCCCTCCTTTCGACGTGTTCGGCGTTTGCCTTCACTGTTTTTCTTCCTGCAACACTTGCTTTGGTTCCATCGCAAGCCCTGGCAGCATGTACAACGACGGGCAGTTCAACCGTTTGTACGTCGACCGCACCGGCAGTGTGGACAGCAACTGTGGGTACGGGGCGTTCGGATAACAATCGGTCTGTTGACGTGCAGTCAGGAGCAGGAATAAACACAAATAACGCTCCTGCCATCAGTATCGGAGATGGCGGTACGATCAATGTCCGTAACGGCGCAAGCGTCACAAACAACTCCACTCCATCCGGTTCGGGCCCATTCGGTACCGGTCCCAATACCATTGAATTCGGCAGCAACGGACTGCTAACAATCGAGCAAGGCGGCCGGGTTATTGCAAACGGCACCAATACGCGGGCCGAAGCCGTCAACGTGCATGGTTACGGCAACACTATCATCAATCGAGGCCTGATTCAGGGGCAAAGTAGTGCGGCGATCTGGTTCGAAGATCAGGTAACCGGCGCCAAGAATACGGTGGATAACTACGGAACTATCCAGAAACTCGGCGGCGGTAGCGTCATCGGGACCAACGGCGGTGCCGGTATCAACTTCATCAACCGTACTGGCGCTCAGGTCGTCGGCGACCTGAGCTTCGCAGGGGGCAACGATACGCTCACTTTTGAACCAAACTCAGTCGTAACGGGCAATATTAACGGCGGCGGCGGTATTAACGATCTAGTTTTGCAAGGTATTCTAGGCTCCAGCGACACCCTCGCGGGTGCACTCAGAAACTTTACCACCCTGACGAAGAACGGTGATGGTCTCTGGACGGTAAGTGGTAGCCTCACAGGATTCACTACTGTTACAGTGAATGATGGAACGCTGGCCCTGACGGGTAACAATAAAGATTATACCGGCAACGTGATCGTTCGTCCGGATGGCGTTCTAGAAGCGCGTGCGCAAAGTCTTCCCGTTAAAACCGTAATAGCCAACAACGTCAATAACGTGCAGAACGACGGCCTCGTTCGCTTCACGCAACCAGACGACGGCACTTATATTGGCCAGATCGTGGGCTCTGGCGCGGTCGAGAAAACCGGCACTGGGGTTCTGACCTTGACGCCTGCTGCCCCGGCTGGGAACACTTATTCTGGTGGTACAAGAATTAATGGAGGCACGATCGCTGTCTCGGCCGACAATGCCTTGGGCAATGCGAATGGCGGCGTCACTCTCGATAGTGGCACACTGCGTTTCGACACTTCGTTCGATCTCGCGAGCAGTCGTGCCATTGTTCTGAATGCCGGTGGCGGCACGTTCGATACGAATAACAACACGACCAATGTAACCCAGGCAATTACGGGTTCGGGCGGCCTTACCAAGGCCGGTGACGGTGTGCTCAACCTTGAGGGATCCAATGCCTTTGGTGGCGCGACTACGGTAACGGGCGGCGCACTTTATGTGAATGGCAATCAAAGCGCTGCTACGGGTGTGACAGATGTAGGAACTGGCGCAACAATTGGTGGTGCTGGCACGATCGGTGGCGACGTCACAATACAGAATGGCGGTTCGCTTGCACCGGGCCGTGCAGGGGCCGTTCCCGGAGCGCTGACAATCAACGGAGATCTCGCACTTAGTAATGGCTCGGCGCTCGAATACAGTTTCGGACAGGCCAATGTAGTTGGGGGAGCACTCAACGACCTGACAACAGTTCATGGAAACCTAACCCTCGACGGCACGATCAACGTTGTTGCCACTCCGGGCGGATCGTTCGACCCCGGTGTTTACCGTGTCATCAGCTATGACGGCACCTTGATCGATAACGGTTTGACGGTTGGAACAATCCCCGCGAGCGGCTACTACGTTCAGACGGCGGTCGCAAATCAGGTCAATCTGGTCAATACGAGCGGATTGAATTTGAACTATTGGGACGTGTGGCCCGCATCAAATGGTGCAATTGGCAACGGGGCGGTAAATGGTGGCACCGGCACATGGCAGAGTTCGGGGTCCGGTGGATCCAATATCAACTGGACCGAACCAACGGGAGCTATCAACGCACCATATCAGGACGATGCCTTCGCCATCTTTATGGCTACGGCCGGAACTGTAACTGTCGACAATAGCGTTGGTGCAGTTCGTGCGGCAGGCATGCAGTTTGCGAGCGACGGTTATGTCGTTACCGGAGATCAGATCACTTTAGTGGGGGCTCCCTCGTCGATTATCCGTGTGGGTGATGGTACGGCTGCAGGTGCCGGTTATACCGCGACGATTAACTCGGTACTTACCGGTAACACCCAACTGACCAAGACAGATCTCGGCACACTGGTTCTCCAGGGCAACAATAGCTATACAGGCGGTACGGCGATCAATGGCGGCGTGCTACAGATCGCGAGCAATGTTAATCTCGGTGGTGCAACGGGTGGCATGTCCTTTAATGGCGGCACACTGAGAACGACAACCGATTTCACGATTGATCGCGCTACGGTGCTTGAGTCCCGGGGTGGTACGATCGATACGTTTGGTGCGACGAGGCTCGATTATGACGGTGTGATAAGCGGCAATGGCGGACTAACGAAAATCGGCACTGGTACGCTTGTCCTGAATGGCGAGAATACTTACGCTGGCGGAACCGCGGTCAACGGTGGAACTGTTCAGATCAGTTCGGATGCAAACCTAGGGGCAGCTTCCGGGCCGTTTGGCATCAACGGAGGCACACTGCATTCGACCGGCAATATCGCGATGAATCGCGCGACGACCATAGGGGCTGGCAATGCGACAATCGAAACCGATGCGGGGACGATCCTCACCCAGCAGGGAAATATCGCCGGAACAGGCGCACTGACCAAAACCGGCGACGGTGCACTGGTCCTTACGAGTGCGGGAACCTACAGTGGCGGCACCACCATTGCATCAGGGCTGCTTCAGCTTGGCGATGGCGGGACATCGGGCTCAATTGTCGGCGACGTCAACAACAAAGGTATTCTGGCATTCAACAGGTCTGACGCACTCGTGTTCGATGGCGTGATCTCCGGAACAGGTAATGTTAGGCAGATCGGATCCGGCGTCACCATTCTCAACAATCAGAGTGCCTACTCGGGCGCGACATCTGTCGAGGCGGGAACGCTCGCGGCGGGCGGAGTGAATTATTTCAGCTCCAACTCTGATTTCACTGTGGCCCAGACCGGTACTCTGGCACTCAATGATTTCAACCAGTCGCTCAAATCATTGAGCAATTCAGGAATTGTTGACCTTGGACCGGAAGCAGGGACCACGTTAATCGTGACCAGCGACTATACCGGAAATGGCGGGACCGTTCGGATCGGAACCGCGCTTGGCAACGACAGTTCCGCAACAGACAGACTGGTCGTCAATGGCAACACGAGTGGAACTGGCGTTCTGGCTGTCAAGAATATCAATGGCAGCGGCGCCCAGACGAATGAGGGCATCAAGATTGTCGACATTGCTGGCGCGTCCAATGCAACATTTATGTTGATGGGCGACTATGAGTTTCAGGGCGCACCAGCCGTTGTCGGTGGTGCTTATGCCTATCAACTCTACAAAAACGGCAAAACCAATCCGAACGATGGCGATTGGTATCTGCGCTCGACTATCAAGAACCCTATTGATGGCGGTGGAACAAATGGCGGCGATGATGGTGATGGCGGCGAGGAAGTCCCACTCTACCAGCCGGGTGTCCCTGGTTACGAAGCCTATCCACAGCTTCTGCTGGGCCTGAACGGCCTGCCTACTTTGCAACAGCGCGTCGGCAATCGCTACTGGAGCAATGCAGGCAATATCATGCTCGCAGAAGGCGCTGATCCGGTCGGCTCTCCCTATGCTCCAGCAGAAGAAGCTGGCAATCTGATTGAGGGTAACGGCGTGTGGGGGCGCATTGAAGGCGCTCACACAAAGGCCGATCCACGTTTTTCCACGTCTGGGACGGATTACAGTTTCAACACACTCAAACTGCAGGCTGGCCTCGAAGGCATGCTGGCTGAGAAGGAAAACGGAAAGCTGATTGGCGGGATCACTATTCACTATACTCACGGTAAGGCCAAAACACGTTCGGTCTACGGGAACGGCGAAATTTCGACCGACGGTTACGGCTTTGGCGGTACGCTGACTTGGTATGGCGATAACGGCTTCTACCTTGATGGCCAGACTCAGGTTACCTGGTATGACAGCGATCTTATGTCTGATCTTGCCAATATGGGACTGGCAGACGGGAACAACGGTTTGGGTTATGCCTTCTCTGCGGAAAGCGGCAAGCGGGTAGCGATCGATCAGAACTGGTCGGTTACGCCACAGGCACAGTTGACCTACTCGAATGTCGATTTCGACAGCTTCAATGATGCCTTCGGTGCGCGGATCAGCCTTGATCGCGGTGAGAGCCTGCAGGGCCGCATCGGACTGGCTGTTGAACACCAGAACTCCTGGTACAACGCCAGCGGCCTCATCGACAGAACCTACCTCTATGGTATCGCGAACGTCTATTACGAGTTCCTCGATGGAACCAAGGTCGATGTTTCAAGAACGAGTTTTGCCAGCAAGAACGAACGTCTTTGGGGTGGTATCGGTCTGGGTGGCAGCTATAACTGGAGCGGAGACAAATACTCGATCTATGGCGAGGGATCTGTCAATACCAGTCTCGAAAACTTCGCCGATAGCTATAGTTACAAAGGTACACTGGGCTTCCGAGTGCGGTTCTAGAATGTAACCGCCAGTTTTACAGGCACCGGCAAACAGTTTGCCGGTGCCTGTTTTTACGATATTTCCTTGCATGGCGCGCGGCCTGGCTTTTAATTGGCGGAAATATCCATCGGTTTGATGGCCAAAGAAGCGACCTGTCTTCCGAATTTTCTCAATCACCCCTCGACTGTTGGCGTGTTCCACAGTTCCAAGTCGTTATTGTCGGCCTCGCCAAAAGCCTTCCTTGAACGCGCCTGGTCATTCTTCTGGCTCGCATCTTGCGCCTCGTCGCTGCTATCCAGCTCGAAGGCAGAAACGACGCTCAACGAGATCAATCGTATTGCCTGATCTATATGGGGTGCCGAGTTCCGGTGTTGTTGCAATTGCAACGCTGTGTTCCTTGTCCTGAGGCTGGTACTTGAATCCAAACTCATCATACTGAAGCAGAGCGCGTATGAAGAAAAACAAGGAGGCCCGCGTGAAGGGGAACAATGTATTTGCGATGCGACATATCTGGTTGCATGTATTTGTATTGGCGATCATCTGTATTTCAGAACTGGTTGGCATTCAGAAAATATCTATTGGGATAGGCGCCGTAATTTTCCTGCCGATGCTGTATGCGTTTACTCTTGGTGTCATTCTGAACCCGAGTATCTTGAAGGCGACGGGAAAAGTCCTGAAGTCCGATTCCGTCAAACTGTCAGGCACTATGATCACCATTTCTATTATGCCGTTTATTGCCAAGTTCGGCACGACGGTTGGTCCTCAAATCGAGAACATCATTGCTGCGGGACCTGCTTTGATTTTACAGGAAATCGGCAATCTGGGGACTATAGCCGTCGCTTTTCCTATCGCCGTATTCCTGCTGCGTATGGGACGAGAAACGATCGGGGCGACCTACTCCATCGATCGCGAGCCCAATCTCGCGCTTATTGCCGACAAGTACGGTCTGGATAGTCCGGAAGGCGCTGGAGTGATGGGGGTATACGCTACCGGAACGTTGATTGGCACGTTCGTTTTTGCCTTGATGCCACCGCTAGTCAACGGTCTGGGAATTTTCGATTTTCGTGCGTTGGCCATGTCGTGCGGTGTTGGTTCGGGCAGTATGCTCGCGGCCTGCACTGGTGGACTGGTGAGTGTTTTGCCAGAAAAGAAAGATCTCATTCTAGCTCTTGCTGCTGCGAGCAACATCCTCACCTATGCAACGGGACTTTATGTAGGCCTCTTTGTGGCGTTGCCGCTCACAGAATGGCTTTATAAGAAGTGCCGCCCCGAAGAATATTGCAACGCGGCATAAGGGAGAGACGGATGACTTCCAAATCAATGAAGAATACAATCGACAACCTGACTTTATCCGTCGAGACAACTGACGAACGCAAGATTGATATTGTCGAAAATGCCTTGCTCCTGGTCATTGCATGCTTTCTGGGTTTGGTTGCAAACTGGGTCGGAACAAATGTGACGCCGATCCAGGCGCTGCCCGGCATGCTCGTGCTTTATGCAGCATCTATCGGTGGCTTGATGCTGGCCCGCTTTATGCCTTTCTATTTGCCGAGTGTAGCATGGGTTTCCCTCATCGCCATTATCATCACTATTCCGGGCGTTCCGGGCGCTGATTATGTTCTGGCGAATGTCGGGGAATTAAATTTCCTGGCGCTCGCAACACCGGCGCTGGCCTACGGAGGGCTGGCGTTGACGCGTAACGAGTTCGAGATTGCCCGCCGCTCCGGATGGAAAATTGTCATCGTCGCTATTTGCGTAATGATCGGCACCTATCTTGGTTCGGTGGTAGTCGCTGATCTGGTATTGCGCATTACGGGTTAAACCGTCGCGTGGCAGGTTCGATCCCGGGCCTGCCACGAACGTGTAGGGGAAACGATATTATGCCTATTTTTCTCAGCGAAACAGATCTGGCAGAAGCGACGGCCTGGCGCCATGATCTCCATCGACATCCCGAAACTGCGTTCGAGGAAAACCGGACCTCAGCCTTCATAGCCGAAAAACTTCAGCTCTGGGGATTTAGCGTTCGCTCCGGTTTTGCTGGTACGGGCGTGATTGGTAGCTTGACGCGAGGGACATCGAAACGCGCAATCGGTATCCGCGCCGACATGGATGCCTTGCCAATCGTCGAAAAGAGCGGTGTCGATTATGTGTCGGAGACTTCCGGTAAAATGCATGCCTGCGGTCATGACGGGCATGTAACCATGGCTCTTGCTGCAGCAAAAGCTGTCAGCAAACTTGATTTTGATGGAACTGTGCACTTCATTTTCCAACCGGCGGAAGAGAACGAAGGTGGCGGTCGCGAAATGGTGCGCGAAGGGCTGTTTAAGGACTTTCCGGTTGATGCGGTTTACGGTCTTCACAATTGGCCAGCACTGGATGTTGGCACCTGTGTTGCCCGCGATGATGCGATGATGGCAGCCTTCGGTACGTTCGAGATCGAGTTGATCGGCAAGGGAGCGCACGGAGCGATGCCACATGAAGGCGCCGATCCGGTGGTCGCCGCCGCGCAACTGGTCACGGCATTGCAAACCATTGTCAGCCGGAATGTTTCGCCACTGGAATCTGCGGTTGTTTCGGTAACGCAGATGCATGGCGGTGATGCCTGGAACGTCATTCCGGAAAGTATGATCGTCCGTGGAACTACTCGCTGGTTCTTACCTGACGTCGGGGAGACGATTGTCCGCCGGATACAGGCGATTTCCACTTCAATTGCCGAAGGCTTTGACTGCACGGCGCGTGTTGCTTATGAAGAACGTTATCCATCGACGATCAATACAGCTGACAATGCCCGCAAAATCCGGAACCTGGCTGCTTCGCCCGATCTTGGTCTCAAGGTTCTTGACGAAGCCCCAAGCATGGCGGCGGAAGACTTTGCATTTATGCTGCAGGAGAAGCCGGGTTGTTATTTCTGGCTTGGTAGTCGTCGCGACGGTACCAATCCGGGCTTGCATTCGTCCTATTACGATTTCAATGACGCCCTGCTGCCAATAGGCGCCAATTTCTGGATCAAACTGGTTACAAGTGAACTGGCGGCCAGCTGATTACTGTCTGGCCCTGTTTCTATAGTCTATTCAACCTAGAAACCAACGAAGCAAAATGATGCCATGGAAACGCTTGATGCAAAAGAATTGCGGATGTTCATGGCGGTGGTCCGGATCGGATCAATCAGAGGTGCAGCCGAACATGTGAACGTTGCACCTTCCGTCGTGAGCCGTCAGATCGCCGAAACCGAGCGCAAGATTGGCTTGACTCTGTTTGAACGAAATGCGCGCGGCATGGCGTTGACTGAAGCGGGCGAGTTGGTTCTGGAGCATACTAGACGTGTTTTGGAAGAGCATAGCCTGCTTACCGAACAACTCGGGTTTCTCAGGGGCGTGCAACAACGGCGTGTCCGCATTCTTTGCGGGGAGGGATTTCTCGCCGATATCTTGCAATATGGACTTGGTTCATTCGTCAAAATCTATCCTGATGTGCAGTACGACATGCAGCTCGGCGGCACGGAAAGCGTTCTGGACGGGATTGCCAACGGGGATGCAGATATCGGAATTGCGTACAACCCGCTGGTCGATGCAAGGGTTCGCTCGCTTGCAATCTCGAAACAGCCGCTCTGTCTGGTCGCACCGCCAGAGCACCCTCTATTGGCCAAAGACAGGTTGGAACTGGCTGACTGCTCGGGTCTGCCCAATGCGTTACTAGGACCTGGCCATGGCATTACCCGGTTGGTCACCCGTGTTGCCGCCGATCGCGGTTTTGCAATCTCTCCCGTTGTCGAAACGACATCGATAGATGTTTTGAGACGGTTCGTAGTTGCCGGGCTTGGCATTACTTTTTTGCCGCGCTTTGCCGTCTCTACCGAATTGGAACGCGGAGCCGTAGCGATACGCGAATTGTCAGATCCGCTACTGGCCGAAGCTAGTGCACACCTGATGGTGCGGGCCCGGCGCCGTTTACCGCTTTCAGTCGAGCGACTGAGCGGGTTTCTCTCCAACAACATGGCAGCGTTTCGATAGATCCTTCAACGGACTGTTGCGTCGGATGAGACGCAGCGTTGCCTGTAAACCGGCTATGCCTCTGCCCCCTTTGGTGCGAGCCTTTCACCATTAATGATGCGACCAATCTGAGGGTTGGTCGATGAACAATGGAGACATGGAATGGCGCAACCTGAAAAGCCGGTAGTCGGTGTTGTTGGTCTTGGCAGTATGGGGCTCGGCATGGCTCAGACCCTTGTGGCAAAAGGGTTCGTTACGCTGGGGTTCGATCTATCAGCTGAGCGCAAGACACTTGCCCGAGCATCAAAAGTGATGCCTGCAGACACACTCGAGATGCTTTTCGAAGAATCTGAGTTTCTGGTTTTCTCTCTTCCGACGGCTCAGGATGTCGAGAATGTGGTCAACGCGCATATCCATCAGTTGACGGGCGGGCGCAGACGCGTAGTCATTATCGACACGTCGACCTCCGAGCCGGATGTCAGCCGCGCGCTGGCACAGAGGCTTGCTTCACTCGGACATGGCTTTCTTGATGCTCCTGTGAGCGGAGGCCCGGCCGGAGCCGCATCCGGCAAACTGACGATGATGATCGGGGGCAGCGATACTGATCTGGCGCTGGCGCAATCGGTTATCGAGGCAATGGCTGCCAAGGCCCTGCATGTGGGGCCTAGCGGAGCAGGTAATGTTGCAAAACTTGTCAACAACCTGCTGGCTGCGGCTCATATGGTGGCAACCAGCGAAGGCCTGAAACTTGCACTTGCCGCTGGAATAAGCCCTGAATCGGCCCTCCGTGTTCTGAACGCCGCTTCCGGTAAATCCATGATCAGCGAAGTTCACTTTCCAACCTGGATAATGAACGACCGTTTCGACAGCGGCTTTTCGATGGGGTTAATGCGCAAGGATGTACGGCTGGCACAAGAGATGGCTGAACGCGCAGGCGTGGACAATCCGCTGACATCGGTTGTGGCAAAACTCTGGGCTGGTTCGGAGCATCTCAAGGACAGTGATGACTTCACCCGAATGGGCGCTTTTCAGCCTAATTCATCAAGGTAAGGACCAGAATTATGACGCGACTACATGATCCCAAAGAACAAGCCGCACGTATTGCTCAAATTTTCGAGAGTTTCTTTCCGAAGAGAGAGATTGGCAGTTTTGTGAACGGTGAGATAGTTGCCGGAAGTGGCAACGAGCAAAATCTGACGGACCCGGCGACCGGTATAGTTTTTGCCTCATTCAAGGATGCAGACCAGTCGATTATCGATGCGGCGATGGACAGTGCGGCTCGTGCTCAAAGGGAATGGATGGCACTGACGGCATCAGCCCGCGGTCGCGTAATGAACCAAATCGCCCGCTGTATCCGCGAACATGCACCGTTGATCGCCGAAATCGAGAGCCGTTCCGCCGGTCGCCCCATCCGCGACATTCGCGGCGAGGCGGTCCGTGTGGCAGAGATGTTTGAATATTATGCCGGCTGGTGCGACAAGCTCTATGGTGATGTTATTCCAGTACCAAGCAGCCATCTCAACTATACCCGGCATGAACCAATTGGTGTGGTCACGCAGATTACGCCGTGGAATGCCCCCCTTTTTACTGGTGGATGGCAGATCGCACCCGCAATCTGTGCCGGAAATGGCGTTGTCATCAAACCTTCCGAGCTAACCCCACTTTCCACACTCATCCTGGGGCTGATGTGCGAGCAGGGTGGTGCTCCGCGCGGATTGGTAAACGTGATTGCAGGCCAAGGTCCAACTGCCGGACAGGCAGCCGTATCCCATCCACGTACGGGTTTGGTGGTTTTTGTCGGGTCAGCACAGGCCGGATCAGCGATTGCGTCGACTGCTGCAAAAAATGTGGTTCCGTGTATTTTGGAACTGGGCGGAAAATCCGGCAATATTGTTTTCCCCGATGCCAATCTGGATCGCGCGATTGTTGGTGCGCAGTCGGCTATCTTCAGCGGAGCGGGGCAAAGCTGCGTTTCCGGGTCACGCTTGCTAGTTCACCGGTCCATCCACAAGGCGTTTGTGGAGCGCTACGTTGATGCTGCCAATCGTATTGTTGTCGGAGACCCGTTTAACAATAACTCGCATGTCGGTCCGATCAACAACGCGCGTCAATGGATGAAGATTGATCAGATGGTTCGGGATGGTGTGGCCGAAGGTGCGATACTTGTGGCAGGTGGAAAGAAACCTGACGCACTGGAGGAAACCGGGGGCTACTACTATGCGCCGACAATCCTTGATCGAGTTGAACCGGCAATGACGATTGCCAGGGAAGAGGTGTTCGGTCCGGTTGTCTCTGTCATGCCTTTTGACGACGAGGCGGAAGCAATTGCGCTCGCCAACGACAATCCCTACGGTCTCGCAGGTGCCGTTTGGACCGAGAATGTCGCGCGGGCTCATCGTGTTGCAGCCAGCGTGCGGGCCGGAACCTTCTGGATCAATGGTTATAAAACAATCTCGGTCATGTCGCCGTTTGGCGGTTTCGGCCGCAGCGGTTACGGTCGCTCGAGCGGCAAGGATGCGCTGATGGCTTATACGCAAGCAAAGAGTATCTGGGTGGAGACAGCCGAAAACCCAACGGTAACGTTCGGTTACTCGCCAGAAGCATAACTGGAGGAATGGCAGCAAGGTGTTGCAATCATGGACCGATTACAAATCTTGCTGCCGCCTCTTCCGAGCGAAGCCGGTCTCAAGGAGGCGGATCGGAACTCCTGGGACCCGGGCTTGGCCGACAGGTTGCTGGTCTTGTTACTTGGTGGTGTAACCGCCGTTCACGAGGATTGTCTGGCCCGTCATCCACCAGCCATCGGAGACAAGAAAACGGATATAAGGAACGATGTCCTCAATGTCGGTAAGTCCGGTCTTTGAGAAGGTGGAGAGCGCCGCCGCCGTTTTATGATAGGCTTGGGCCTCGGCGCTTTCCTGGCCGTAAAAGAACGGTGTGTCCATCGGTCCGGGCCCGATGGCCGTCACCGAAATCCCGCGCTCACCGAACTCTTTCGAGGCCGCACGCGTGAAGTGCTCGACAGGCGCCTTGGTGCCGGCATAGCTCGAGTAGAAGGGCGTGAACGCACCGAGCAGGGAGGTAACGAGTGTCACCAGCTTGCCGTTGTCGTTGAGATGCTTGCCGGCTTCCTTGATAAAGAAGAAAGCACTCTTGGCGTTGACGGCGCTCATCTCGTCATATTCGGCTTCGGAAATCTCAACAATCGGCTTTTTGAGTACCTTGCCGACCGTGTTGATTGCAATATCCGGTCTGCCGATAGCGGCGACAGCATCTGCGAAAAGCTTTTCGACAGCGCCTGCCGTCGTCATGTCGGCCTTGATGGCGACACAATCGGCGCCGGCTGTCTTGAGCGCCGCCACGGTTGCTTCAGCATCGGCTTTGGTCGCCGGACTGTTGTAGTGGATAGCGATCGCTTTCGCGCCCTGTGCTGCAAGATCGCGGGCGATCAGTCCGCCGAGATTTTTTGCCCCACCGGCGATGATAACAGTTTTGCCCTTGATGCTGTGATCGGTCATGAGGTGGCCTCCTTAGCCAACGTGCGACCACACCAACGGCCGCTTTCGTCGGGAAAAGATATCGTCTATAATTTCGGTATAAAGATTATCATTCTGACTTCACTTGTCAGAAAAGCAGTACAATAAGGATTCCCGTGTACCTTGGACCGCATTGATCTGTTCCGTATTTTCACCCGTGTCGTTGAATGTGCGAGCTTCACCCGTGCCGCCGACACGCTTGGCGTGCCGCGCTCCTCCGTTTCCGCCGCGGTTCAGGAGCTTGAAGGACGGGTTGGGGCGCGGCTGCTTCATCGCACCACCCGCAAGGTTTCGCCGACCCAGGACGGGACGGCTTTTTACGATCGTTGTCAACGTGTTATCGCCGATGTTGAGGAAACGGAAAATCTATTCCGACAGAGTGCAGCTCAACCATCGGGCAGGCTGCGCATTGATGTCCCCGGTCGGATTGGTCGCCTGATCATAGCGCCAGCGCTTCCGGAGTTCCTTGAGCGCTATCCACAGATTGACATCGACCTTGGAGTTACGGATCGTGCGGTGAATCTGGTGGAGGATAGCGTGGATTGTGTTGTCCGCGTCGGTCTCTTGAGCGATTCAGGCCTGATTGCTCGCCCAATCGGCAGATTGGCCCTGATCAATGTCGCAAGCCCCGCCTATCTGGCGAGACATGGAACCCCAAGGGAAATAAACGATCTCGACAAGCATTGGGCTGTCAACTACGCATCACCGTCGAGCGGTCGCGTTGAGGACTGGGAATGGCTGGAAGACGGAACCTTGCGCACCTTGCCGATGCGCGGGAGGGTCACCGTCAACAGCGCTGAGGCCTACATTGCCTGCTGTCTCGCCGGGCTCGGGGTGATCCAGATTCCGGCTTACGATGTGCGAAGCCATCTCGATGCCGGTGAACTCGTTGAGCTGATGCCTGACTATCGCGCCGAACCGATGCCAATGACGCTGCTCTATTCGCATAAGCAACATCTCTCACGCCGGCTGCATGTGTTTGCCGAGTGGCTTGAGACTTTGCTAAAGCGAGAACTCCTGGATAGCCGGGGCGCATCATAAGCCGATCAATGTTAACATTGGGGTTAAGCAATTCCTGATCATTGAACGGACGCCTTCTGTCTGCCAAAGGGCGGCTCTGCCAAGCAAGCTGCAAACCGTGGCGTTTGATAGCGGGAAAGCCAAAATGGCTTTCAGTCGAGTGTTCGCAAGTGCCCGAGAATCCGTATCCGTATTTCCTTGCCGCTGCGTATAAATCTTCGCGCAGTGTCGGGGAGGTGGGTAGCTGGAGATTGATAGCGAGATGATCGATCAATTGCGTTGGTGCAACTGGAACGGTAGATGCGGAACTCAATCTCGCGGTCAATGACTTAAAGATATAAACATTTCTTTATATTCTATTGACATTATGTGGCCGATGCAGGAAGATTGTAATGCCTAGGTTCTCCGGCTGTCGTGTTCGATACGCCGGAGCTAAGAGGGAAGTCCGTGCCCCGTCTCATTCGGGAAAGCCGGCGCTGCCCCCGCAACTGTAAGCGGCAAGCTGACGTCCAGATTGTCACTGGGGTTCTCCCTGGGAAGACGGACGAGAGCAATGACCCGCGAGCCAGGAGACCTGCCTTGGCAAAATAACGTCCACGGGCGGGGTGTCCCGGTGTGCCGTAGCGAAGACCGTCTAACGGTCTGTTTTGCTATGTGTCCGCTGACCCATGCCCCCAACTTATTGGGGTAAGCCATGTCTCAAACCGCAATTCCAGTCGCCGCCAGGGGCGGGCCGGTCGTCGATCGCCCGCGGATCACGATGCGTCACGACTTTACATTCCGCGTCAAGAGCCATCATTTTGATGAGAACTATCTCCCCTTGGACAGTACGCGTATCACGACGAATTTTGCCAATTTGGCCAGAGGAGAAAATCGCCAGGAGAACCTGCGCAACGCCTTGAGGATGATTGACAACCGTTTCAACGCGCTGGTGCATTGGGACAACCCAACAGGCGATCGCTATTCCGTTAAACTCGAGATTATTTCGGTGGAGATGGTCATTGATGCGGAAGGCAGCAAGAATACTTTCCCACTCATTGAAATATTGAGAGCGAATATCGTCGATCGGAAGACAAATGAACGCGTCGAAGGTATCGTTGGGAACAATTTCTCTTCTTACGTGCGTGATTATGACTTCAGCGTCGTGCTGCCCGAATACAATAATGGTCGCACCACGTTCAGCATTCCGGATGACTTCGGGGACCTCCATGGAAAACTGTTCAAATGCTTCCTCAACTCGAATACTTACAAAGAGCAGTTTCGTAAGCCGCCAGTCATATGCCTGAGTGTCTCCAGCAGTAAAACATATCATCGTACTGGAAATCGCCATCCTGTATTGGGCGCAGAATATCAACAAAATGAACTGTCTTTGACGGATCAGTATTTCCAGAAAATGGGGTTAAAGGTACGCTTCTTCATGCCGCCGAACAGCGTTGCGCCGTTTGCCTTCTATTTTGTCGGCGATCTCCTCGGCGATTATACCAATCTTGAACTCATCAGCACGATCAGCACGATGGAAACCTTTCAGAAGATCTATAGACCCGAGATTTATAACGCCAATTCCGTGGCCGGGGCCTGTTATCAGCCAGATTTGAACCATCAGGACTATTCACTGACTCGCATTGTCTACGATCGCGAAGAGCGTAGCAGGCTTGCTGTTGAGCAGGGGAGGTTTGCTGAGGAGCACTTCATGAAGCCATATAAGACCGTTCTTGAAGAATGGTCTGCCAATTACTCCCTTTAGTAAGTCGATACATAAGGTCGCCCATCATGAAAAAACTGTTGCCCACATCTACCGCTGGTAGCTTGCCTAAACCTTCGTGGCTTGCACAACCTGAGAAACTCTGGTCCCCCTGGAAATTGCAGGATGAGCAGTTGATTGAAGGTAAACGGGATGCCCTGCGTCTGGCATTGGACGATCAGCGACAGGCAGGCATTCACATCGTCAGTGACGGCGAGCAAACACGCCAGCATTTTGTCACGACGTTTATCGAGCACCTTGACGGAGTTGACTTTGAAAAGCGTGAAACGGTCAGGATCCGCAATCGCTATGATGCGAGTGTGCCGACAGTCGTTGGTGCTGTATCGCGTCCAAAGCCGGTTTTTGTCGAAGACGCCCAGTTCTTACGTCAGCAGACCCGGCAGCCCATCAAATGGGCCTTGCCGGGGCCAATGACCATGATCGATACGCTCTATGATGCATATTATAAAAGTCGAGAGAAGCTGGCCTGGGAATTCGCCAAGGCCCTCAATGACGAAGCGAGGGAACTGGAGGCTGCCGGTGTCGATATCATCCAGTTCGACGAACCGGCGTTTAACGTCTTCTTTGACGAGGTGAATGATTGGGGCGTCGAAACCCTCGAGAAGGCAATGGAGGGGCTTCGGTGCGAGACTGCCGTGCATATTTGCTATGGTTACGGCATCAAGGCCAATACAGATTGGAAAAAGACCCTGGGAACAGAGTGGCGGCAATATGAGGAAACATTCCCCAAGCTACAGAAATCGAGTGTCGATCTAATCTCGCTGGAATGCCATAACTCGCATGTTCCAATCGAACTTATCGAACTTGTTCGAGGCAAGAAGGTGATGGTGGGCGCCATCGACGTGGCAACCAACGCCGTGGAAACCCCGGAGGAAGTTGCCAACACTCTGCGGAAAGCCCTTAAGTTCGTCGATGCCGACAAGCTCTATCCTTGCACGAACTGCGGCATGGCACCCTTGTCTCGTCAAGTGGCGACTGGAAAGCTGCGGGCCTTGAGTGCAGGTGCGGAGATTATCAGAAGAGAGCTTTCGGCCTAGTGCTGGCTGAGCAACAGGTGGTCGCCATGACTATGGTGGAGCGTCGCTTCGAAATTGTTGATAGAGCCACGTTTCACAATGACGTGGCGCTCCTCGGCTCGACAGTCAAGGTTGCAGCGAAACTTCTCTTAACGGATTGCCGCCATCGATGAACAGCCTGCCCGTTGGTTTCAGTGCAGCCCTGATGCTCTTGATTGCAAGCCTGGTGACTTCTGGATGACGGCCATCCAGTGCACCGACGCGCATTGCGAACGCCATGTCGAAAAGTTCATCACGTGCTGAAAGCTTGAGATGTTCAATTGCCACCTGCCTAAACTCCAGGCGGCCTGATTCAATTTCTTGCTCTGATCCGGTGCGCGCCAGGCGTATCGCCTTTTCGGACCGATCTATGGCAAGCACGAAGCCGCTTCCAATGTTTCGACTGACCTCTCGTGCGGCAACACCTGGACCACATCCGATTTCGAGTATGCGAAGCCCCTCCTTCAACGGAAGGGCGTTCACAAAATCGGCGATCCTCGGCGAAACAGCAGCGGGCATTTAGGAGTATTACGTCAGATCTGCTTTCATCGCCACTCATTCTGGTAGATTGCCGCCTCTGGTGTCACAAAACTCCCAAACCCTGCAACACCTTTCGTTGCCGATTTGTGAAGGGAGCAATTCTCAATCAGGAACTATCGCCTTCACGACGACAGCGTGAGCTTGCGCTACGACGAGCGCGCGATGTTGAATGCCTACCTAGTTGTTCCGCGAGGGGGAACATTTATAAAGGGTCGTTATTCAAGGAGCATGTCGAGCACACAGATTATCCCCCGATGGTAGTCTGTGTAGCTGGGCTGACGTCGAGGGCATGGTCAGGAAGACGGCTGACGTGTTTGGCTGAATTGACGCATTCGACAACAGTGCGGGCATGTCGATTGCCTTGCTGGCCATCTCAAGGAAGCACATCCGAATTGTAGCCCGTGGTTAAATCTCACAGAGTGAGCAAAGGCTTTATTTCGTTTTGCTGGGCCGCAGACCATAAATGGATCCGATTGACAATATCCTGGGGAGCTGTCGGTAGCGCTTTGTTTGGAATTACTGCGACAGTGCCTTGAAAAACCAGGATCAGATTGTCTGACTGCAAGATTGCATGATGGTACATCGCCCAACTCAGTTCGATCGTATAGATTCGTGTGGCCTGTCTGAAGCCCGTTGGTCCAATTTTGACATGGAAGTGAGGAGAGAAGGCAAGCTCCTGTTCGATATTCCAGTGCGCTATGGTTTCACTATATTCGCGATTTGACTTTTTCGAGCCGATCCACAGGACAAGCCATACAGCAATTGCGACAAGAGGCGCAGGCGCTAGGATCCAATAATCAAGGCTGGCCCGTGCCCCGGGGATAAATGCCAACGTTACAGAACAAATGAGGCCGGCAACAACGGCGGACCAAAAGGAAAGGTTCGTTCTGATCCACCAGAAATGCCGATCCCACGACCGGTCGAACATCATCCGGTAATTTTGATAGGCCTGATGTTCAAAGCCCAGAACATAGTCCGGTATCTGATCCACGTTCGGCGCATAGGTGATAGTAATGCTACGATCGTCAGCCATTCTTACCGTTTCTCTATCTCGTTGGGGCAGTGGCACATTCGAACAAGAAGCACTTCTGAACTCGGCATTTCAAGGAAAGAGCAGGTTTCTGCAGAATGATCATTTTGCCACCTAAAGAGGATGTTTCGGGAGAACAATGTCAATCTGGTGCCGAAGCTCCCGATGTGCCGTAGTCTGACGAATGAACTTTGGGTGTGGGATCAACCTGATCCGGTAACTGAACAAAGCCGGCTTTGATACTCGAGCTGCGGTGGGGAACGGATTCAGTTTTTTGCTTCAAGGCGGACCCCGAGAACAGATTAGTTGCGGTTGAATCGAATGGAATCCAGCTGCCCGATCATCACTGCAAGTCCAAAACAAACTGATCCGAGTCCAAATGATATTGTCCCCAGTATCAATCGCTGCGTTGAAGGGGCGTCAATGATAAACAACAGACCAATCACGATCTGGATCACGGCGAGAGCAAAAACTACTATTTTCATTATCTGTCCGAACTGACTAATCTGGATGAAAACTGGAGCGGCTATGGTGCGCGCCGGATCTTGTGGCAAAATTACTTGACCACGGCAGCGCAGTCGAACTTGATGGCATCAATGTCACCCGAGGCAACATTGTATTCGCTAACCTGCAGAAAGGAACAGATGTAAATTTTCTCTTCATTCTGCAAAAATACATAGTTTCCCGTCGCCGATTTAATTTCATAACCCTGCTCAGCGAGATCCAGAATTGTGGGCTTTCTTTCCGCGTTCGCGCTAGCAGTGGTGGCAATTGCAATAATGAAGGCGGTGTAAAAAAGTTTCATTTTATTTTCGTGCCTGGATTGGACTGTGCGATTGATTGGGGTGAATCCACACAATACTTATGGCGAAGCCGTGTTCAACTGAAAATTGGTTCCTGTTTGGCGCAGATCGTATCCACGATTTCCGTGTCGCAAACTTTCACAATGCATAATGTTTGATTCTGCTCTCCTGTATGTTGAGTATCTGGTTTGTCAGAATAAAAATGTCTTTTCAAATCGAAGTGCCGGCCGTCACAAGAAGGATAAGTTCGAGCGGGCGGGCGATTTGCGCTCCGACTGTCCTCAGGCCGGATTTACGCACGTCACACGGTTGAGGCCGGGGCACCGTTGCGTGCTGATGCCAGAAGGGTCGTAGGTCTATTGCCCGTTTCCTCACCCGTTGCCTTCGGTCTAACCGATAGAGTTTCGTTCTTTTCTACGTCGTCGTGCACATCTTCGCATTGATGAGGGAATGGTTTGCTCGCGGAGTTCTAAAAGTCCGTTTTATCGCTTTTCCTGTATAGAGCTCAGCAACCCTTGTAGAAAACTATTCGTACAAAGCTGCAATATCAGATGGTTTCCCTTCCATCCGTATTTGGAAACCATCTGATGCAGGTTTTTCATCGCGTCACATCTGCGGTCGGGATAGCGGATCCGGCTTGCCAATGTTCTGCGTGATTGCTTCGACAACCGGTAAATCCGGTGCCGACACGCTTTGTCCGTCCAGTATCCTGCGGGCGCGATCCTTATCAATATCGCCTACCCAGGATGCGATGACGACGGTTGCCACGCAATTGCCGATATAGTTGCCGAGTGCGCGCGCAATGCCCATGAACCAATCCACCGAGAGTACAAGGACCAGCCCTATGGCAGGGATGCTGGGGATGGCTGCCAGCGTCGCGGCAAGAATGACAATCGCCGAACCCGGCCAAGAGCACCTTTGGACGTTACCAAAGCAACACCGAGAATTGCCAGGAGATCGCCGAACGCAAGTGGGGTATTCGTGGCTTGGGCTATGAATACGGCGGCAAGTGTCAATTATATCGAGAATGCGTCAAGGTTGAACGAATACCCGGTTGGGATGACGAGGCCGACTGTGGAGTCTTTTATACCCAGATGTTCAAGTTTGCGCATGGTCTGGGGCAAGACTGCATCGCTCGAGGCTGTACCCGCAACAATACTGACTTCAGTGCGCAAATAGCGCAGCAGCTTCACGATGCTGAAACCGGCAGCCCTCAGTATGGAACCGAGTACGATGGCGACGAAAAGCGCAATTGTCAGGTAGAACAAAACCACCAGGTAGCCCAGTTGCGCCAATGATCCGATGCCGTACCTGCCGACTGTGTAGGCTATGGCGCCAAATACGCCAAACGGTGCCAGGCGAACGATAAATGCCATGATTTTGAAGACGACTTCGCCAGCCATCTCGATGATATGGAGAAGCGGCCTGGCGCGCTCGCCAACTTGTGCAAGTGCGCAACCAAAGAGGATAGCAACCAGAAGTACCTGCAGGATGTCACCCTGGACGAAACCACTCACAATCGTGGTGGGTATGAGCTTCATCAGGAACTCTACCGTGCCGCCGCTGGAGACATCGTGTGCCTTTTCCACATAGGTGGAAAGGGCGGACGCATCGAGCTTGCTGACATCGATGTTCATGCCGTGGCCCGGACCAAAGACATATGCAACAACGATGCCGAGCGCGAGCGCGATTGTGGTGACGACCTCGAAATAGATAAGAGCCCGGACGCCGACGCGCCCAACCTTGGTGAGGCTGCCAGCGCCAGCAATTCCATGTACAACCACACAAAAGACAATCGCTGGAACCAGTATCTTGATCAGTTTGATAAAACCATCGCCGAGCGGTTTCATTTGCATCGCCATGTCAGGTATGAAGAAGCCAGCGGTGACACCGAGAACAAGTGCTATGCACACCTGTCCGAGCAAGGACTTTGACCAATTCGGCATTTAAGTTCCTCCCAATCAAGAAGGGGGAATGATTTTCGCGAAAGCCTGCGAACAACGGCCTCCACGATAGCGTCGCCTTAACCGGCTGGTTTGAATTGACTTGTTATTCAAGCGTCATGACCGAAGCCCGACATGCCCACTTCAAACGCCACCGATTTCCTGCCGAGATCATCGCACATGCGGTGTGGCTCCATTATCGGTTCCCGTTGAGCCTGCGCGACGTGGAATATCTGTTGGCGGAGCGCGGCATCATCGTCACGTTTCAGACCGTCGCCGAGTGGGCGGCGAAATTCGGCTTGAAGTTCGCTCATCAATTCCGCCGCCGCTCACGAGGCCACTTTGCCGACAAGTGGCAGCTCGATGAGATGGTGGTGACGATCAAGGGAAAGAAATACTGGCTGTGGCGCGCCGTAGATGCCAACGGTTACGTCCTCGATGCCCTGCTGCAAAGCCGAAGGAGCAAGGTAGCAGCGCTTCGTTTGATGAGAAAACTGCTCAAGGGCCCGGGGGACCACCCCGCGTGATGGTAACCGATAAGCTGCGTTCCTATTCGGCCGCGAAGGCCGAGTTGATGCCTGGCGTCGAACATCGCTCGCACAAGAGATTGAACAATCGAGCTGAGAATTCGCATCTACCAGTACGACGACGAGAGCAACGTATGATGCGCTTCAAGTCCGCGCGACAATGTCAACGCTTCGTCTCAACTCACGGCCAGACCGCCAATCTGTTTCTCCTTCACCGCAAATGCTTGACCGCCGACGAACACCGCCAACTCCGCGCAATCGCCGTCACTACCTGGCGTGAAATCGCATTGTCGACTGCGCTCTGAAATTCGCCCTTCAAGAACTCACGACGTCCGCAATCGGTTAAGGCGACGCCACCCTCGTAGGTTCTTCAGTCCCTGAAAAAGCCCGCAGTCAATGAGAATGTTATTCGCATTGAATGAGAGCAAGAATTTTGAACCGGTCACAGTTCCGGCTCCCCCCAGAAACTTCAGCTTCAGCACAGTTTGTCTTCCTTCTTCAAGGGCCAGAGGATTTAATCATTCGATACGGCTTTCGTGGGCGGTTTTGAGAACGCCTGGTTCATCTGGTGTAAGGCCATTTCCAATCCCTGATTTCCGGCATGTCCTCGCCATGATCGCAAACGTATTTCTTATGCAATGTCAGTTTTTCCTCGAAGTTGGCAATCAGAGGTAGCGCTACCTCGTTGTTTAATGGCAAACGCCTTATCGCCTCAATCGCCAGATGAAAGCGGTCCAGTTCGTTGAGAACCGCCATATCGAAAGGCGTTGTCGTTGTCCCCTTTTCGATGAAGCCTCGCACGTGGAAGTTAGGGTGGTTGGCGCGTTTATAAATGAGCCTGTGAATGAGATAAGGATAGCCGTGATAAGCGAAGATGACCGGACGGTGGGTTGTGAACATCAGGTCAAAATCTTCATCAGAAATACCGTGCGAATGATGCTGCGGTGACTGTAAAACCATCAGGTCCACGACATTGACAACGCGGATGCGCAGGTGCGGTAGAGACTGACGCAGTAGATCAACCGCAGCAAGGGTTTCCATGGTCGGGACATCGCCCGCGCAAGTCATCAGTATGTCTGGTTCCAGACCGTCTTCCGTCCCGGCCCAGTCCCATATGCCCAGACCCGCTTCGCAATGGCGTATGGCGTCCTCCATTGCGAGCCATTGTAGTTCTGGCTGCTTCCCCGCCACTATCACGTTCACTCGGTTCCAGGTTTTCAGGCAATGATCGCCAACCCACAGCAACGTGTTGGCGTCCGGTGGAAAATAAACTCGAACCACGTCTGCACTTTTGTTGGCGACGAGATCAACAAAGCCTGGGTCTTGATGAGAGAAACCGTTGTGATCCTGACGCCACACATGAGACGTCAAGAGATAATTGAGTGACGATACAGGCTTTCGCCATTCCAATTTTTGCGCAACCTGCAACCATTTCGCATGTTGATTGAACATCGCATCAACGATGTGGATGAAAGCTTCATAGCAAGAGAAGAACCCGTGCCTTCCGGTCAGCAAATAGCCTTCGAGCCAACCTTGGCACAAGTTCTCGCTTAATACTTCCAATACCCGCCCGTCTGACGACAGATGATCATCTGTATCAAGCGTTTCAGCCATCCATACACGGTCGCTAACGTCGAAAACAGCGCCGAGACGGTTGGAAGCTGTCTCGTCTGGACCAAATATGCGAAAGTTCTTCTCATGTTCGTTCAGCATTAGAACGTCACGGAGATATTCACCAAAAATTCTTGTTGATTGTGCCTCTTTCACGCCAGGTTGATCCATAGACACAGCATATTTACGGATATCGGGTGTGTGAAGTTCGGTGCGCAGCAATCCTCCATTGGCATGTGGATTGGCAGCCATGCGTAACTCGCCTTTTGGAGCGAGCTCACGTAATTCGGGTTTCAATGTACCCATTTCGTCAAACAAGTCCTCCGGACTGTAGCTATTTAGCCAGTTTTCGAGGATCTTTCTGTGTCCGCTGTTTTCCCGGCAGTTCGCAACAGGCACCTGATGCGAACGCCAGTAATTCTCTACAATTTGACCGTCGACTGTTTTGGGACCCGTCCAGCCTTTCGGGCTTCGCAGGATGATCATGGGCCAGAACGGACGTTCTGGTGATTTAACATCGGCATTCTTCTTGATTGTAGCAATACGTTCGAAGACCGCGTCAAGTGTTTGCGCCATTTTCTGATGCATTGCTTCCGGCTCGCTGCCCTCGACGAAGAACGGTTCGTAGCCATAACCGATGAACAAGTTCGTTAGGTCATTATCTGCTAGTCTCGCGAGTATAGTAGGGTTCGCTATTTTGTAGCCATTGAGGTGCAGGATCGGCAGGACTGCGCCATCGCGGGAGGGATTGAGAAATTTGTTTGAATGCCATGAAGCGGCAAGCGTTGCTGTTTCTGCTTCGCCATCGCCTACGACACAAGCAACCACCAGATTTGGGTTGTCGAAAGCGGCGCCATAGGCATGCACGAGGGAGTATCCAAGTTCTCCGCCTTCATGAATTGAACCTGGTGTTTCAGGCGCGACGTGGCTTGGTATGCCGCCAGGAAATGAAAACTGGCGAAATAACTTGCCCATGCCTGCTTCGTCCTGACTTATTGCGGGGTATATCTCCGAGTACACTCCTTCGAGATAGGTGTTCGCCACAATGCCCGGACCGCCGTGACCGGGGCCGCATATGTAGATTACATTGGCAGCCTGTTGCTTGATAATGCGATTAAGATGAGCATAAATGAAATTGAGGCCAGGCGTCGTACCCCAATGACCGAGCAATCTGGGCTTAATATGTTCCGGTTCAAGCGGTTTGCGCAGGAGCGGATTGTCCATGAGGTAAATCTGCCCTACCGATAGATAGTTGGCCGCGCGCCAATATCGATCAATTAGCGAAAGCTCCTCGGAATTAAGAGGACCAAGAGGTGATGCCCTGCTCATGCTTCGTCTCCTTCACTGATTTACGCAGTCATGTCAGTTATGGTTTAAGCGGCGCTGTTCTCAAGAACCTGAAGTGTTTCCAAGGCGATGATACGTTCTTCGTCGGTAGGAAGTACAAATGCAGCCGTACGGCTCGAGTTGGTGGTGATCCGGAACGTATTTCGATTGTTGGCACTAATATTGAGATCTATCCCTAGCCAAGAGAGGCGTAGGCAAACCGCAGCGCGAATCTCTGGCTGGTTCTCCCCAATTCCGGCAGTGAAAATGAGTGCGTCGAGACCGCCAAGAGTGGAAACAAGACGGGCAATTTCACCAGCTATACGCAGAGTGAATACTTCAAGAGCCTCACGGGCATGGGGTGCGTTGCTTTCAAGGAGATCGCGCGTATCACCGCTTATTCCGGAGAGTCCGAGAAGGCCCGAGCGATGATAGAGCAAATCTGATAGCGCATCTGGAAACATGTTCTCTTGTTGCAGAAAATAAAGAAGCAAGCCCGGATCGAGTGCTCCGCAGCGGGTTGCCATCGGAATACCGTCCAGTGTCGAGAAGCTCATGCTTGTATCGATGCTTTTGCCCCCCTTGATGGCGCAAAGACTGGCTCCGCTGCCTAAATGTGCGACTACGATCCTTCCGACAGCAAGCTTTGGCTGCTTCTGGGAAAAACTGCCGATTATCGACTTATAGGAGAGGCCATGAAAGCCATATCGCTTTAAGCCACGCTCGTGGAATTCACGTGGAAGCGCGAAGCGGCGAATGACTTCCGGGATAGTTTGATGAAACGCAGTATCAAAGGATACGGTTTGCTTGACGTGCGGAAAGAGCTTTTGGATGCCTCTGATTAAAGCGACGCTTTTCGCTTGGTGCAACGGAGCAAAACTTGACAATCTTTCAATTGCGTTGATGTGCTTATCATCGACCAAGATTGGCTGGATGAATTGGTCACCGCCGAAAACCACCCGGTGGCCAACTGCCAGCATACGGGAGAGATTTGTATGCGTCGAGAGCCTCGAGAAAAGTTCTTCAACGATCACAGCGATCTCATCTGCACCAGATGTATCTAATACGATATCTAGGTTGCAAAGTTCTCCCCGTAAGCGAAAGGTTAAGGGTGAGCCGTTCAGATCGATCCCACCTCGGGAGAATTTTACGATCTGTTCCCCATCATACGCGAAAAAACCGATTTTCACGCTGGACGAACCGGCATTGAAAGTAATCAGCTGCTTGTCCAAGCCGCATTTCCTTTGCTTCAGATCGACTACACTAGAGCGCGTTTCGATCTGATTGGATCAGATCGGCGCTCTAATCATTTGTTTTTACGCGCATCTTTTCCGAAAACCGTTTCACACTTTTCGGGATGCGCTCTAGCACAATGCTATTTAGATTATTGGTCTCACGCTGCGTTTAAAGAATTTTAGCCCGAAATTTTTGCCGACAGCATAGACAATAACAGCTGCAAAATTGCGTCGCATTGTTTGAGATCAAATTAAATCAGAGTTTTTGATCTCAGGAGCGATATGCACAGTCAGGCATGCACGTGCCATCGCTTTCAATCGTGTGTGCGTTGCCGTCTTTTGTGCGGATATACTGCAATAAAGCGGTGTTTCTGTGAGTTGATCGCTTCGTTCACGCTTAAGATCGAGCTCAACGGCCCGCGGATCCTTCGAAAAACGGATCTCCCTTGAATATTGTTGCCGGAACTAGGCGCAAAGGTATACCTTGAATAGGATGCATTCGCGATAGTTTTTTCTTAAAGCGAAGCGGGCTTTGACGTCTGTATTCTGGTCGAACTGATATTCGAAAAATACCCGAATTGGTTCTAGACTGATCTAGGGGCGGGCTCATGGCACTTGGCAAAGGAAGCATGAAGAAGTCTCAAACAGGGATTCGGTTTGAGTTTCTTTGGTCACGCCTAAAACAGCACCCCCTGTCGCGTGTGGGGCCGGGCCTGATTACTGGCGTGGCGGACGATGATCCCAGTGGAATTGCAACCTATTCTCAGGCTGGTGCTCAGTTTGGTTTCAATATGCTGTGGACCATGCCTGTTGCCTTCCCGCTGATGGCGGCAATGCAATCTATGTGCGGTCGCATTGGTCGCGTCACAGGAAAGGGTTTGGCCGCCAATATCAAGCAAACGTATCCGCCAATTGTTGTCAGAAGCGTTGTCTTGTTGCTGTTAATCGCCAACGTACTTAATATAGCCGCTGATGTCGCAGCGATGGGTGAAGTTGCCGAACTGGTCAGTGGTGTCGACCGCCATCTGATGACAGCCTTGTTTGTAGTTGCGACGCTTTTGCTTCAAGTATTCATCCCGTATCATCGCTATGTCTATTTCCTCAAGTGGCTCACACTCTCCTTACTGGCGTATGCCGGTGTTTTATTCGCTGTGCACGTTCCGTGGGCGGAAGTGGCGCGGCGCACGATGTGGCCGACATTTGCCGTGGATTCTAATCCCGCTGCCATGATCATCGGTGTTTTCGGCACTACGATCAGTCCTTATCTTTTTTTCTGGCAAGCTTCAGAGGAAGTAGAAGAAATGCATGGAAGAAACAATGAAGCTCCCCTTTCAAGGGATGCGGCCGCCGCCCCTAGGGAGCTTCAGCGCATACGCTGGGATACTTGGAGTGGTATGCTATATTCCAACGTCACGGCCTTCTTTATTATACTGGCTACCGCGGTCACATTGAACGTACAGGGCATAACAAATATTGAAACCGCTGCCCAAGCAGCCTCTGCGCTTAAGCCGCTGGCGGGCAATTTTGCTTATATTTTGTTCGCACTTGGCATTCTTGGTGTCGGTCTCATTGGCGTGCCTGTTCTGGCCGGGGCCGGTGCGTACGCATTATCTGAAGCTCTGGGCTGGAAATCCGGTCTTGAACTCAAAGCAACTGACGCACGGGGCTTTTATGGCATTATCACAGTTAGTATTTTGCTCGGGCTTGTGATTCAATATTCCCCCATAAGTCCCATGAAGGCCTTATTTTGGAGTGCGGTAATAAACGGGGTCGTGGCCGTTCCTTTGATGGTGGTGGTGATTCTGCTTGCTTCAAACAAATCTGTGATGGGTGCTTACCGAATTGGATTACCGCTTTTAACACTCGGCTGGATTGCCACCCTGGTAATGGGCGCCGCCGCAGTGGCAATGTTCATGCCTTGATGGTCTTTTAAATCCAACATCGTTGCGAAGCGGAGACACTATGATTTCTTTGTTTTCATTCAAGGGTCGGATTGGGCGGCTTCCTTACGATTACAATCCCTCTCGCCTTCGTTTTCCTGAACTGGGTTGCTTGGTGGTTCTTTGCTACGACCCGCTCTGATACATATGGCCCAGTACATATTCAGAGGATGAGTTCGTTCGGTTGGATTGTCTGCGCGTGGCCGTATTTCGCGGCAGGTGTAAAACGTTGTTATGATGGTGGGAAGTCCGGGATATGGTATGTAATCTGGACCGCGGGGTGCTTGAGTGGTTGGATATCGAGCATTTATTTTCAATCGAGGTACGCAGGATTCGCCGGCAATGATCGCACTATGGACGATCATTGAGATGGAACTCCTGAAAGGAGATCCAATGAAAACAGATTTGGTCAGCCTGCTATAGAAATTGGAGAGGGAAGTTTTTGAGGCCCTTTCGGTGGGCACAAAGCGCACACGCTGAACCTCACTATCTCCGTCGAATAGGTGCGAAGAACGTACGAAATGCGTTCTGCACGCTGCGTCATCGCCGCCTTATCCACTTCTGTTAAGAGAACTGGTTTTCTTCGGACCGAGCCCGCTGATCACGGTTTCGCACATACAATTCTAGATGCACACCCAGTGACTATTTAGCGTTTGCCTGATCACCAACCCAAACTCCACAATAAATAGCAATGGCGAGTTCGATTCTTATTCTGCTGGACGCGTCCGTGGGATGATTATGCTCATATAAATATTGATGCATCGCGATGATGGTTCAGAATATGGCTTGAATGGATATGTATAGATAGCTGCAACAAAAAATTGTGCTAAACTCGTGCATAGAGGAGAAATTCGGCTTGTGAGCGTCATGAGATATATCATCGATAAGCCGACTTTCTTGAGGAGGTTCTAGTGAGTGCACCGCCAGGATTGATATTCGGTCCCAAAAGGGATGGAGGATACCCAGGCAGAGAGATAGACTGCCAAGAGTCTATTTCTGCCCGATTAGTCGAACTCATTGATATCGCTACAAACGCAGGTTGGACGGCTCTCGAAGTGACGCGGGCAATTCGTAATCTCTCGGATGATTTGTTGCTTGGACTGGAGAATGAGTTGCCCGAAAATTAGCCCGGACGTTCGACAACGATTTGACGCTTTGATTGTGGCAATGTGTCGTCCGATTTGATTGAATTCCCTAAAATCGCTCCGCAATTATGCGTCTCATATCTTGCATGCATCAAGATGTAGAGAAAGATCGGAAGTATCTTTTCAGTTTTTCTGTCCAAACGACAACGCAGCGTTACCCGACGTGACCGGTGTCGCAACTTTTTATCTCCACACCCGCACCTTGACGCCGCAGCCTATTTTTTGTGGCGAGCGGGTTCAGACTGAGACGTAATTGCAAAACTGGACTGCGTGAGCTACTTAGCGTCATCCACAAGGACCCGGTGAAACTCCGGGTGGCTCTTCTGGCCGCCGATCCGCCAGACAACACAGCAACGCAACCTATTCCATTTTCGAGGACCGAGTTTCCCTCGGCCCGTTGCCTCAACTGTGAAAAATCTCCCATGCGAACTCTTTCAAACTACCGTCAGGAGTGGTTCTCCAACATCCGTGGCGACGTGCTTTCGGGTATCGTCGTCGCTCTCGCGCTTATCCCGGAAGCGATAGGCTTCTCGGTGATTGCGGGTGTCGATCCCAAGGTGGGGCTCTATGCCTCCTTCGCAATTGCCTGCGTGGCCGCCTTTGTGGGCGGTCGGCCGGGCATGATCTCTGCCGCCACGGCTGCGACCGCTGTCGTCATGATCTCGTTGGTCAAAGAGCACGGTCTTCAGTATCTGTTCGCGGCCACTATTCTGATGGGCGTCATCCAGATCGTCGCGGGATGGCTGAGGCTCGGCCGCGTAATCCGCTTCGTCTCCCGCTCGGTTATCACGGGCTTCGTCAACGCACTTGCGATCCTGATCTTCATGGCCCAGTTGCCCGAACTCATAGGGGTCCCGACGCTTACCTACGTGATGATCGCAGGCGGCCTCGCCATCATCTATCTCTTTCCATACGTGACCAAGGCGATTCCATCGCCGCTCGTGGCCATCGTGGTCCTCACGGCCATGGCGTGGTGGTTTGGCATCGACCTGCGCACCGTCGGCGACCTCGGTGAGCTACCGTCTTCTATCCCATTCCTGATGCTTCCGCAGGTTCCGTTGACCTGGGAGACGCTGCAGATCATCTTCCCATACTCGGTGACGCTTGCTGCTGTCGGCCTGCTCGAATCGCTGCTTACCGCGCAGATCGTCGACGACATGACGGACACGCCGAGCAACAAGAGTCAGGAATGCGTTGGACAGGGCGCGGGGAACATCGCCTCGGCACTGATCGGCGGCATGGGCGGATGCGCCATGATCGGACAGTCGGTCATCAACGTAACATCTGGCGGTCGAGGACGGCTTTCAACGTTCGTCGCGGGTGCTTTCCTGTTGTTCCTGATCGTCGTCCTTAACGACCTCGTCCAGATCATCCCCATGGCTGCGCTTGTTGCGGTTATGATTATGGTTTCCATTGGCACTTTCTCCTGGCGGTCGATCCTCGACCTGAGACGCCATCCGCTTCCGTCATCCGTCGTCATGCTGGCGACGGTCATCACTGTCGTCGCAACGCATGATTTGGCGAAAGGCGTGATCGTTGGCGTCCTTCTGTCCGGCATCTTTTTTGCTGGTAAGGTAGCCCGTCTGTTCAGGGTCACGCGCGTGGAGGATGCCGAACAAAACAGTGTCACCTATGCAGTGGTGGGGCAGGTCTTCTTTGCGTCGGCGGAAGCCTTTATCCATGCGTTCGACTTCACGGATAAGGGTAAGCGGATCATCATCGATCTGACAAAGGCCCATCTCTGGGACATCACCGCAATTGGCGCGTTGGACAAGATCGTATTGAAGTTCCGTCAGGCAGGCGACGAGGTCGAAGTCCTCGGCTTCAACGAAGCGAGTGCTGATATGATTGACCGCTTCGCACTGCACGACAAGGATGAGCGGCTTGCGGCAAGCGCCTCACTGCACTGAACAACGTGGCTGCGTACATTCGTGCGTAGCCATCTGCCCCGGAGTTGTGTTGCAACGACGCCTTGCTTTTGCGCACCACGTGAACCAGTTTGATGCCGCTAGGCGAGACCCCGATCAACCGTTCCAGCCTGCTTGTACCTCATCAACACAGTCATGACGTCAGGAACTGCCAGTATGCGTTCTGCGAACTCCCGAAAGCCGCCAATCAACTTTCAATTCCAGCGATGCAATGGGGTGTTGTTTTAAATGGTGTGCGGTTAAATCATAACCGGATGTTTCTGCTTCTGAAATGTCTGCGATAGATTGCAGGAGACACAGTGAATGTTTTAACAAACTGAAGCCTGAATGAAACCGTTGAACCAAAGCCTGCCATACTGGCGATATTCTCGACGGAACAATCGCCAGTTTCCAACAGGCGCTGCGCAACGGAAAGCCGCTGATTGAGCAACCACTGGACCAGGGTTGTCCCTGTTTTCTGGCGGAAATGGCGCGTGAAACTGCGGCGGCTCATATTGGCCCGGTTGGCGAGAACGTCGACGGTGATGGTTTCATTCAGATGAGCCAGTGCCCAGTCCATTGCCTTGGAGAGACTGTTGGTGCGGCTTATATCCGGTATCGGCATCTCAATATACTGGGACTGCCCGCCATGACGATAAGGCGCGACGACCAGTCTTCGGGCGACACGATTGGCAATTTCCGCACCCTGATCCTTCCGCAATATATAGAGACAACAATCAATGGCCGCCGCCGTGCCAGCCGAGGTAATGATGTCTCCTTCGTCGGAGTAAAGCGCATCTCTGTCGAGGTGGACGTCTGGATAGGCCTTTTGGAAGTCATCAGCCCAGGCCCAATGTGTAGAAACAGTTCTTTTTTCGAGAAGACCTGCATAAGCCAGAACGAATGTCCCCAAGCAAAGCCCCACAATTCTGGCACCGCGTGCTTTCGCCTTTACCAGAGCGTCAATCAGTGTTTTCTGGGGAATGTCATCGGGAGCGCCCCAGGAAGGTATGATCACAGTGTCAGCCTGCTCCACGACCGATAAATCGTGTCTTACGTCGATATCAAACCCGGAAAGCGTTCTTATCGGACCGATGCGTTCTGCGCATACATGCAAATTGTATCGCGGAATGCCGAGCTTCAGCAGGTCGTCGCCAAACACGATACCCGGTACTGAAAGATGAAAGGGGCTTATTCCGTCGTAGGCCAAGACAGCTACAGTGTGCATTAAAGGGTTCCATCTTCCGTTTGGCCCAATGTTAGCAGAAATTGTCCGATGAGCCACTTTCATGTCGATCGAAACCAGGCGAAGCAATTGCATCTTTTGAACAAGAGGACGTTATGATGCAACATCCCACGATAAGAGCAATCGCCGGTGCTCCCGAAACCTCCAGGCTGGACCCTTCTGTAACGGCACTCCTTGTGATTGATTTTCAGGAGGAGTATTTCAGCGGGCGACTACCCATCCCCAATGGTGCAGCAGCACTAGAGAATGCGAAGCTTTTGATTGAAAAAGCCGACAAGGCTGGAATGTCCGTTTTCCACGTCCAGCACATTACACCTTCCGGGTCTCCCATTTTTGCCGAAGGCGGGGAAACGGTCGCTTTTCATCGCGATATCACTCCAGAGAAGCACCATGCAGTCATCAGGAAATCTGAGGTCAGTGTATTCCAAGGCACCGATATCGACGTCCAGCTCAAGGCCGCCGGTGCAACGACCCTGATCATTACCGGGTTGATGACACATGCTTGTGTAGCGGGTGCCGCAAGGGATGCAGCTCCTCTGGGTTACCAGGTGATTGTCTCAGCCGACGCCAGCGCCACGCGAGACCTGTCTAATCATCAGGGTGTCATTATTCCCCACGAACAATTGCACCAGTCTGCACTCGTGTCATTGGAAGATACCTTTGCTGAAGTGCACAGCACGGCAGAAATATTGAGCTACTTCACGGCCTGATATGGAAATGATCGCGTGTCTCTGCAAATGATCGAAGCGGCCGATTGGAAGGGGTGGGTGGTGTCCATTTTACCCTTCGGTCACAAAACATTCCAAAGCCTGCCCAATTGAAGCGGGTGGGTTTTCTGTCTGTCTCCTGAAGTCGACACGTCAGAGAAGAAGAAGGACAGAAAGGGATATTGTCCTCTCCGACCGGAATGCGCCTTCATGTTTGAAACTGGTGTGCCACTCACACACTTCTCAAAGCAGTCGTTCCACTGATCAAGCTTTAAATGTCCGTGATGGACAGAAACGCGAGTGGCTGGTTTCGAGCCGACAGATGTTGAAAATGGTCTTCCTGTGTCTGAAAAGTCTGTCGTTCGAACCTGAGTTTTACACTATTGCAATCGAAATTCCTCCGAAAAAATCAACAGTGGAAATTATATCGCCAAACTTGGGAGATTCCCAATTCTCAGCGAGGGACTTCTATGTCGCCAATTGAAACTTGCCGCCCTCTACAGCCTCAATCACCATGCCGAGCGTTTCATGGCGGTCTTTTCCATCGGTAGACAGAACATGCCTTTCAAGCTGAGCCATCGATGAGAACTGTTGATGGAGTGCCGTGATCGGCGCCGGGTCGTTCAACGTGGCACCTCCACGCTCCTGGCAGCGGAGGATGGCAACATCCAACGGCGGGCGCAAGACAACGTAATGGAGAGGCGTGGCAAGTCTCCTGAACGGCTGCAGAAACCAAGGGCCGATTATGCCATCGACGATGACAAAATAGCCGCCCTTGGCATAGGCTTCGGCAACACCTGCGAGTACGTCCATGACCACGGCGTTCTGTTCATTTGCCTCGGGCAAATACGGCGGGATGGCGCCGTTTTTGATGAAGTGCCAGAAGTCGTCCGAGTGTAGATGAACCTTGGGCGAGCCGGATTCTTTGGCAAGGGCTAGTCCCGTGGCGGTCTTCCCTGAACCGGGTGGTCCCGTGAGGATAAGTATTTCGCCTGCGTGTTTCATAATGTTGCTTCGATTGTATTCTTTTACAAGGGTCTGGAGACATGTGACGCGTTCTTGCTGTTGTACCATGTCCGGTTTCTGACACTTTGATCAACCCATTGAATGACAGCAATGAGAGTCGAAGATTGTCAGTCAGTAAAGCGCTCTTATTCCAGACATTGGCTTAGCGCTCACATGCTTTAAAGCGGTAGCTCTACTTTCATGCTTCAACGACCGTTAGTGAGTGGGGGGTGTCAGTCGGCTTGCAGGAAGAGAGGATAGAAGCGGACAGTGGGGCCGCAACAATCTGTCGTGTAAGTCGGACTTTCACGCCCAACCTGGCAATCATAGACTGGTCTGTTGCTGTCTTTCGCTTGTCGCAAAAATGTTTCAATCACTTTTTGAGTAATTCTTCTACAACGTGGGAACCGAGTGTCTCTCTTAGCGCTGCAACTCCGTTTTTGGGCAATCTAGATAGGTCACTGATGATGCCCGCTTTCCACGCATCACCGCGTGCCCATGCTTCCTCCCAAGCATCGCAAAGCTCATTGCCGTGGCGCGTTTTCACGAGAGCTTGCGAAGAGCAAAGCAGCCTGCGTCAGATCTTTGTCGGCCTTCAAGCGCCCCAACATGTCATTGCGTCTTCGAGAGGACACAATCAGCTTGTGGATGGCATACCTCTCGGGAGCAGGAACGAGAACGTTTATGCCTTCGCGGAAAAGAAACACCGTGCGGATAGGCTCATAGATCAGGTAGTCGAGGAACCGCAAATTCTCTGCCGACGCGCCGCTGAGGACGGGCATGGGCGACGGTTTGCCTGTGTATTCTTTTGATCCCCGATTCCCGGTCAGGAACTCCATCCGATAGCCTTTGGCGTTCACGAAGGCGACGACCTTGGCCTTATCGGTCTGGTGCGGAACCGCTCGGAATTCAGGATCGACTACCCGGAGGATTTCGAGGATTGGCGGGAGACTATCTTGGACGCCAGCCGATATTGCGAAGTCCTGGGCGAAGTTGGCGTCGCCTGTCTGCATCGCCGCGGAGGGAAGCCAGACACCGAGCAATCCAGCATAGGTGCTGAATGCCACCGACCCAATCGAGATGGCGCGCAGCCGGAACAACCGAACGTCGGCTAAGGCTTTCGTGACGTTACCAGCGAAGGGATCAAGACTGGGAAGGCCGGCGCGTCGCAGCGTGCTAACCATGCGTCTACGCTCGCGGATGTTGTCCTTGATCTTTGTGGGCTCTTACCCGCTTTGTGATCGCTTCGTCGCTGGCGGGACCGACGTAGTTTCGTTTGTCTTTGCCCTCGGGAGTGGAGAGATCGAAATACCAATATTCGCGATCTTTGACGGTCACCCTCACAAACCATCTTTCTAAAGGGAAGTCTGTTACGAATTGTGCATCTATTGTCCGCTGCGCCAACTCCGCAAACATCGTTCTATAGCTAATGTCGATCTCTTTCATCCTGGGCCTTTCGAATGAGTTGATCGATCAGAGGCGAGCTGAACTATGTAGTTATAAGTTACTGCCAAAACCTTATAACGAATTGACCGCAAATAAAGGCCCAGGAAATGGGGCCCAAGATGTCGTGTTCGCCTGTACCACGTGGCAGGCAAAACATGCTGGAGGGGCGGGGCGACCATTATCCTCCAGTCGCAAATCATAAGCCCGCCTGAAAAACCAGGCGAGATTTTCGCATTCGGGAGCTAGCGGCGTTATGTCTTGGCCGCAGCTATTCCAATTCACGGCAAAAAGCCGAATGGCCGACTCGGACCTTATCTTGGTCGTCAGAATTGAAAGAGCATGGGTTCTTGACTGGCAATCAGTACGTAGTCAATGGCAGGGGGCAGCGGTTCATTTCCCTTCAAGGATTAGCGGTCTATGCTCTAACGACAGTTCACTTCTTGATTGGCAATCTGGAAGTGGAGTTGCATAAATCCTTTGAAGAGGCCGCCCGGTTGATGCGTCTTGGTCAGGGCGCAGCAATGTGGCCAGCGGCCTTAGGTTTCTTGAAGCCAGATCATGGTTCGTTTGGTCGGCTTCGAATACGTATATCCCATTGACATATCCCATTTGATTCACTATCTACATCATATCACTATGGATAAAACTAGGAGTGACGCAGATGGAGCAGGGAGCAGTATTCCAGAGCAACCGGAGCCAAGCTATCCGCTTGCCAAAAGCAGTAGCATTGCCTGCTGATGTGAAACGCGTTGATATTGTTGCTGTGGGGCGCACTCGAATCATAGCACCCGCTGGTGAGGTCTGGGATAGCTGGTTTGATAGCTTAGAGGCGACTTCCGACTTCATGAATGAGCGTGATCAGCCTGCTCCACAGGAACGCGAGGCGTTCTAATGCTGAAGTACATGCTGGATACAAATATATGCATTTTCACGATCAAGAACCGGCCGCAGCAAGTGCGCGAGGCGTTCAACCGCTTCCACGATCAATTGTGCATCAGCTCAGTCAGTTTAATGGAGCTGATTTACGGGGCGGAGAAGTCTGCCCATCCTGAAAAGAACCTTGCAGTCGTGGAAGGGTTCGCAGCTCGCCTTGAGGTGTTATCGTATGATGAACCGGCAGCAAACCATACGGGCCAATTACGTGCTGAATTGGCCCGCAGTGGAACTCCAATCGGTCCATACGATCAATTGATTGCTGGCCATGCTCGCTCGCGTGGCCTGATAATCGTTACAAACAATCGCAGGGAATTTGATCGTGTTCCTGGCTTGCGAGTAGAAGACTGGACTGATTAATCCCTAACGTATGTTCACGGTATTCATTGATAATCCAGGATGATGTATTTCTGTTCACGTTACTGAAGGGTCGTGGGTTCAATTCCCTTCAAGGCGTGTAATTGTGTTCGGCACAGTGATAAAGGCGATCCTTGACAGGAATCCGCAGTCCTTGAGAATGAAGCACTTCCGACAATTTTTAAGCTTTCCTGATGCTTCGCGCTTTCGATTAGTAGGCTACCCAGTATTCCCAGTTCAGAAGATTTTAGTTTAACGAGAACACAACAACAGCTTTCCGTCAGACTTTAGGTATGCAAAATCGGCATATCGATCAGCGTACTTTCGATTTCTGCTTTCGAGGTGAGGCTCATATAATGATGTATCATTCATCAATATGTCAAAAAAGCCAAGAGGACACGAATATATGGCGTATGTAACTGCAGAAATTCGAGCTTCGAAAGTATATCATGGATATGGTGAGGATCGGAAAGCTGTAATCGATAATCTTGACGCGGGCGGATTTGTAACAAAACTTATAAAGGTTTCCAGAATTTTGTCGGTTACCGAAGATTATATTTTTATTGAGTGTCCTCACAACACCGTTCAGACGTGGGAGTATAAGGGAGCGCTTGAGGATTTCAGGTTGAAACTGCGTCAGGCGGGGGTCGCGGCGGAATGAGTGCTTCTCCTGCACGTGGGGTTGAAAAATGAAAATAGTGTCCGTCAACGTTTACTATGTGCGCGGACAGGGCCTGAAGCCCGTTCTGGTGAAAATTCAGACGGATGAAGGCATATCCGGATTAGGCGAGGCCGCCATTTCCTATGGAAGCGGCGGCACAGCTGTAGCGGGTATGATTAAAGATCTGAGCGAACGGTTTTTGTTGGGGGCTAATCCGCTGTCCATCAATCGAATCGTTTCGGACATGTACGACCAGGCGTTCTGGTTAAAGAACCCCGGCGGAATTGCTTGTGCCGGGATGAGCGCCATAGAGCAGGCGCTGTGGGATATTCGCGCCAGAGCGTTGGATGTGCCTGTATATGAACTCTTTGGCGGAAAAATTCGCGATGAACTGAACTACTATGCGAATGGCTGGTATTTCGGAGCGACATCCAACTCAGACCTGATTAGAAAAGCTGCCGACGCTGTTGACGACGGACATTATGCCCTGAAGATGTATCCGTTGGCGCAGATACAGCCAAATGGAACATTGCGGCATCCAAATGGTCGATACTCTGACAATCGTGACGCGGTCACCGCTGGAATCGAACGCGTGCGCGACGTACGAAAGGCGATCGGTTCCGATGTCAGGCTTATGCTTGATTTCGGTGGCGGCATTTCTATCGCAGACACCATGCGGTTCTGTGAGCGTATCAAAGAATATGAAATCGAGTTTGTGGAGGAAATCACCGATCCGGGCGACCTCGGTGCGTTGTCTCAAGTCGCTTCGTCGATTGATATTCCGATTGCGACTGGAGAGCGGCACTATCTCAGACAAGGTTTTCGCGATCTTCTTGAGAGACGTGCAATCAGTATATTGCAGCCCGATATTGGCAATGCGGGTGGTTTCGCGGAAGTCCATAAAATATCAGCGATGGCTGACGCCTACGGTTTGAAGGTGCAGCCGCATGTGTGCGGAAGTTCTATCGCAGCCAACATCGCGACCCACATGAGCGCCTGTTTACCCAATTTTTATATTCAAGAACATTTCCCATATTGGGCTGACATACCCGGATATATTGAAGTGGCTACCGTCCCCTTTGAGGAAACGGTCAGGAACGGACGCCTTCCGATCTCAGAACACATTGGGTTTGGAGTCGAGTTGCATGAGGCTGTCATGAAGGAACATCTTTGGGCTATTATCCGATAAATGCCGTTACCTCATACTGACGGGTGAACTGCAATCTAACATCGCTATTGTCTGCTATTTTGTTTGCCCTTGGCACTGTTGTAGGCGAGTGTGTGCCACAACTGAAGTGCTGGGATGAGATTTGATGAAAAAGCCAGGGAAACAAAACTGGGAAGTAGGGATGAACCTCATCTACTTTTCAGCCTTCCGGGCGGTGATGCTAACTGGAACGGTAAGCGCCGCTGCTGAACTTATAGGGCGCAGTCAACCCGCCGTCAGTCGGCTTCTGAATAAGCTTGAAACCGAGTTGGGTGTCACCCTGTTTGAGCGCAGAAAAGGTTTGATCACGCCGACGTCGGTTGCCCACCTTCTTCTGGATGAAATCGATAGAGCGTATACATCTCTCGATTCTTTGCGAAATTTTGCGGCAACTGTTGCCGAAGGTGAAACCAGCCGTATAACTGCGGCTGTTATGCCCGCCCTTGGGATAAGTTTCATGCCCCAGGCGCTAAAGAAGTTTAAAGATAGCTGGCCTCAAACACGTGTGCAGTTGAATATACGGCTTTCTGCCAAGATCGAAGAATGGGCGGCGTCCCAACAGCTGGATTTTGGTCTTGCTGAACTCCCATTCCGCAGATCTGGCTTTCAAACAGAAGTTTTCAGCGATGCCTCTTATATTGCTGCGGTTCCACGTGACCACCATCTCGCGAGCCGCGACAAAATTGAACCACCGGATCTTCGAAACGTACCATTTGTATCATTTGCGTCATTCACCGCAGCTGGCCCGATTATTGCGCAGGCATTCCGCGCGGCGGGTGAAAAACTGGACCCAGCTTATGAAACAACGATTTCCGCTGCGGCATATGAATTCGCCAAAATTGGCCTGGGGGTCGCGCTTATAGACCCTTATACGGCCATTCACCAACTTGATGATCGGGTAATGCTGGTGCCATTCCTGCCTAAAATACCGTTCAACGTGGCGCTTCTTCGCCCTTACTCCCGTCCGCAAAGTCGCGTGTCGGAAGCGCTTCTGGACCTTCTTTTCAGCGAGCGAGACGCAGTGTTGGCGAAGTTGCCGCACTTTTGACGGATAGGAATCAGACTTCCGGGGGCTCATCCATTATGCATTTACTGCATATAGGAGGCCAATTTTTTTATTTTGAGCATTCCGAATTAGCTGCTGTACTCGCCCGACGCCTAGGAAGGGAGCAGTTAAATGAGGATGGAGGCCGCGCGGGACGAAAGTTATGATGTGATCGTCATTGGCGGCGGTATCAACGGTACCAGCGCTGTCCGCGAACTCTCCGCCGCTGGGTACAAGGTCTTGCTTGTTGAAAAGGGTGATTTCGCAAACGGCGCGTCGAGCAGATCGTCCAGGATACTCCACTGCGGTCTAAGATATTTTGAGACGAGACATCCGGTCCGCACGTTCGCATCGTCGCCTTTGAAGTTGAAGAACGCGATTTCCATGGCGCGTGCCGCTATGAATGCGCGGGAAGAACTGGTGCGTCTCCAACCAATGCGATGCAAGCCTTTCAAAATGTGCTTTCCTTTATACGAAGCGGATGATCTGCGTGGATGGCACCTGGATATTGGGCTTTCGCTCTTGAAGCGTCTTGGATCGGGGCGACTGCCGCTGGAGTACCAACGGCACAAGCGCAACTTTGATAGCTCAGTGCCTTTGGCAAAGGACCTTCGAGATCGGAAACAACTGAAGTCGATAGCGACTTACCGCGAATACATGATGGACTGGCCCGATAGGCTTTGCGTCGATGCGGCCATCGAAGCAGAGAAGCTAGGCGCTGATGTCCGTTTGTTCACCAGTGCGAGCATCAGAGAAAAAAACTCTGATGGGCTGTGGCGGGTCGATCTTAGCACCGCAGATCGTGAAATGAGCAGCGTGTTCGCACCTATCATTCTCAATCTTGCCGGAACTTGGATCGATGACGTTCTACAGGGAGTGTCCGGGGAGGGGAAGGATCGTCTGATTCACGGGACGAAAGGCGCGCATATAGTCGTTCGTCTTCCGGATTATTATCGTGGTCATGGGGTCGCGGCGCTTAACCGATTGGGAATGCCGATTTATTGTCTGCCGTTCAATGAGGACCTGTATCATATTGGCCCGACTGAAACCTATTTCGAAGGCGACGCCAGTAACGTTAAGGCCGATGACGTCGATATTGAGTTTCTACTCGATGAAATCAATTTTCTTCTCCCAGCCCTCAAACTGACGAAACACAACGTCGAATTTACCTGGGCCGGTGTGCGGCCGTTGACCTTCAATCCCAAAAATCCTGACGGCGACAGAGTTCGGCAAATTCATGATTTGAAGGGCAAAGGCCATTCGGGAATTTTCGCGATGACCGCCGGACCAGTTATGAGCCATATGAGTGCAGGAAGGGAGCTGCTGGCGACAGTAGATGCAAACATTCCGATGCGGCTTGATCGGCAAAGAAGGCCAGTGCAGCAGACGAATACACCGTTGGGGACCGATGAAGGCGCGTTGTCGTTTCGGCATTATGTCTCGTACGAACACGCCCAGGATCTGAAAGGTATCTTCTATACCCGTAGCGGCATAGGTTGGGGGCGGCACATAGACCGAGCCACTGCAACTGATGCGGCCAGTGAAATCGCGGATTTGCTAGGATGGGAGCCAGAGCAGATCGAGCGCGAAGTAGATAAGTTTCTTCAATACCAACGGGAAATTCACCGTTCGGGAGAGCCTGCAAAATCCTAACGAAACAAAAAAGAGGAGTGAACAGAAATGGGTATGCGCAGACATCAAAATCTTGCTTTGGTGGCAGTTTCCACACTTACTATGGCGATTTCGCTTTTTGCGAGCCAGGCTCGTGCTGATGGCGAGCGATTGAAGGAAATCCTGGAGCGCGGCACTCTCCGTGTTGGTTTGCAAGGGGCTTTCAAGCCCTGGTCTTTCCCAGGTGCGGACGGCAATCTTCAAGGTATCGAAGTTGATCTCGCCAAGAGCGTCTCGGATGCGCTGGGTGTCAAACTAGAGCCCGTCATTATTACATCTGCGAACCGCATGCAGTTCCTCCAGCAGAACCGGATCGATCTGATTGTCGGCGGTATGTATGATACTGCGGAACGTCGTAAGGTGATCGGCATTATTGAACCCGCTTACTGGGCCTCGGGGCCGACCTTGCTTGCCAAGAAGGGTGTCATCAAAAGCTGGGACGACATTGCCGGAAAGCCGGTGTGCGGAAAGCAGGGAAACTACTATAATCAACAAGTCGAACGGCAACTGAAAGCAAAGCTGATTGCATTTACCGGAAATTCCGAAGGTAAGGAAGCTCTGCGTGCTGGACGTTGCATTGCTTGGGTCTACGATGATGTCAGCATCATGGCTGATCTCGAGACACCAGAGTGGCAAGATTACGAAATGCCTGTTCAGGCCCTCTATAATAATCCGTGGGCTGCTGCTGTCCCGCTTGAAGAACGCGATAAGGGTTGGGGCGCATTCATGGCGGGTATGGCATATCGCTGGCAAGCTGATGGTACGCTGATTGAACTCGCCAAGAAATGGAGTGTAGCACCGTCTGATTGGTTCACCGAGCAGAATAAGAAGCTCCATTGGGATACCGCTTACCTCGAGCCGAAAGAGTAAGGCCGGTGCTTTCTGATCAGCAGTAGCTCGGAGTGATGATGATCGAACATATATCAAGTTTCTTCCGCAATCTGAACGAGACTGCGGGCTTGAACTTTATCGTCTTCTATGACGACTACGAGTTCAGCCGCTTTCTTGAAGGGGCGTTGATTTCACTGCGGCTTATGGCGTTTTCCATCTTGCTGTCGCTGGTGATCGGCGTGTTGGGAGCTTGGGCACAAACGTCAAAAAGCGCGATAATTCGCGTGGCGGTTGATGCTTATATCCAGGCGTTTCGAAATACACCTCCGATGATCCAGCTTTTGTTTTTCTACTTCGGTCTGGGTGCGTTCACGCCAGCCGTTGACATGGGGGGATATTACGAGCCCATTATCTCTTCTTTTGGGTGGGCTGTAATCTCGCTTGGTATCTTTGGTGGGGCGTTCAACGTCGAGATATTCCGGGCTGGCCTGGAAGCCGTTCCTGAAACGACAAAAGAAGCGGCTGAAAGCCTCAGCTTTTCGAACTGGCAAATCTATATGTATGTGACACTTCCACTGGCGTTTCGCATTAGCCTGCCAGCTTTGACGAATAACCTAGTGAGTTTGGCCAAAACAACCTCGCTTGCTTATGTTATCGCCGTTCCAGAAATGACCTATGTCCTCAATCAGGTTTGGTCGGACAACATCAACGTGCCTGAGATGATCCTCGTGCTTTTTGTGTTCTATGTCGCGGTTGTGAGTATCCTCGCCTGGGGCCTCCACGCTCTCGAACGCCGTTTGGCACTACCGGGGTATGGACATGAATAAGCGCGCTTTCACAATTGTTCCTTCGCATTACGGCGTAACGGCATTCTCTAGCGCTCTGTCGTTGCGATACGGAATTGTTCTCGTTGCAATGTTTTTCGGATCATTGTGTGTCGCTTATGCGCAAACAATGAATGCCGGAACGCCGACTGCAGTCGAGACACTTTTCGGGTGGGTTCCATTCATCTTGCGTGGCTTCTTGCTGAACCTCTATATGAGTTTTTTAGCGATGGCCTTGGCGACGGTTCTCGGAATTCTGCTCGGTCTCATGCAGATCAGCTTGTTCTGGCCGGTAAGAGCCATTGCGCGCCTGGTGACGCATCTCCTGAGAAACTCGCCTTGGCTCGTTATTCTCTTCATCGCCATGTATATGATGCCAGAGGATTTTGGTCTTCCGGGCGGGATTGTGATACCGTTTCCTGGCTGGATGAAAGCAACCGTCGCTTTTGCGCTGCCCGTCATGGGCAACATAAGCGAGATCGTCCGTGGGGCGGTTCGATCCATTCCGTCGGGGCAGTGGGAATCGGCCGAAAGTCTTGGCTTTACCCGTGTTCAGACACTTTGGAACATCATATTGCCACAGAGCTTCCGGCGTTCAATACCTCCATGGATGAACTGGTACGCGCTACTTACGCTCTCCACTCCGATGGCCTCTATTTTCAGCGTCAGAGAGTCTGTTGCCAACGCACAGGCTGCAATGGAAGCGTCGGGCGGACGGCCGGAATTTCTCTTTCCGTTCTATCTGTTCCTTCTCTGTCTGTTCTTCGCGTACATCTATCCAATCGCGCTTCTGACAAGGAAACTGGAGAAAAGATATGCTGCATAAAGAAAATATCGATGCACCCCCTCTGGTTTCTCTAAAGGACGTGCACAAGGCGTATGGCGATCTGGAAGTTATCAAAGGGATCAGTCTTGATGTTCGCAAAGGTGAGGTGATCTGCATCATCGGTCCGTCGGGTTCGGGCAAATCGACTCTCATACGTTGTATCAATGGTCTAAGCCCAGTGCAGAAGGGCTCGATAATCGTCGCCGGGCAGGAGGTGAATGATCCCAAGCTCGACAAGCTCGCATTGCGGCGAAAGGTCGGAATAGTCTTTCAGCAGTACAATCTGTTTCCGCATAAGACGGTTTTGCAGAACGTCATGATGGCGCCGATCAAGGTCCTGCGTGAACCAAAACAGGAAGTTGAGGAACGGGCGCATGCTCTGATTGCAAAAGTCAAACTTACTGGCAAGGAAAATCAGTATCCCGGCCAGCTGTCAGGTGGTCAGCAGCAGCGCGTCGCCATCGCGCGAAGCCTGGCCATGCGTCCTGACGTTATGCTTTTCGATGAAGTTACCGCAGCGCTCGATCCTGAAACCGTCAAGGAAGTATTGGCGACGATAAAGGAACTCGCGTCCGACGGGATGACCTGCATTCTGGTTACCCATGAAATGGGCTTCGCACGCGAAGTGGCCGATCACATCTACTTCACGGATCGAGGTGTGATCGTCGAGCATGCTCCACCGAAAGAGTTCTTTACCTCAGCCAAGGATCCTCGGACCCAACAGTTCTTAAGTCAGATATTCTAGCCGAAGTACGACACGACAATCATCAGTAGCATCAGGAACATGCCAGGCCGAGCGCCAGGTGTGAACGGGTTTCTATAAACCAAAGGGAAAAGCGATGTACCAGCAAGCCTCCAACGGTGTCAAAAATGACCCACTGCTGCAGCCGCTGAAAATCAAGCATCTTGAACTTCGCAATCGCATCATGAGCACCAGCCACGCGTGTGGTCTGGAGGTCAGCGGGCTGCCGCTTGAAGCCTATCAACGGTATCATGAAGAAAAGGCCAAGGGTGGAATAGCCCTGTCGATGTTCGGTGGATCCTCCAATATCGATATCGATTCTCCGAATGTCTTTCGGCAACTGAATGTTGGAACAGATGACATCATCCCACATTTTCAGCAGTTTGCCGAGCGTATGCACCGCCACGGTGCAGCGCTCATGTGTCAGATAACACATCTTGGCCGACGCGGCGAAAGTTATGGCGGCGATAGGCTGGCGATGATTGCGCCGTCGCCCCTCCGTGAGACGCTTCATCGCAGCATACCCAGAGAGATGGACGACCATGATATTAATCGCGTTGTGAAGGCATTTGCTGCTGCGGCGCTGCGATGCAAGGAGGGAGGGCTGGACGGCATCGAAACGCATGCTGGTGGTCACATGATAGGGCAGTTCCTGTCTCCGATTTCCAACCGCAGAACCGATCGCTTTGGCGGATCGCTCGAAAACAGAATGCGGTTTCCGCTGATGGTGCATGAAGCTATCAGAAAGGCCGTGGGTGATGATTTCGTCGTTGGTATCCGCATGGCAGTGGATGAAGGACCCGATGGCGGCATGGGTTTCGAGGAATCTCTGAAGGTTGCACAAGCACTTCGCAATATTGGCGGGATCGATTTTTTCAATGCGATTTATGGCATGATGGACACGACCCGTGGTCTCGCGGAAGACGCTATGCCTGGAATGGGATCGCCGCTTGCACCTTGGGTCGAGCCGGTCGGAGGTTTCCGCCAGGAGCTCGATATTCCGGTATTCCATGCCGCACGTATTTCCGATGCTGCTTCCGCCCGATACGCTATCCGCGAAGGCAAAATGGATATGGCGGGCATGACCAGAGCGCAGATCGCTGATCCATACCTTGCAAGTAAAATAGCGTCGGGACGAGAAAGCGAAATCCGGCCATGCGTGGGCGCTACACATTGCCAGTCGCCGCATCGTCCCGCGTGTCTTCATAATCCGGCAACGGGAAGAGAAACAGTCCTGCCTCAGGTCTTTACTAAAACCGAAAGCGCCAAACGTAAGGTCGTCGTGGTTGGCGGGGGGGCCGCAGGCCTTGAGGCCGCCAGAATATGCGCGGAACGGGGTCATGAGGTTTCGTTGTTTGAAGCGGCATCCGATTTCGGCGGTCAGCTTCTTCTTGGCGCGAAGGGTTCGTGGCGTGGTGACCTCATCGGCATCGTTGAGTGGCGCGTGGCTGAACTTAATCGTCTCGGCGTGTCCCTCCAAACGAATGCTTATCTTGATGAAAATGAAATCCTGGCGCTGAATCCTGATGTTGTCTTGCTGGCAACGGGCGGCATGCCGCAAATTGATCTTCTGCACGGCGGTGATCTATGCGTTTCGACGTGGGATATCCTGGCTGGTCAGTCCAAGCTATCGGGTGAAGTTCTCGTCGTTGATGGCACCGGGCGACATCCGGCTCCGCTGGCGGCCGAGAAGGCCGTTGGCTTTGGGGCCAAGGTCCAATTCGTCACCATAGACGCCCAAATCTGTGAAGAATTGACTTATGCCGAACGTTTACGCTGGAAAAAGCTATTTCTGAAATTTGGCCTTTATCCCAAAACCGAAACACGTTTGACGGAAGTCCACCGCCAGGACAACCGACTGATCGCAACGCTTGTGAACGATATTACGCGAGAAACAGAAACAATTGTGGTCGATCATGTTGTTGTGGAGCAAGGAAGTGTTCCGTCCAACGAAGTTTTTGAAGCGCTTCGATCCAGTTCTTCAAATGACGGTGTTACCGACTTGCGCGCTATGGTTGACGCCACGCCTCAGCCTATCCGCGAAAGACTTGGATTTGAGCTTCACCGGATAGGAGATGCTCTTGCCAGTCGGAACATTCACTCCGCGATGTTGGACGCAATAAGAATATGCAGCTCGCTTTGAGAATTTTGGGAGCGTATTCAGCGTCCGAATTTATCCAGCAGTTGATACCATGCGGCTACTGTACGGACGGCTGGCGCTCTCATCGAGAAAAATGGAATATCTACCGGTTTCTGGCGCCGCATCAGCGCCAGATCAGGCTTTTCGCCTTGCAAAAGATCAATCGCGTAGCGTCCCAGAAGGCTCGACATCGCGATTCCCGTTCCATTGTAGCCGAGCGAAAAGCCAATATTCTTATCGATCAACCCGATTTGTGGAAGACTGTCCATCGTCATGGCAACAAGCCCCGACCAGCGATTGACGATCCCGTAGTCTTTCAACTGCGGGAAGATATCAGACATTGCTCTTTCAAGGGTCGCATAGGCGGCCATGGAGTCATTTCTGCCGAATGCGCCCCTACCGCCAAAAAGCAAGCAGTCTCCGCTACGTCGGAACCATCGCATCATTCTTCGCGTCTCGCTGTAGCTCCGATTGTTGCAAAGAATTTCATCAAAAACAGAACTGGGCAACGCTTCCGTCGAGATGATCGCACTCCTGAACGGTATGATGGTCTTACGCACATTGCCGGTGACAGGCGTGATGTCGGAATAGGCATTCGTTGCGATCAGAATCTGTTTGCACCTGATCGATCCGAATTTTGTACAAACGAGTTTTGCCGGGCCTTCTTCCGCGATGCGAAGAGCGGGACTATTTTCGTAAATGAGGCCTCCGGCCAAAAGAACGGCGTTGGCCAAACCCCGGCAGTAACTAAGAGGATGTATAGTGCCAGCATGGGAGTTCAAAACTCCTCCATAGAAGCGCGTACTTCCGGTCTCTGCCGCAACCTCATTCGCATCAAGCACTGTGATGCTCGTATCGCCGAATATGTCCCTGATTGTCTTCGCTTCTTCCACGAGCGCCGCGAAGGCGGCCTCGTTATGCGCACAGCGAATGTTCCCGGTTTTCGCCAGATTCGCTTCTCGGATCTGAAATCGCTCGACATAGCTTTCAACGCAATCCATGGCTTTGTGACCGAGCGCGTTCATGCGTTGAGCGACTTGCCTGCCGTGAGTTTGCGCCATGACGCTTAGTGATACACGATACTTCGTTGATACCACGCCGCCATTTCTTCCTGATGCGCCGAAGCCGACTTCTTCTGCTTCGAGAACAACAGGTTTCAAACCAAGTTCAATTGCTCTTACGGCGGCCGACAAGCCTGTATACCCACCTCCGATGATGACCAAATCAGCGGCAATGTCGTCCTGCAATGTCTTGCAGTTCAGAGGTGGTGTTGCAGTCTCACGCCACAAAGATCGGGGTAGGCCGAGTTCTCGCATCTGGAAAATACCTGGGCTTATTTACAAGTTATTTTCTCTCGCTTTCGACAGCATCGGCGAGTTCTCGCAGGGTCGAGAAATGGAAGTCCGGCGTCGTCACTACTTCCGGAACAGGCGTTCCACCGAAACCCTTGAGACCCTTTCGGCGCTCGATCCAGCAGACTTTGTATCCAAGCTCTTTAGCGACGCCTATATCGTGGTACTGGCTCTGGGCAACATGCAGGATTTCATCCTGCTTGAAACCAAATGCCGATTGGCGCCCAAGATTGTAGGAAAAGAAGCGTGGATCCGGTTTTGGATACCTTGCATCGTCAGCAGTGACGCTGTCGTGAAACGGGTTGCCGAGCTTGTTCGAATTGGCGCTGAAACCGACACGATCATAATTGGTCATCGCAACAAGTCTAAAATGCCTACGCAATCGTCTGAGCGCTTCAGCGGAATCCTCGAATGCGGGAAATTCAAAGAAGTGGCTATGAAATTTGTCACCCGCGGCGCTGTCGTCCGACAGCCCAAGTTCTTTCGCAGCGTAGAGATAAACTTCGCGCATGACCTCGCTTGCGCGGCCCGGAAATTTCTCCCTTGCTTTCAGATAGGGCTGGAAAATCTGATCATCACTCAGCGTCTTCGCGGCCGCTCCGCCTGCGGCGCGAAAACCATCCAGAATACCCTTCTCGAAGTCGATGCAGGTTCCGACGATATCAAAAGTCAGAACTTTAAAATTTTCGAAGGCCATGAAAATTGTTTCTCCTATTCCGGGCACAAGCCAGTTGTCTGGCTACATTGGGATACTTGAGACAAATCCATCAATTCCAAAAATAATCACCTCTGGGGTTACATTTTGTAATGTCACATATTCGACGGCTCCTTCCCTCGCTCAACGCACTCGTCGCCTTCGAAGCGGCAGTCCGATGCGGAACATTTGCAAACGCGGCACGGGAACTTGGGGTTACAAGTCCCGCAGTCAGCCGCACCATCGGGCGTCTGGAGCTTCATCTCGGAATGCAGCTTTTCAAACGAACGCCGATGGGAGCAGAACTGACGGAACAAGGAGGTGATCTTTTTGCGGAAGTCTCGAAGAGCTTTTCAAACATTGAACGTGTTTTGGCTGGACTAAGACAAAATGCGCAAACGAAGCGACGCACGCTGCGAATATCAGTCTCAGGGGCTTTCGCTACGCATTGGTTTATGCCGCGGATGAACCAATTCCAAGCGCTGTTTCCTGATGTAGACATTCAGTGGCAACTGATCATCGGGCCGCTCGATTGTCCGGTTAACGACGCGGATATCGCGATGCGGTTCGATCCGAAAGTGGATGACCGGTATCGAATTTTTCCACTTATGCCAGAGATTCTGCTGCCTGTGCGATCTCCGGCCTTCGATTTCAATTCGAAACAGTCCCAGTCGGGTTTGAATCAGGTGATTACTCTTAGCGGGTCACAGTTCAGATGGGCAGATTTGTATTCCGTTGATGCACTGACAGAGATAGCCCGGGAACTTCAATTCTCGGATTACAATGTCGTTGTACAGGCCGCGCTGATGGGACAAGGCAACGCTATCGGCTGGTTAAGTGTGGTGTCAACCTTGCTGGCCAACGGCTCGCTCGTTCCATCGCATCCTGTTGTGGTTTCGACTGGCCGAAGCTGTAATCTAGTGACTTCGATCAAAACGGATGAATGGTTCATTCGCGACATTTGCGACTGGATCATCGATGAATATCGACGGGATGTGAGAGAGATTAACAAAGCATACGAAGGACTGATCAACGAATTCTGAGATTCGCCGCCCGTAGCGGCAATCCAAACTTCGCTGTCGCTTTGATCAAAAAGTAAATGGTCGCGGGTTTCTATCCGATGCGCGTATGATGTGCTCTTGACTGGCAATCAGGTGGTTGTGCCGACAGCTCATTATGCCCACTTCAGCACATTTTTTGGCCGTACCGGACTTTCTGCTTCCGGCCCATTCAAGACCGTGTCACCCGTTCGAGATCATCAAAACGGCCGATCATGCGGATGGCGTTATACTCTTTTTAACTGTGAAAGGGCTCATAAAGAGCAGCGCCAGCTTTGAGGGCCGCTAGCTTGAGCCGCTTGTCTCGAGTCCAAAGGGATGTGCGCTGATCAAGTAGGACAGAAGCGAGCAAGTGAGCATCCGTGTAGCCAATACCCATGCTAAAAACGCTATGCCTCTCAATGAGAGTCATAACCTCGTCGTGGGTTGCTACGATAGTCTCACGCTGTGCGCGGAGAAAAGTTAACACAGCGGTCCTGTCGCGTAGGCTGCCCAAAGCAAGCTCGCCAATAACTGCCGGATGGCAAAGCAGAAGATCGTTACCAATAATTTTTACAAGATCGTTATCACCTCGGCGGAAATGATCAATCCAAATGGAAGTATCTGCTAGTATCACTTATTCACTGAGCTCCGACGGCGGGGGGCGGCTTCAGCGTCCGGCATGGTACCTCCAAGAGCGATAAGCCGTTTACCAGTCTCGACGCGCACGAGTGCTTCTAACGCTTGGCGGACCAAAGCGGCTGTCTCCTTTGTGCCCGTCAGGGATCTGGCTTTTTCCAAGAGATTATCATCAAGATTAATGGTTGAACGCATAAAACTACCTCCTGCAGTTGAGTTAATTTATCACCAAATGGTGCTAATTTCAACACTTGGGTTGTCACTCTGATTTACATGCGTGGCTATCGTAAGTTGTTATGAGGAGGCTCGGCATTCTCACACTTCTGACTGGCAATCTAATGGAAGAATTGGCAATCAGACGTGAACGCCTCAGACGCTTTCAACCCGCAAAACCGCTAGGATATTCTATCCAAGAACGGAGTTGATGGCCGCTGCGACTGCTGAATTGCTTATGGGCTTGCGCACGATGGTTACGTCGCGAAGCTTTTCGGGGATGAGCACCCTGTCGCTATAGCCTGTCGTAAAAAGAAAAGGGATTTTCAGCTTTAGAAGCAATTCGGCGATATTTTCCGAAGTACGGTCTCCCAGATTAAAATCGAGAATTGCAAGATTGGGTTTGGAACGTTCAATCATCTCGAATGCCTCAGGCGCACTCGAGGCAAGATGAATATGCTCGGCGCCCAATTTTCGTAAGGTGTTTTCCATATCAAGGGCAATCAGGCTCTGATCTTCGACAACCAGAATCTTCATTCCATTGATGTGGGTTTTCTCGACAATGTCTTTTGGAATATCTGCCGTGATCAACTCGTCGTTTAATTGCGTCACATATACAGATGGAACAGAAAACTGCGCCTGAAGCCCATCCCGGTGGTATTCGATTTTGACTTTTCCCCGGAGGTCGTATTCGAAAGAATTTCTTATCAGCTTGCTACCGAATCCCGTTCGTGACGGCCACGTAACGGATGGCCCATTGGCTTCGTTCCAGAATACTTCGCAATCACCGGATGCTACCAGTTTCCACCTGATTTTCAGGCGTCCATTCGGAACCGAAAGCGCGCCATATTTCGCAGCATTTGTCATCATTTCGTGGAAGACCATGGCGATAACGCCAAATGCTCTTTGATCGAGATGGACCGGTGGACCTTCCAGAGTTATGCGACCGGGTGTGTCAATATAAAGATTGACTTCGGTTTTGAGCAAACTTGCTAGCGAACCGCCGTTTTCGCCGTCCAAAGACTGGTCGTGAGCTGATGCGAGTGCGCGTAATCGCCCTTCAAGCGTTTGAGCGTAGTCAGCAACATTCGCAGCGTTGGCTCCCGTCTGAAGCGCAATCGACTTGACCAGAGAAAGAATGTTCTTAACGCGATGATTGAGTTCGGCGTTCAAAACCCGACGTCGCTGTTCAGTTTTCGCTCTTTCCTGTTCAGACAGTTCATTTTGCCGAAGGATGACGTCGCGTAAGTAAGTGCCAATCGACTGCGCTACTGAGAGATCTGTAGTGGTCCAGGGCGTTGAACGCCCACGAACTTCTTCCCGCCAGGTATAGAAGCTGCCTCTGGGCGTTAATCGGGTACCGAAAGGTGTTTCGACAGTAGTCTTCACCGGCTCTCCCGCCCATTCGATGGCGTGGGCCTCCTCATTGCGGAACAGTACAAGATAATCACTGAACGCCATGGAAAGTGGAATTGCGAGCATGCCTGCAACGCTTCCGGCGTAGTCGGCCAAGTGGGTTCTGATTTCCTGGCTTGCCCAAAGCTCGCGTGGAGATTCATCGCCTGCAACTTTGAGTAGTTGGCGCGTTTGATGTTCGTTGAGCGTATCGCCACGTTGAAGCCACTGCCCGTTCATCAACAATGCAGCCCCGTTGCCTGCAACCAATTCGGGAAACCGGCTGAGTTGTTCCCCCAGACTGTCGCGAATTTCATCACCGATACTCAGTTGCGACACAATAGTGTCGAGCTTGGTTCGTGCGTCTGCTGTGATCTGCAGTGTTTTTCGTCTGTCACAATCGGCTATATGTAGCGAAAAATACTGCCCGAACAGTTCAGCTCCTATGCGCAGAGGAAGAGGGGTGACTTTCTGACTGTCGTGATGACAGGAAATCAGGCCCCATAGTTCACCATCAACAACAATCGAAATCGACAATGACGCGGAGACACCCATATTCTGCAGGTATTGGCAGTGGATCGGGGAAACACTGCGCAACTGCGCAAAGGACATGTCGACAGCAGGTTCGTCTGCTGCAAGTGAGGGACAAAGTGCAACGGGCTGATAGGATGTGTCGGAAATCATCCTGATTGTATTGACAAGATAGAGACGTCGAGCCTGGAGGGGTATATCCGATGCAGGAAAATGCTGTCCCATGAAGCTGCCAAGCGCGGGTGATTTTGCCTCCGCAATGACGCGACCTGCTCCGTTATGGAGAAATTGATAGATCATCACACGGTCGTAACCCAGCATGGCCTTGACGAGGCGCGCGCCCGTTGCAGCGACCCTCTCTACTGTTTCCTCGCGACCAATGCGATGGATGACGCTACGCGTGAGATCAAGTGCCTGCCGGGCACTTTGCCCTCGATCCGCGCAGGGCTCTATTTCGACAAAAGTCTTTCCCAGATGCGTGTGGATCACAGCGTCAAAAAGCGTGGATTTGCCTGGAAAGCGAAGCCCAAGTACCACTGAGGATAAGCCCGGCTCTCTCGCTTTGGCCGCGGCGTTACGGAAATCATGCGCATTTTTCTCGCCAACAATCAAAGAAATGTCGGTGCCAGGGATCAAATCCCCTCGATAGCCCGTTATGCATGGAATATTAGCAGAAGCAAAAAGGAAATTTTGGCCAGACTGATCCATAACGAGCATTGCGCCGTGCGGTTGGATCGAACCAGGAATGTGGATTGGTTCGAGATCACAATTGGTGAGATTAACAGGTTCGGACATATCCATTGCGGCAGAACTTTCCGGACTTAACCGTTCGTGAGCGCACCTTTTGCAGGATTGCTAAACTATCTGAGAGCTGAAAACGGCTAGACGTTGTGACCGCTGACAAACGAAAATATCCGTTGAGATGGTATTATCAACGATGGAGCATGAAAACAAACCCGTCTTTTCAATGGGTTAGGTTAATTGCGTCTAAAAGTAACATAGACCGAAAGGATCGTCCGTCCACTATTGGACACAACGGCCGCGAAAAGAGGAACTCGACTGTATGAATTTAACATCGACCCACGAGATGTCGGGCAATTTGCTTCTGATGATGCTCAATGAGGAAGACCGACAAAAGCTGCTGCCCCATACGGTCTTCTACGAACTTGAGGCGGAGGCTGTTTTGCAGAAGGCCGGAGACGATGTTGTTCACACTTGGTTTCCGTGCGGATCCGCGTTGGCGAGTTTTCAGCGCTGGGTCGACGAAGACAACAGCGCTGTCGAGATTGCGTTGATCGGGAGGGAAGGGGCTGTAGGAGGTATTGTGTCGAACGGCAGTTTACCCGCCTATGCCACTGCCATCGTTCGTAACTCGGGAAGTTTTATCAGGATCAAAACGGCTGCACTCGAACAGTTGAAGCTGGATTCCATCTCGCTTCGGCACTGGTTTGCGCGCTATTCCGATTGCCTGATGGCACAGGTATTTCAAACAGCTGCGTGTAACGCGACCCATACGATAACACAGCGAACCGCCAAATGGCTGCTGTCAGCGGCAGAACGAACTGGCACAGATCAGTTTGAAATGACGCACGATCAGTTGTCGGAAATGCTTGGAGTTGGCAGGACATTTGTAACGCGCATTGTCGGTCAATTGCGCAATGAGGGCATCATTGTCACCAGGCGCGGGTTATTTATCATTAAGGACAAGAGCGCTTTGAAGCGCAAATCGTGCAAGTGCACACAGGAAATCGAAGAGCATTACGATGCAGTAATGCATGGAATTTATTCATAAAGATAATATTTAGTCTTGGCCCGTGTAACGAATTATGGAAAATTTTGCTAATGAATCAACGCACCGTCCTGCAACGTCGTTGGGATTTGAAGGCGGCTACCGCTCCCTACCACGAACGGATTGACAGGCTTGTTTCGTTTTATGGCATGTTCATTTCGTTGGACGCCTACAGGAAATATCTGGAAGCCACCTGGCGTAGCAGAGTGGCGTTGGAAACATTGCTGGATGTCAGTGACCTGAGACGAGTATTCTCAGATTGGGACAATCATAAAATTCAATCTGAACTTCAAATGGATTATGCGGATCTGTCGGACGGGGAAGAACCGAAGAAGTCGGAATTGCAGTTCGACGCAGGGGCGCCTGTTGATCTGCCTTCAGCGATTGGTACGCTATACGTGCTTGAAGGTTCCGCTTTGGGGGCAACAGTGCTCATCCACAAGGCGCGATTGCTTGGTCTCGGCGCCGGGTACGGTGCGCGACACCTGGCAAAGCAGGTCGGAAACCTGGCCGGTTGGAAGAAGACGGTTGCTTTGCTTCAAACCATGTCGCTCGACAAAAAAGATGAAGAACGGTGCTTCGAAGCCGCGATTGACAGCTTTCGCACGTTTGAGATCAATTACGAGAAAGCGTTTGGTGAGCCATAAGATCGCGAGCAAAATAGGAGCTTGCTGAGCTGCTATGAATTCACTGAGCTGATGCGTGATTTATTGCTAAAAGGTCAGAGTTCGAGAGTGCTGCTTGCGATGACGCCCTACATTTGAAATCTGGTGTGATCCAGATTAAATCTGTTTGCGTATAATCCTGATGAACACAAAAGTTTCGTTCCTCTCGCAACAGTGGCACATGGAAGCTCAGCATAATTTACAGGTTCTGGCTTCGCTACATCTGAGCGGATGGGGTTTAATACGGATGAATGGACAGACCGCACCTGAAGATCAGCCCTCAATGGAGGAATTGATGCTGGCGGTCAGTTCCCGACGCGACGTGGACGCTTTCGAGGTGATTTTCAAGCATTTCGCACCCCGGGTGAAGACTTATATGGCCAAACTGTCTGCTGATACGCAAACAGCGGAAGAATTAATGCAAGAGACCATGATTGCAGTCTGGAACAAGGCAGATCAGTTCGATGTTGCCAAAGGAGCCTTGTCGACCTGGATTTTCACCATCGCACGAAACCAGCGCATCGATGCAGTGCGACGCGCCCGGCGCCCGGAGTTCGACCCAACCGATCCGGCCTTTGTGCCCGATGCGGAACAGCCCGCTGACTTGAGGATTGCCGAACGGCAATCCGCCAGCCAGTTGCGCGCGGCAATGGCTGACTTGCCGAAGGAGCAATCCACCTTGCTTGAACTCGCTTATTTCGAGGAAAGCACGCATAGCGCCATCGCAAAGAAGCTGAACCTCCCGCTTGGCACGGTTAAATCCCGCCTGCGGCTGGCATTCAACAAATTGCGCGCTGCGCTCGATAATTCGGGAGCGCACTGATGGATATCAAGCATCATCTGAGCGACGAACTCCTTTCAAGCTATGCTGCAGGCACGTTGGCCGAGGGTTGGAGTATCGCGGTCGCCACTCATATTGCGCTCTGCCCGGCCTGCCGTTCAAGGCTCAAGCAGTTTGAACAGATTGGCGGGCAGCTTCTTGACGCGGTTGAGCCACAGAAACTCGAAGCATCCACATGGGATAGTTTCAAGGACAGGTTGCAGAAGACACAGCAATCAATGGAACATTCGGCACCGCGCTTCGAGATAAAGCAGCCTGCCGTGATACCGGAACCGCTGCGATCCTATGTCGGTGGCGATTTGCCGGACCTGAAATGGAAATCGCTTGGCCGGGGTGCCTATCAGGTGCCAATCGAGACAGGCGACAGCGAAACGCAGGTTCGCCTTTTGCGAATTCCAGCGGGGAAGCCGGTGCCAGAACATGGGCATGGCGGTCGCGAACTGACATTGGTGTTGAGCGGTAGTTTCTATGATGGAACCGGGCTTTTTGCGCGCGGTGATATTGAGGAAGCGGATGCTGATCTCGTGCATCAGCCGATTGCCTCACCGGATGGCGATTGCATCTGTCTTGCGGTGACTGACGCACCGCTCAAATTCCAGAGCTGGCTTATGCGGCTCGTGCAGCCATTGATCGGCATCTAAAGAAAAGGCGGCATATTTGCCGCCTTTTTCATTAGTTCAACACGACAATTGCCGCATTCAACGCTGTCGCCAGCGATAGCCATATGAGGTATGGCACGAATAGCAGCGCCGAGATGCGATCTGGTTGCCACGCGCGAATGATAAACAAAAGCACGCAAAACCAGACGCCGATGATTACGACAAGCCCCAGCACGGTCATGTGAGCGCCGAAGAAAATAGGCGTCCAGATGAAGTTCAATACCATCTGGCCAAACCACAGTCCGCGCCGCTTCCACCCACGATCGCTTATCCATGTGTGCCAGCCTGCAATGGCAATGAAGATATAAAGTATCGTCCAGATGGGGCCAAAGGCTGCGTTAGGCGGGGTAAACCAAGGCTTTTGAAGCGCTGCATACCATTCGCCCGGCGGGAAACCGATACCGATTGCCATTCCTACAACAATGATGACGAAGACGAAGACGGCCAAAAGACCCCATCTTTGCATATGCTTACTCCAACCTAGCCGCTGCTCCGCGACGTAACCCAATAGCCAATATAGGCTGACGCGGCAGACAGGACAGTGCCCCAGACCACGTCTGCGATTGTCAGGGTCCAAGACCAGTTTTTCAAAGTGGCCTGATTGGTCAGATCATAAGTCGCATAAGCGACGAATCCGAGAAGCGCACCGTGAACGAGCGTGACTGTACCACTACCGGCCAGAAGTCCGGGCTTGACCGCAAAGAAAACCAGTCCAAACACGAAAATCACATAGAAAACGACTGCTGGCGCGAGACGAAAACCTGGCGCAAGCATGTCGCCCATGACAGGGCGGTAAAACACGTTCGCCATGTTGGATAACCACACGGAGTCGATTGCCAGAAATGCAACCGCTGTCACCACATAGGCTATGAGATAATCTTTCATCGATAACTCGCTCTTACTTGATTCGGGTCCAGCCCACATTGCGACACAGGAGGCCAGCCAGAACGCAGCCATTGCTCGTCATGGTATCGCCGTCAACTTTCACGCTGATCTTGTAGGTGAGGTTACGTTGCGGATCGAAAGCTGTGCCAGAATATTGTCCGTTCGCAGTTTCGTTGATGCTCATCACCAGCCGGTCGCCGGTTTTCTCTTTTGGTGTTCCGGGCTTGATCCAGGTATTGGTGGCGCAGATATCCTCGCCGCATTCAGCAATTTTCACTCGCGCATTCCCATCCCCGCGCACCCAGTTGCCGTTGATCTCAGCCGCCTGCGCTGTGAAGGGAAACGACACTGTCATTATGCCAATCGTCAGTATCCATTTCATCGACGCTTCCTCCGTTAGTGGGGGGGTGAAGCCTAAGCATGTTCAATCGTGTAGAGCCCAACATTGATTGCACCTTCCTCAAACCCACCTTCGCAATAGCAAAGGTAGTATTCCCAAAGACGTCGGAATTTATCGTCAAAGCCAAGCTTCGCGATTTCAGGCCAGTTGGCGATAAAGCGCTGACGCCATTCGGCAAGCGTAAGCGCGTATGAATGGCCGAAATGCTCGGTCTCCTTTAAAACCAAACCGGCCTTCGTAAGGTCGCGCTCAAGCACTTTATCTGACGGCAGAAAGCCCCCCGGAAAGATGAATTTCTGGATGAAATCGGCCTTGCGGCGATAATTTTCGTAGCGCGCTTCTTCTATTGAAATGACCTGCAGGACTGCTCTGCCGCCGGGCTTGAGACAGCGTTTCAGGGTTGTGAAATATTCCGGCCAATAGGCTTCGCCAACGGCCTCAAACATTTCGATTGATACAATGCGGTCAAACTGGCCCTGAACATCGCGGTAATCTTGCAAGCGAAGGTCAACGGCATCGCTGAGCCCTCCGTTTTCAACTGCGGCTTTTGCCCAAGCGAGCTGCGATGGCGACAGGGTTATTCCCGTCACATTGGCATTGTGACAGTTTGCGAGATAGCCCGCCAGGGCACCCCAGCCACAACCGATTTCAAGAATTCTTTCGCCGCCCTCAAGCGCCAGTTTTTCAGCAATACACTGCAACTTCTGCTTCTGCGCACTTTCAAGGCTATGGGTCGTCTCATTCCAGATCGCAGATGAATAAAGCATCGAAGGGTCGAGCCATCGGGCATAGAAATCATTGCCGAGATCGTAGTGGGCTTCGATGTTGCGCCGGCTGCCGCGGCGCGTGTTTGCATTGAGCAGGTGGCTGATACGGTTCAGCACCCGCATCCAGCCAGATCCGCGTAATGTGGATGTCAGCGTAACGCGATTGCGCGCCGCAAAGCGGATGACCGATGTGAGATGGGGTGATGTCCATTCGCCTTCGATATAGGATTGCGCAAAGCCAATATCCCCGCCCGTCAGCAGGCGACGCAGGCTGTTCCATTTGACAATTGCAATTTTGGCTTCCGGTCCGGGCAATAGACCATTAACAGCAATGACCTCACCGCCGGGCAGTGAAAGCACCAATCGCCCATGCTGGACCTGCTTCAGCAGCCGTTTCAACACGATAGTCGAAGGGCTGAAAGCTGGTCGTTCAGTCCGGCTTGATGCCGATAGTTGATGATACTCGTCGAGCTGGCTCATGCGGCCTTGTTCCTCTGCTGGGCGGTCTCGTTACGAACAGATGTGATGGAAATCTCTGGCCCTGCAGGTCTTCTGCGTAAACCGATGCCCTTCAACCATATTTTCAGCGCCTCCCAGTGAATGCCGCCAATCACTTTCAAGGTGAGAAACGGAATTGTAAGAAAGGCGCGTAGCAAGGCGGCGTCGCTCAATTCAACCCGGCGCGCCAGATGGCGGGCAGTCAAAAGCAGGCCTTCATCGTCAAAACTGTTGATGCGGATGGAAAGCCAGTCTGCGGGAGGCGTGACTTCAAACTCATATCGCAGCTTCATGTCCATGAAGGGCGAGACGTAAAATGCCTTGTCGCAGCTTTGTACGATGCGTCCGTTAACGCAGTTATGGACCGGGATCATATAGCCGTGGCGCTGGCGGAAAGTGTTATCAACTTCCCAAAGGATTGCCACAAGCTCACCGCCACAATTATAGCAGAAGAAAACACTGAGCGGGTTAAATGCCCAGCCCGCAATACGCGGCATAGTGAGCAGGCGGATCGCACCGCCATCAGGCAGTATTCCGGCTGCCTCCATGGCACGTTCCACCTGCTCACGCAGCGGCAGAGCCGATCCATCGCCTCTGTCTTTCCTGTAGAAAGAAAACAGATTGAAACGGTCAAGTGAAAACAGCTTCAATTTGCGATCGAGGGCTTCCAGTTCATCAAGGTCGAGCAGGAGCGAGTAGATTTTATAGGCCAGTTTGTGAACCTTCGGTCGTAAACGCGCATGGGTCACATGACCGGGAAACAGTGCCGACTGGAAGCTCTCGGTCATGCCAGTGCCCTTTCCCGGAGAGGCAAACTCTGGCGAACGATGCGCCCACTTTCCTGCTCGACCAGCCATGGGCGGCGCATACCGCCCAGATCTTCTGCCACGGCGAGACCGGCCTGAAGGCCGTCCTCATGAAAGCCGGAGCCGAAATGCGCGCCGCAAAACCATGTCCGGCGCTGCCCTTGCAAGGACCAGATTTCTTTCTGCGCACGATCCGTTGCCATGTCGAAAATCGGATGTTCATAGATCTCGCGACGGATCACCAGTTCCTCGCGCGGTGCACGACAAGGATTGAGCGTAACAAAAGTCTCAGGCGCGTTGCCCAGCGGTTGCAGGCGGTTCATCCAGTAAGTAATGGATGGTTGCGTCGGGCCAGTGGCTGCGTTGGTAAGGTAATTCCAACTGGACCACGCCGCGCGACGTTTGGGCATCAGTGAAATATCGTTGTGCAGCACCGCTTCATTTCGTGAGTATTGAAACGCGCCAAGAATGCGGCTTTCATCCCCGCTCGGATCGGCCAACATCCGCAAAGCCTGATCGGCATGCGTGGCAATCACAACATCGTCGAACACATGGGAAACGCTGTTTCCGTCGATCAACTCGACAGAATGCTCGGCACGTCGCACGGATTTGATCGGTGTTGAGAGCCTGATCCGGTCCGCGTAGGGCTTGGTGATCCGCCTTAGATATTCTCGGCTGCCGCCGGTTACCGTACGCCAGATTGGTCTGTCACGAAGAGCAAGAAGACCGTGATTACAGCAGAAGCGGACGAAGCTGGCAGCCGGATATTGCCCCACTTCCATGGCAGGGGTGGACCAGATCGCTGCCGCCATCGGATAAAGATGATCTTCACGAAAAGCCCGGCCATAACCATTGCGTGCAAGATAATCATCAAGCGAAATACCGCCCATGATACTCAGGTCTTTGGGTGCATTGCGATAAAATCGCAAGAGATCGCGGATCATCGACCAGAAGCGCGGGCTGACCAGATTGGAGCGCTGGGCAAAGAGGCCGAGGCCGGTACCGCCGGAATATTCGTAAGCGCCATTTCCGACTGAAACGGCAAACGACATGTTCGACGCGGCGGTTGGAACTTCAAGCGCGCGAAACAGGGCGGTCAGATTGGGATAGGTCACTTCATTATAGACAATGAAACCGGTATCGACGGCCACAGGACCGTGACTGCTCTCAAATTCTACAGTGTTGCTATGGCCGCCGATGCGGTCCGATGCTTCAAATAAAGTCACGTCGTGGCGTTGCGAAAGCAGCCATGCAGCAGACAATCCGGAAATCCCGCTACCGATAATCGCGATGCTGAGATGCTTAGGGCTGCCCGGACTGTTCGTGATATCCATAGTCCCTCTCTTCACCGCGGGTTGAGCTGCGTGTGTGCCGCATTTTCATCGTTTTACGTTTTGAGAAGAAGTTTGGTTCAGTCGGCGACCAAACTTTTTTAATTTTTTGCGCCGCTTAAGAAACCAACCAGTCAAAAAGAACGTATTGCATAAGGAAAAGCAAACTCCCCATTAAAGGTCCGCCATGCAACCCGGTCTGCTTTTAATTGTTGCCATCAGCCTGTCTGCCATCATGGCATTTGCCTGGGCGCTTGAACGAAAGACCGGCAAAAACGGCTGGATCGATGCCATCTGGTCGTTTTCGGTTGGGGCGGGCTCAATCATAGCCGTCATGCTTGCAGATGCGACCTGGCAACGGCGTTCAGTGATACTGATCCTCATTCTGGCGTGGTCTCTTCGCCTTGGCTTTCACATCGCCAAGCGCAGCATGGGCCATGGTGAAGACCCCCGTTATGCAAGGCTGATAAAAGAATGGGGCGAAAACGCATCCGTTCGCCTCTTCTGGTTTTTGCAGATACAGGCTCTCGCAGCCTTCATACTCGTTCTGGTAGTCTACATCGCAGCTGTAAGTCGCCCCGGTTTTCCATATTTCTGGGATATGGTCGGGATCGCAATCGTCGCCATAGCACTGACGGGGGAAGCGCTATCTGACGCGCAGCTTTCGCAGTTTCGCAAAACCTCGGAAGCCAAAACTGAAATTTGTGAAACCGGCGTTTGGGCCTATTCCAGACATCCAAACTACTTCTTTGAATGGCTGTTCTGGTGTGCGTGGCCGCTGATGGCAATCACCGCATCGTCATGGAGCTGGCTGTCGCTGCTTGCTCCGATCCAGATGTACTGGTTGCTGGTGCATGTCTCCGGCATTCCCCCGCTTGAAGAGCACATGCTGAAATCGCGCGGTGAAAAATTCCGCGCCCTGCAACATCGCGTCAATGCATTTTTTCTCGGGCCGCGAAAAGGCAAGGGAAGATCAAGGCGCTCGACATGAATATAGTGGCATCTGCGCGTCCGAAAATACGTTCTCCAACACATAAACCAAGGATCATTGAATGACCGCGAAAGCGCTTGTCTGGTTGCGCAACGATCTGCGCCGTGCTGACAATCCTGCCCTTCATGCCGCGTCGAAGCTGGGGGGGCACGGTCACGGCCCTTTTCGTACATGAAACCAATCCAAAATTGCGTGCACCCGGCGGCGTTGTCCGTTGGTGATTGGAGCAGAGCCTAAACTTGCTCGAGAAAAGCCTCAACCAACGAAATGTCGAATTGATTGTTGCCGATGGCGAAGCGCTCTATATCATCGAGCAGTTAATCGAGGAAACGGTTTTGATACCGTTGCCGGAACCGCCGTTATGCTCCTCAGGAACGTGAAGTCGATGTGTGCTCATCAAATTCATCTTAAAGGATAAAGGATTCCACATGGAGTCCTTCGCGGGCAATCTGCCGGCGGAGCCCTGGGAGATTAAAACCGGCAACGGCGGTTCTTATCAAGTTTTACTCCATATGCCAAATCGCTGCGCAGGCACGTCGTGAGCAAACCACTACCCTCACAAGACCAGTTGGTCGAGACATCGACCGTCAAACACAAGCCCAAGAGGGAAATTTACAATGAGGCAATCTGGGCTGGGAAGATGAGCGGTCTTTGGCGAATAGGCGAATCTGTTGCAAATGTTTCGTCAATGGGAATTGATATAGGGTTTCCAGCTTCTAAAAAGCTGGATTGTTCGATGTTCAAAGGCCGCCATTTCGATAAGTCCGTCATCCTTTTGTGTATTCGATGGTACCTGACTTACAATCTGAGCCTTCGCAATCTGAAAGAAATGATGGCCGGGCGCAGCATCGCGGTGGACCATTCCACGGTGCACCGCTGGGTTCTGCATTTCAGCCCCATGCTGCTTGAGTGTTTCCATCGAAGGAAGCGTCCAGTCACACGCAAATGGAATCTGGATGAGACCTATGTGAAGGTCAAAGGTGAGGGGCTTTATCCGTACCGAGCCATCGACAGCAACGGCGATACAGTCGGGTTTATGTTCAGCAGAAATCGCGACCTGAAAGCTGGCAAACGCTTTATCCGCAAGGGGCTGGCCCAACATGGCAGGCCAGAGAAGATCACAATTGACGGCAGCCAGACCAATCGGATGGCCATCATGCAATGTGATGCAGAGAACCGGTTGCGACATGGTGGCAAGCTCATCACCATCTGCTCGAGCAAATACATGAACAACACCATCGAGCAGGATCATCGCCGTGTCAAACGACGGATACGATCCATGCTCGGCTTCAAGGCTGAAGCCGCTGCCAGCATCACGCTCGCCGGTGTCATGCTCGTTCATATGATGCGAAAGCTGCAAGGCAATTTCGGATCAACCGCACCGCTTTCACTCAAACAACAATTCACAGCGCTTGCAGCATAGTTGCGTCCAACGGTTCGCCACGCTTTGCCTCACCGAAATTTTTGCAACTGATCCACCAGGAAGATAGAGAAGATCATGGGGCGGTTCAAATCGCCCCGCCAAGCACAGCGCTTCCTGTCAGCCCACGATCAGATAAATACCGTCTTTCGTCCCCGCAGCTACCACCTCCCATCCCACTCCTGGCGACACGCCAGGGCAGATGCCTTCTGCCTTTGGTCCGACTACGCCGCAGAAATGACGGCTTGAAAAGGCAACCGCCGCGCGCCCGTGCAACCAATCACAAACAGCTTGGCAACACCGTTTCCAGTATCTTGTCGTCAATGAGGTGCTCGCCAGTTCAGTGCGTATCGGGTGAATCGAAGCTGACCGCTGCGTATCAACGCGCCCTTGTCGACCAGATCCTGCAAATCGCGGGTGGCGGTAGCGCGTGAGGTCTTTGTTATGGCCAGATAGTTCTCGGCACTGAGGCCACCGATAAAGCCATCCGGTCCCGCTTCGAACAGACGCGCAATGACTTTCTCCTGTCGGGGATTGAACGCTCCCCTGAACCGGTCGTAGAAATGTGCCTTGGCGATGTAAAAGCCGACGCGATCCAGCGTAGTTTGTTGAGCAGTCAGCACGGTTTGGGAAAACCATACCAACCATTCGGTGACGTCGAGGGTCCGCTGATGGGTTTCCAACTGATCGTAATAAGCCTTCCGTTGCTGTTCGATGGTGAAACTGAGCATGATCAGGCTCGGTTGCCCCAGCGATTGGCCGAGCGCTTTCTCGGCCAGTGCGCGACCAAGTCGTCCATTGCCGTCTTCGAACGGGTGAATGCTTTCGAACCACAAATGGCTGAGCCCGGCGCGGGTAAGCGCGGGGAGGGGCGTACTGCCTGTCAGAGCACTTGCGTTGAACCACGATATGAACTGATGCATTTCCTCTGGTACCTGCGCTGATGGCGGCGCCTCGAAATGAATCGTCGGACGGTCCAACTGGCCAGAGACGATCTGCATAGCGTCGGAATGGCTGCGATAAGCACCTATACTTTCCAGATGCCGACTGCCTGTCATCAACATCGTATGCCACCGAAACAGAGTGGCGTCATCAAGCGGCAGGGCATAGGTGCCATAAACGTCGACCGTCATTTCCGCGATCCCGTGTTCACGCGGTTGCACCGAACGCCGGTCCGTGTCCAGGCCGAGTTGTCGCCGCAGTGATGACTGGACGCTCAAGCGGTCCAATGTTTCGCCTTCGATCGCGCTCGTCTTGATCGCTTCGTCGCTCAAGAGTTCGATGCGCAACCGGTCGCGGTCGTCGGGATCGATGTGACGCACAGCGCCGATGACTTCGCCGGAGGAGAGCAGAAATCGCTGTTCCAGTGCCGCGAGTGCAGACGCGTCATAGCGAAAATGCGGCCAATCAGGCTGTGTCCAGTTCCAGGGCATGAGCGATAACATCCATTTCTATCGCTCACTATATCAGATATTAATGAGTAATAGAAGTCGCCCCTGATACTCACCGCCCTGTTTGTGGAGAATATGTTGTGCGTCCGCTTTGCGCTTTTTTCCAGACATTAGCGTAGCATTCTCACGCGTTCCAGAGCCGGTCGTTCCGCTTTTTTGCTGCTAACTAACATGATGGGGTGGGAAGCGGATGAGCGGGTTTAGGGTTCGAGTCTTCGTAAGCGGACCTTTAACTGGTCGGTGGCCGCGGCAGACTTGAAAGCGCATTGCATATAATGACGTTCCAGGGCAGCTGAAAAACCCACTTCGATCTAATTGGGACGCAGCGCCTCAAAACTGATAATCTCGTCGTCCCTATGCGGTGCTCTTCCATGCTGGTAGTTGCCTGACACCACTATATCGACAAAGCCCGTGCGCTGCAGCGCCATCAAGAACTCTTCGACTCCCCACCACCGCAACTTAAACAAATCGAGTTCGGATTTCACAAGATTTCCATCTCGCCAGAGTTCATAGCGCAGATGGGTCAGTGTGGTTTGCGCGATATAGTCGGTTTCAACCCGATGATCTGTGAGTGTTAGCAGATCTCCGTCCTGGGTTTTCCAACTTCGGACCGAACCGGTCGGCCCAAGAAAACCGCCTATGGGATCGAGATCTATGATTAATTTTGCCCCTGGGACCAGGCAATCATAGAAGCGCCTTAGCACGCCGGTCGCCGATGTCAGATCCGTGACCAGCTGAAACGACCCCGCCGGAATGATGACGGCAATAAAGCTTTTGCTATAAGAAAACTCTTCGAAAGTCTGTCGTGTCACGCTTGCGTAAAGGTTTCTCTTCCTGCATTCGTCCTGGCAGTAACCAAGCATCTCGTCAGACGCATCGAACCCCTCTATCGAAAACCCGGACTCAAGCAGCGGCACATAAACACGACCGTTGCCGACAGCAGGTTCGAGGATCGGACCTTCGGACCCAGCGAGCCGTCGCTGATAATATTCCACGTCGCCGAATGAACGCCCGACCGGTTTATCCAGATTATAGACCCAGGAAGCCAGTTTTCCGTAACGATTATTCATTCCAGCCTCGTAGGATCGATTTAGCCGTAGCACTTTCACCATATGCGAAATCAACCGCGATATATTTAAAGGAAACGATCCTCGCAAGTTTTAAGTGACTAGAAGGGGCTGGAAACCCTGTCGGTGAAGCGGCCACTCTGGGTTTAAGCTACGTCCAATTCTTGACACTGCGTAATCTGATCTGCGCGTTTGCGAGGTGGTTCCCTGAAGAAGTTATAGTGGACGCAGACAGTCGAGCACGCACAACTCAACCGCGTCTGTTGTCTGACGCAATGGATAAATTCAATTAGCGACAATTACAGCGTTTTCGAATTCATGTATTCTGTATGTGTTTGTCGTCAATCGCCATTTAATTGTTCTTCTCATAGCTGGGATCGTGACATTGCAGAGATTGATCGTAACGGGCCCAAATGGCGCGGGAAAAAGTTACCTCGCGGCAAAATTGTCGGCAGTTCGTCCCGATGTGCCAATTATCTCCTTTGACAACATTAAGCTCATCAAAAACTGGGAACAACGTTCAAAATCACAAATTGAGGTCAAACTGATTCAGGCATTGCAAAGTGACGCATGGATATTGGAGGGTGGTCCAAGTTTATTGCCTTACGCAATACCATATGCTGACAGTCTTGTCTGGCTAGACCCACCCAGATGGGTGCGAGCGTGCCGTTTGGCCATCAGACCGTTGCTAAACTTCGGACGGGCTCGTCCAGAGCTTCCTGCAGGCAATATAGATTGGCCATGGGAACAATACCGTTTTGCAATCCGTAGCCTGAGACATCAAACCAAGTTTCAAGAAAACATTGCTAGCCAACTTGCTGTTGTCGATAATATACATGTCTGGCGCGTCAGGAAATCAAGCGAAATTTCCGCTGTAATCAATGCATGGCGAATGGCAAATGCTTAAATCACTCTTCGGATATTACCGCCATCCCGCCTGAACGTCTTCTGAATACGTTACTTAAATAGCAATCGCGGGGTACGGTTGCCGTAAGGCAATTTTTTGGAACGATATCTGGACCAATCGTCGACCGCATTTTCCGAGATGTGCCAAGTCACCTAAATAGTTTCACGGATGGCTGCTTCGGAGGTTGGACGAAGTTCGGAGAAGGTCTGCAATCAAGGTCGAAAGTTGTCGGTCTGTAATGTGCCGTCTTATTCCGCTGTTGAGACAAAGTCTCGCGTACGCCTGTAATCAGTCGGTTTGCTAACTGTTCCATGTATGTCCGTGAAGCGTCTTATTCCGGACATTAGCTTAGCATTCTCAAGCTTTCCAAAGCGGTCATTCCGCTTTTTCTTACTGCTAACGACCATTATGGGGTGGAGAGGGGCCTAAGCACTTCAAGCTGACAACCCGCACGAAGCCGGCAGCCTTGAGATCGAGGTCGTCAACGAAGTCCTCGATGAAGCGGACCAAGTTTTCCGGTCCCACATAATCATCGACTGCTCCCGGCAGAAGCAGTAATTGCGAGCGATCTGTTGCAGAAAGATGTGACATAGTAAAGTATAACCATCAGCCGCTATCTTAAGGAATCCACATTGAGTTTTCAGACCGGGGAACCGCATGGGACATTTTAAGCTTGTTTATCAGAGCTATCCGCTCGACCTTCCAGTCGAAGAGCCACGCATCACCTTGCGGGCCTCAAGTGGATCTTGGCCTGGTCAGCAGCTGGATGACTACGTCGTCTTGGATTTAGACGTGAAATCTCCGAAATTCTTCTTCGATCCTGACAATGACCCCGAGGATGACGTCTCCCAGTGGTTGAACCCGGGTCTGGATACACAGTGGCTCAAAATACCATTGAAGCGCTTCGAGAACGATGACTATCGCAGCCTCCAGGAAATCCGGGTCGACTTCCAAGGCGAAGGAACTCGAAACGCTTTGACGAGTGAAGATTGGTGGGAAGCCCCAGGTCTTATCACCACCTACAGCGATGAGTTTTTCGCTCGTGCGGAAATTTCCATCCGTCACGACGGTGGTGGCATGTTTTCGGTTCAGCTTTCAGGCGCCACCCAGTTTGCCACTGCCTTTGACATAGCCTTTAGTGCTCCCCTGACCGTCAAGCTGGTCGGATATCGCAACTCGTCGACCAAAGATGATCTTTTAGGCTGGTTCAACAGCTTTCTCAGAAAAGACGACTTCATTTTCACGCCGCTGCAGCGAGGTGAAGATCTCTATCTCAATGGTGCGGTCAAGTAACAGCCGCGCCAATCGCGCTGAATGCTTCGAGAATGACCGTCACAGCACTGTCCCGCTTGTGGCTTCATTCGGGTGTACCCGGCTTTGTTGATCATCATCGCTTCTCTCCTTCGGGCTGGCGCCCCTGTTGCGGCGGCGCGCCGCCGTGCAGTCCTGGGTAGCGATCAACGGGGATCGCCGGTTCAGGGTCAGAACATCAGCCCCCCTTCACGTAGCCCAGACCCTCGACGATCTTTCCGTCACGGACGCGCATAATATTGACGTCTCGACCCCGGTCCGCTACCCGGTTGCTCCAACGAAGTTGCCAACGGATGATTCCGCGATCGCCCATCGCGGAGATTTCCTCTGCTTTGAAGACGAGGTTGTCGGATGACGCGACGCCCTTCCAGAAAGCAAGGCAGGTCTCACGTCCTTCGTAGCGCGCGCCATCCGGGGCCGGCGCCGTATTTTCGAGAACACAGCCGTCGCCGATGAGGTCATCGAGGTCTTCGGGGTGATGCTGCTCGAATGCGTTGTGGAAGCGTTCCACAATTTCATGAGTAATTTTGCTGTCACTGGTCATCTTCTCACCTCATTGAGCGATGGAGCCGGGTCTATTCCGCGTAGACAGATGAACCACGGCTCGATTCGAACGGATATCGTCGGCTTGGTTCTCTCTCACGTGCTTTGCGACTGGCCGCATGCGACCGTCATTCCGGCAGCGGCGCCGACTCACCAGGCATCTTGGCGTAGGCCAGGGCTTCGATGATCCGCCCGTCACGAACACGTATCAGGGTGACGCCGCGGATCGAGCCGCTGTCGCCGAAATGGAACCGCCAACGGATGTTTGCGCGGTCACCCATGACGATAGTGTCTTCGACCTCGAAGCGGTTGACGCGGTCTGCGGCCATGGCCTGCCAGAACGCCAGGTTGACATCGTAGCCTTCGTAGCGCGTGCCGTTCGGTGCCGGCTGGATTGACTCCATGACGCAATCCGGCGCGACCAGGTCCTCGAAAATCTCGGGATCGTGCTCCTCAAACGCCTGGTTGAATCGGTGGATGACTTCGGCTGTGTCTTTCGCATGCATGGCTTCCTCTTATACAGACAGGTCTGTCTATATGTTGCACTATACAGACCTGTCTGTTAAGGTCAAGCGATGAAGCAGAAAAAATCTGAAACCCAGTCCGAAGCGGGTTCCGCGCGTCGTCGTTTGCTCGAGACCGCGACACGGCTTTTCTACGAAGGAGGCATCCATGCTGTCGGCATCGACCGCATCATTGCGGAAGCCGGCGTAGCCAAAGCGACCTTCTACAATCACTTTCCATCGAAGGACGACCTCGTCGTCGCCTATCTCCAAGAGATCGATAGGGTCGGGCGGGCAGCGGTGGCTGCGCTTCCGAAGCAATCGCCCCGGAAAATGATCTCGGCGATCATGGAGCGCATCAGCGAGACTGTGACTGCGGGCCCTTGGCGGGGATGTCCGTTTCTCAACGCGGCAGCCGAATATCCAGATCCGGCCAGCGCCGTGCGCCAGTCCATCGATGCGCGCCGCGTCTGGTATCACGATAGCCTCCAGAGCCTTCTCGCAAAGGACGGCGATCCGGCTCCTTCCGTCACCGCGTCCCTCCTCGTCGCGCTTTCGGACGGTCTCCTCGAAAGTGCCTATCTGGATGACGCCGAACGTGTCCCCGCCCTTGTCCGCGAGGCGGTAGCCAGACTGCTCGATCGCCGATGAACGCCACTCGCCAACAAAGCCGAACCGGTCTTCGCCAGTTCCTCGATTTCGAGCAACAGCGCGATTGGATGGAAGGCAAAACGATCCTGCGCGACGCCGAGGAGCGCCTGGAATCCCTCGAACTGCGTTTCAAATACGCCGCCCGGTTCGAGAAGCTGCTGCGCATGCCACAGGCTCCAGAGGTTCTGGAGATTCTTAGGCGCTACGGTCGCGACTGCATCCTGATCCCGCGCCGGACCGAGCGGCATTACTGGTCGATTTCCTGTCTGCCGTCGACCCCCGGCAAGGCGCTCGTCCGCATCAATGCGAGCTGGATGGAGTTTTTCTCGCTTTATGCGGATGGCGACGATATCCGTGCGCTTTTCGTGGTGCATCTTTCCGATTTCACCACCGACCATTCACGCGATCACGGCCAGGTGGACGACGCTTTTCTGGAACGTTGTGTCGTGGCCCCTGAAGACGTCAGCTATTTTTTTCCCCGCGGAGAGGACATGTTTGGCGTCAAGGTCCGTGGCTTTCCCTCAATTGGCAAATTTCTCGCGGCGAGCCGGGCGTTGCGGGCCATCCGGGCATTCAATCTGACGCACATGAACCGGGGCCGGAACGCCTATCAGGCGAGCCACTGTTGCAGTCTGGCCGATCACATGCTGGGCGACGAGGGACGCTGAATAACGGATCAGAACATCCGAGCCGGCGACGGCCATGTCCGGCTACGGGTGAAGACTGCTTTCCCGCTCTGCCTATCCGTAATCGAACAGGCCGCTCGCGGCCCCGAAGTCCCCCGGAAGCGCATTGCGAAGGAGTTGGACAAGTCTACAATTTATAGTCGGCGCAGCGGTCTCCACGTATTGGCATTGTAAATATGGATGGCCGCGAACCGCCGTTGAAAACTGCAGTTTAAATGGCCAAGGAATCATTGCTAGCCACGCAGCCCAGTCTGAGCTAGCAGCGCTGGTATTACAGCCTTATTTGCTTTCTTCTTACATAAGGCGCATGGTGGTCATCGATAGCAATTGAAACGGGTGCTGTCATTCGGGCTTCAAATGCCTGACCCGCAACAAAGGAGGACATAATGTCTTCCATCGCCTTGAATTCCAGAAACATTACTATGATTTCGCGCCTTCTTAGGGAGGCTCGTAAACCTGGCGACACGCAGGATTTGCGCACTGACGCTGCACGATATCTTGCACGCCGGTTTCAGGAGGGAACTCGTGATGAAGGTCGCCTGCAGATCGCCCTGAAACAGTTCATCCAGAAGCATAAGGCAATGGCAAAGTCCGCTGATCGCTATGATGATGGCGGCGGCGCGGTAGAAAGAGAAAAATAAGGTCCCTTTCATTTCCAGACCTAGCAGAAGTTTCGATGATTTTGAGGTCGGCGTAGGCTTTGTCAGCTACGACGGAATGACCTCGGTTCCGTTTCTAATCGATAAAACCGTACTGTAGAAAAATGGCGTCATCGCAGCAATGGAATTTTCGCTTCTTGCTGCTCCGACGTCTCGGAAACTGATCTACAATGTTGCCCGCGAAGTTTTTGCCCAGGCTCGGCAAACTTCTTATCGGATCGCTGCTGATGACATGAAGTAGCTTCTTTTGCAAATCTTGAAGTAGTAGGTGAACCTATCTGCCGTCACATCCCAGCCTCAGTTGCTTTGCTCAAAAATAAGGCGCATGGTGCATGTCTCGACAGCTTTTGAAACGGGCGCTGTCGGTTGCGAGTGCAGACTCCAGCCCCAATAAAAGGAGGATGAAATGTCTTCCAAAATTATCAAGCCCTACTTTGGACCTACCGACTTTCGAATGATGCGCGAAATATTGCGACGCGCTGGCTATCGGCTTTACGATACCGCAGAAAACCGAACCGCTCACCTAGTCGCAGCAAAGTTGCTCATTCAAGAGTTCCAATCTGGACGCTCGCAATCGCGACGACTTTCGAAGTTTTCTCGGCGTCATACAGTTGAGAATGTGGATGGATCTCCAGCCGTGATTTGAACCATCAACGGATTGGTCCGATACCCAAGGAATAATTAATCCTGAAAGACAGGAGGTTTTCAAAATGCCCCGCGGTCAGAAAAGAAGTAACCGAGAAATAAGAAAACCAAAGCAAGACAAGTCCAAGGCGAAAGTTGCGTCAACTGAAGTTGTTGCAGGACGCTTCCCTACCTCTACCAATGACTTGATCAAAACCAAACGGCATTAGTTATAGCTGTGTCGCCTCACCAAGAGAGACGAGGCGACAAGCTTCTCTGGAAACGCACTCAGTACGTTCATCTATAGCCCCTAAACACGAGCCGAACTCGCTTTCTCTCGTACTCCCGCTTAAACTGCAGCGCAAAAGACGTAATACCCCGCCGCTGCCTCATACTTCGTTCAAACTTCGAAAGTTGCGGCTGGTCGGAAGTTGTAAATCTCGACGATCCAAGTCCAGATAATTTGGGGTGCTTCGTTATCTCTTAATCTAATTAATTATTATTCATAATATCGCAACATCCGTTTGAGGATATAATCATGTCAAGCTCTACTTTTAGTTCAACAGGCAATCTGTATTGCGAGGGAAAGAATATTGGGTCTGTTCACTACAGCATCTCCCTGCTCACAGAAGGCGAAAAGACGTTTACAACAGGGACGATGTGGGCGAGCATGGAGATGCTCCGGCAGGCTTATTCAGGTGAGCTGGTTCAGTTATCATCGGAAAAAGGTGATGGCTTGCTGAGTGTGGACGTACGAAACGTCAGCATCCATGGAAGTGCAGACTTCATTCTGGTGGGAAAGCACACGCTTTAGAACCCTACTGTTCGAACTTAATAGATATAGGAACCCAGCACCCATGCCATCAATCCAATATCGATGCATATTATGAGAGTTGCGATCAAGTAAACACTCATTTTACGATCCACAGATTTGTGGGCTGACATTTTCTCCTCGCCAGATTGATCACGTGTCATTGAGACGATACCAGCCCCGACATACCCTCACGAAATAGGCCGCTCGGTCCCGATGCGAACTCGCCGCATTGGAGCTCAAGTAGGTTTTCAACCAGGGTAAATGCGTTGAGGGCATGTGTTTGGCCAAACACCTTGCACTGAACGGCTCGCGGACCCTATGTTCTATCCGCACAATATTCCGGATCGCGGGATAGAGCTGTTTGGAGCGAAATCCAACCCTTTGCTCGCTTAACACAACGCCTGATATTGAGGTACGCATAATATCAAGCCAATCTCAATCGGAGCTTCTTTCGAGGTGGCCATCGCAGGACCGAGGGCTTTGCCGCAACTTGCGGAGCGGTGTAGCCGCCTTCATTTTCCCAGGTTTCCAGTTCTCTTTGATTAGATTGCGACAAGCGTTGGGCGCGAACTGCCAAAAGCATGTCCAGCATTTGCACAGGAACATGGCGCCCGTCGCTGAATATCTCACAAAGGTGTTTGGCGGCTTCCAAGCGGGTCTCTGGTTTTTCGCACCCCTCCAACGAATATCCGGAGCGTTGCATGAAATCGCGGAGCGAAGGGAAATCTTCGGGGCCAAAGTAGGGTAGGTGTGAAGCGGAAGACATCCTGTGTCCCCCTTCATTTTTGGGGCAGGAGATTGTTCTCTCCCAACGACAGCGCCCGTTTCAAAAAGCTGTTGATGATATACCGTGCACCTTTTCGGAATAAATCACAAGCTAACATTTGATGTTTATTTAGGAATAAGCGGATCAAGAATCTTGGAATACTATCGTGAGCCGACGAAAATCAACGCGTCGCCTTATACTCTTGCATCCTCTCAATTTCATGAATGAATTGTTCCGCATACTGCGCTGTATTAACGTAGTTCTGTTCATTGGAGCCAAGAATATGATGGCGCGTGAATACCGCTTTTAGTCGATCCAGAAATTTGGGTTCAGTTTCAGCTAGATGCCCAATGAGAACCTGAAGTATTTGCTCGTGTGCAAGAACCTTTCGTTCCAGAGCTGTGGTGTCATTAGCCATTGCGTTTACTCCTCGGTGAAGAATGGCGCGGCGAGCGGGAACGTGAGAATCCGCCGCAAGAACGCCGAAGAATGTTCGCTAGCTGCGTCCAATCCTTTGATGGTGAGCTCATCTGTTCACGAGCATTTGTGAGATCACTTCTGCTAGCCGTCGTGTCCTCATCATGCCGCGGACGTACAGAAACAGTTTCCAATGCAATGTTACGGTTACGTTGTTTTTTCATTACAGCCTCCTCATTCAGCTTCCCCGCCCTATTAAAGCGCCTTAGCGAGTTCGTTGCCGCACGCTGTTGCCAGCGCGGCATTGGGTTGCTCTGCACCCAACGGTGTTGCCCACCCTGACTTCTCGATAAGGCTACGGCGAGAGTAAGCTGGGGCGGCCTTAAACTCAGCCAGGATGTTCACAACGGCCGGGTCGTTTCTTGATTTTTCAAGACAGTAAGGCGTCAGGGCAAGCGCCACCCCGTCGGACATGTTGGATACAATCAGGCGCTCAGAAGTACCGTGCGTGACCCAACCTCCGACGGAAAACCCGATAGCAATTGCCGCAATGGCGCCAATCAATGCTCCGCCGAGTGCGGGCTTTAACCATTCAAGCCTGTTCATGATGGTATCCGATCTTCAACGATCGAACGCACATAATTATGCGTTGGATTTTGAGTATAGCACCATTGTGATCAATTTCCGCGAGAATTCTTCTAGTTCACTAATTTAAGTTGCATGGCTGGATGTAGTTTTCGTACTCACCTAATTTTCGGAACAAACACATTTTCTGCAAGTAGGGTGTGCGGCGTCTGTAGCGGCTTGGCTCGCTTCGGCAGGCGCTACCCTCGTCGGTCACATTCTGGCCGGCGAGGACTTTGCGGGTTGATTCGGTTGGAGTCATCCATATAATTTCATGACGCATTCATTGTTTTGGGGGCGTTGCTTTGGCACTAGCTGAAGGGAGGCCACTATGCCGCTATTTAACGAAGCGAGCCGCATATATAACCCATTGGAAGTCAATTTTATGCGGAGTTGCTTTAGCAATGCAGCAATCATGCTCGAAGAGAGCGACCGCGACTATTCTCCGTCGGAATTAGCATCGAGCATCATCATGTTGTACGAGAGCGGGTTGAGAGACCAATTGTACATCTGTGAGCTAGCTGCCCGTCTTGCTCATCAGCGATATCAGACTCGACACGACATTCAGAGAATTCCAGCGGCAAACAACAATGGCTCGGCGCAGGCTGTGCCAACTGTTCCCACGGAATATAATCCGTTTGCTTGACGTGGAACAAAAATCTCGCTGGCGTAGTATCTCACGAGGCGATGACAGCCGCCACGCGCCAGAAACTCACTTAACACGGGGATATGGCGTAGCCCTACCCAGCTCGTCCCTAAGGCAGGGCATCTTTCCAATTATTCGCTGGGTGCGTACGAAGCTCAGCGGATAGAACGCTGGCAAGGACATGCACCACATTTGCCGACTGCTGCCCGGGATGTACCTGAATGTCCCGGGCTTTCTGTTGAAAACTTAATTCGGTTTGCCGGCATCGGAACATAGCCACCGCACGTTTGTTATACTGAGAATGAGAAAGCTTTGGGTGCATGCCAGAACGACCAAACATTTACCAAACCGCTAGACGTTTTGCCACCAGCGTGAGGCGTCGTGATCTTCCCTCACAAGCAATCGCAGATGCATTGAAAGACGGATTGATGATGACATCCTCCAACAATAACGAAGATATTTTTTTTGAACTTTTAGCGCGCCTCGAAGATACCGAGAAAAAACAGAGCGATTGAAAAGGTTCTTGATTTTCAAGTTTCCCTGAATAAAATTTGAATGCAGGCATATGATAACCTTCCAGCTAGCCCCGCGCGATCCCGCTGCGGGGTGCTTTTTATGTGGGGCTCGATTTCTGAAGATGAAATCACTCAGGATGTGTCAGATCGAGTATCCTGCCCCTAAGTGACCTTAATTGTTCGCTTGCTATCAAATCACAAACAGTCCATCCTAAATTGTCAGTGAATTGATTGAATACGGGCTCTGCTGACGTGGGTCGAATTACCCTTGCCCGCAATTTGAAAGGAGGACGCCATGTCTTCCAATATCTATAATGGCGATTTTCACTCAAACCATCGCATTCTGAAGCAGATGATTATTAAGGCCGGCTATCTCACGTCCAGGATGAAGCCCCTCCCAGGACCCCATTATAATGAGTCAGCGTTGATTCTGAAGAGTTTTATGGCTGGAGTAATGGGCGACATTCAAACGGACCCAGGTCCACAGACGGAAATGTCTTCCGCCTATGGCACGGCTTAACAATTATCGTTTGAGAGCGCCCAAACCGGGCCTCTCAAATAATAAATTTGAAATCGTTATTTCACTGTAAAAACAATGAAAATATTAAGCGATTTAAGTATTTTTCGTCAATTTAATGAACCAAAATATATTAATAGTTTGACAAATTTTATTTAAACAACTAAAATAAAACCATCGAGATTTTCTTGCTGAGCTTTGATCCCTGCGCGATTAGCACCGTGCGCTGAACGAAAACTCCCTTTAAAAAATCGTTTCATCTCTGCGTTTTTCAAACGCAGCTATCAATATTGCTAGGAAAGGGGTTCACATGAACACCGGCACAGTTAAATGGTTTAATGCAGCAAAAGGCTTTGGCTTTATTCAGCCTGACAATGGCGGCTTGGATGCATTTGTTCATATTTCTGCAGTTGAGCGCGCAGGCTTGCATACGCTCAATGAGGGCCAGAAACTGACTTATGACCTGGAACAGGATCGCAAGTCTGGGAAAATGACTGTTTGTAATTTGCAGGCAGCGTAAATGAGGCTTCTTCTTTCTTGTGACCACAGATGTACTGGCACAAGCGAAAAAACTAGCTTTGGGCCAAGCAATGCTTGGCCTTTTTATTTTTCTCATAAGGAACTTCTCACTTGACGGAAAATTCCCTGATTGCTTTTACGAAAGATACGCTTTTCAAGCGAATTCCATCGGGCAGAGAGTCGGTCGCCTCACGCACAGACAAAGCTGTACGTTCTATCTTGGACGCTGAGGTAAGTGAGCGGGATGCCAAGACTCTCCGCTTGCGAAAACAACGTCTTGAGAGAAAGAGCATTATGCCGTCAACCTCAAAAAGGGTGGGCGCAACGGCCGGTAGCGTTAAGCTCACAAGTTCATCTATGATCAAGGACAAAGGGAATGACACCAAAATGACCAAAGCGCGGCTCATTGTTGTCGCGGCATTCGATCGTAATGATGCGGGTGAATTAGTTGCTGCATTCGACCCAATGGCTTTTGAAACCGAGGGTCGTGCTTTACGCGCAGCGGCGGAATTGCAAGGAAAGCACATTGGAGTTGTAGCCTGGAGCCGCGAAGCAGATCCTGATATTGGAGAGTATGGCCCGCCCGCAATTTTTTTCCAGTATGGCGATATCCCAGATATGGATTAGCGCTCTTTAATTCAAGAATGGCCATACATTCAGCTTGCCAAAAATCGATAGCAAGTCGTGGAGATGTCGGCGAGCGCGAAGGCCATGCTTTTGTGCTTAATTGGGCTTTGTTGATAAAGTAGGTTCTCGCATGCCGAAATTATCAGCTATGTGGCTCATATATTCAAGTAGGACTGGCTCAGGCATCGGATTACCTACATTCGCCTGGCGGCATTAACCGAACGAGATGACCGTCCGGTTCCTTATATGAAAGCGAAAAGCTGACCGACAGTTCCCAGCCCCACGCAACGAAGCTTGAATTTGCGCGTTCTTCCACCGGCCAATGGTGGCCGAAGGAGAACTCAAATGGGTATCGCACAATATGATCCTGCTGCACTGGGCGCTCCGTATGGAACGCTGGCAGGAAGGCTTACTTAAAGAAGCCGCTCAAACAGCGGCAGATTTAGGCAGTTCGTTTCTTTCTTGATAGAGAGGGGCGGATGCGAGACCGAGCGTTGTTCGATCTCGCGATCGATAGCAAGCTACGAGGCTGCGATCTAGTTAGGATCAAGATCGGAACTCTCTTTACGGGCCAGAATATCCGAACACGAGCAACGGTCATACAGCAGAAAACCGTACGTCCTGTACAGTTCGAGATTACGGCGGAAGTCAGAGCAAGCTTGCTCTCTTGGCTTCGGCGGAGAGGCGGCACCATAGATGATAGAGGTGGCTCGGTTTGTTTGGACAGTTTCGGGCGTCTCGTTAAGTGGATTTCCGCCTCGGTTATGCCGCCACCATCATCGGTGCCAGCGCGTTGAAGTAAGCCTGATCCGGCGTCTGCCGGTCAAGAGATGAATGTGGACGTCGAGTATTGTAAAAGTTCAGATAACGACCGATCCCCGCGCGGGCCTCCTACACGGTCTTGTAGGCGTGGAGGTAGACCTCTTCGTATTTGATCGACCGCCAAAGCCGTTCGACGAAGACATTGTCCCGCCACGCGCCCTTGCCGTCCATCGAGATCGCAATCTCAGCTTTCTTCAGCACCGCCGTGAAGTCGATGGATGTGAACTGCGATCCCTGGTCGGTGTTGAATATGTCCGGCTTTCCATAGCGAGCCAGCGCTTCCTCGACCGCTTCGATACAGAAGTCCGCCTCCATCGTGATCGATAATCGCCACGACAGAACCCGACGGCTGAACCAGTCCACGACGGCGCAGAGGTAGACAAAACCACGCGCCATGGGGAGTGGAGTAAGAAGCGCGGGTGCGCTTCTCCTCCCCGAACCGTACATGCACCTTTCAGCGCATACGGCTCTCCGTTCAAGCTTGGCCCATGGCCATAGCAACGTCATGATAGTGCGACGTGACGGTACTGCGGTCTTCAAGCCGGAAGATGTATGGGTTTCCCTCCGGATTGCGCCACCGGAATTGCGCCTTGGGGCTTGAGACAAGCCGTTGCAGTGCTTTCCCGACAGGGTCACCGCGTTCACTGCGGCCATACACGAACCAGGTTTTCGCTTTGCCCGGTTCCGGGACCCTTACCCATTTCCGCATCAAGGGTTTGATGCGCGATCGGTACTTGTGTCCCAGCCAATGCGCCATTTTCCAGAACACGACATGGTCGATGCGCCGGAAGACGTACGCCGTGAAGTCAGTGAACTTGTAGAACGCCGCCCATCCCACCAATTGGCGGTTCAGGCCGGCGATCATGTCGACCGTACTGACACTATGATTGCCGGAAAGGGTTTCGGTGAGCTTGCGAACAAACCCCTTGGCCTTTTCCTTGGGTATCGTCGTGACGATGGACATCCGTCCATGCGCCCCACGCTTGCGGATGATCCGGTGCCCCAGAAAGACGAAGCCGTCATTGACGTGTGTGACATGAGTTTTCTCCATGTTCAGCGTCAACTTCAACTCACCTTCCAGAAACGCCCGGCATTCCTCACGGATTTCCTCTGCCTGAGCCTTGGTTCCTTTTACGATCACGACAAAGTCGTCGGCGTATCGGCAATAGGCAACGGCCGGTTTCCATTGCCGGTTCTCGCGAACCGTGATGGGGCGGCCCTGCTTAATGCCGAAGTTCCATGCCCAGCGATCCTTGCGGGCCTTGTCGCTCAGATATTTCGCCTCCAGCCACATATCAAACTCGTGGAGCATGATGTTGGACAGGAGCGGTGACAGAACGCCACCTTGCGGAACGCCCTCGCTTGAGGCTGTGAACAGGCCACGGTCGATGTGGCCTGCCTTCAGGAAACGATAGAGAAGATCGACGAACCGTCCATCCTTCACCCGTTGCCGCACGCATCTCAGAAGTAGCCGGTGATGGACAGTATCGAAGTAGCTGGCCAGATCACCTTCGATGATCCAGCGGCCCCTCGTCGTGTCGGCACCATCTTGAAGCTGTATCCTCACGGTGCGGACGGCATGATGCACGCTCCGTTCCGGCCGGAAGCCATAGGATAAACGATGGAAATCGCTTTCCCAGATAGGCTCCATGGCCATCAGCATGGCGCGTTGAACAATGCGATCCGTCAGGGTCGGAATACCCAGTGGTCGTAGCTTGCCGTTTGATTTTGGGATATAGATGCGCTTGACCGGCTGGGGGCGGTAGCTCTCCTCCAGCAGGCTTTTCCGCAGGTCGTCGAGATGCTGATCCAGTTTGACCTGCAGTCGTTGCTTATCCATTCCGTCGATACCCGGCGTTCGTGCGCCACTTGATGCAAGAACCATCCGAGCGGCCTCGGCAAGCCATTCCCGATTGGCAATCAGCCGAAGAAGCCGATCAAACCGCCGGTTTGGATCGCTCTCGGCCCATGTTGCAAGCTTGTGCTGCATTTCGCTGATTATCATAGGTCTTCACCTCGTTCGGTCAGGTAATTTGCACTTCAAGCAGTTTGAACTGTTCCCCTTCGCCATGTGGCAGGCTTTCCCTGCCGCGGACTACTACGGGAACTCCGCCAACATGATGGACATCAGGGTCAACTCCCTTGCGACGCAGAACATCGTGGGCATTCCATCATGCCTTCCCTCGTTCATATGCTGGACGTCTTCGTATTGGTGAGGCTGCCGGTCGCAGTCTTTTCCCTTGCTTTCCGCAAGTCGATGCCGATGCCATGGTCTGGCTGCATTCTCCCCATGGCTCCCACGAACAGCCTACGTATTCGTCCGTGTTGGGATGACGCTGGCATACATCTCAGGCGCCATCATCAGCATTTCGCCTGTTAAGCCGTGTAGGCGAAGGCGACCTTTCAGCCCTCAGATGCGGGTTAACCGGTTCGTGTTCCTCAACCTTCCAATACTTCAGCCTCGGGAACCATCTTGGCGTAACGGCTTCGCCTCAATCCCCTTTACCTGCGGGCTACGTCACCCTGCCAGTTGACGGCAGGTCACCGCCGCTTGGGCTCATGCCCCCTTACAGCAGAGGGCAGGCAGTTCTTCGCATCCTCCTTTCTCTCTGCATTCCAGTCATAAGCCTCCCCGATTGGGGCGAGGCGCACTATAGGTCAGGTCCATCGCCCATACCTGATTGGGCCGGGTAACCGCCAGCTTGCGCAGGAGGTAGGGATAGATTTTGTGACCTGGCGCTGGTTTTGACGTGTTCGGGCGACGATAGATCGCCTCGATACCCATCTTCTTCATCAGCGTGGCGACGTGCAGCCGCCCAGTTTCCAGGCCTTCTCCCTTCAAAAGCCCTTGCAACATCCGACTTCCCGCGAACGGATATTCGAGATGCAGCTCGTCGATCCGGCGCATCTGGGCAAGATCGCCATCAGATACTGGACGCGGCGAATAGTAGACGCTGCCACGGCTGAAGCCGAGGAGCCTGGCCTGCCTCACGACCGACAGCTTGTGCTCGCGGTCGATCATTTCTTTCCGCCCAGCAATCCCGCCTTGCCGAGCGCACTGGACAAAAAATCGTTCTCCAAGGTCAGTTCGCCGATCTTGGCGTGAAGCGTTTTCACATCGATGCTCGGTCCGGCCGGTTCCGCCTTCACTTCATCACCGAAAACGCCTGTCGCACCCTCAAGAAGCTGGTCTTTCCACTGCTTGATCTGATTGGCATGCACGTCGAACTGCTGGGATAATTCCACCAGTGTCTGCTCACCTCGGATCGCAGCAAGCGCCACTTTTGCCTTGAAAGCCGGGCTGTGGTTCCGGCGCGGTCGTCTCGTCATGGTATCTCCTGTTCCTGGCATCTAAGCCGAACTCAGGCAGAAATTCCACTTATCCGAGCTGTGCAGATTTCCCGAGCCACCTCTGTGCGGACACAGCAGAAAGTCCCTCGATGGTTTGAAATGGGCGGTCTGCGGCTTGGCTTGGGCCTCGATTTTTATTGTATCGATCAGCTTGATTCTTCCGGGTTGGGCGAAATGCGCTTTACTGCCGTGGTTTCGTTCCAACTACGTTTGCCTGTAAGCTGACATCAACGAAGCAACTTCAATCCTGTGAGAATCGCGACGCCTAAAGCGGCAGTAAGAGCCAGAATAGTGAGGCTCCAGCTCGCACCAAAGTTCGTTATACTGGAAGCCATCGCTAACGGTGCAGTGGCGGACACGATTAATCTGGCTGATATGATTTTGCCCTGCATGGCACCGTAGCCATCACTGCCGAATAGCGACAAGGGTAACGTTCCGGAGACAATACTGAAGAGACCGTTCCCGAAGCCAAAAAGACAGGCAAACATCATCGTCGCAATAATGGATGGAGCACCGAATAGCAGAACAATGAGGGCTAAACCCATCAAGGAGGCAGAGATTACTGCCAGACTGATCGGAGCGAGGTTTTTGCCACCGAGCATGTTGATCAGGCGGCTGGCTACCTGAGAAGGTCCGAATATCGCTCCAATAAAAGCTGCAGAACCTGTAAGACCGAGCGCGCCCAACATCGGCACCATATGGACCAGAATGGCCGCTGCAACGAGAGCCTGCGTCGAGAATGCCACGAGAATAAGCACGAAACCTTTGCGCCGTTGATGGGCAGGCAGATCACCTGAAGAGGCAGTTGCGACTGTTCCATTTGTTGATCGCTTCTGACCACTCTTTGCAATCGAACGCGCGAGCATAAGGTGTACCGGCACGCAGAGAAACAAATGGAGGCAAGCGAACAGCAAATAGGTCTGTTGCCAGGTCAGCCAATGTTGAAGGGTTGTTGTAATGGGCCAGAAAATTGTCGAGGCAAAGCCTGCAATCAGTGTCAGATAGGTGATGCTACGCTGGGCAAAATTTGGCGCTAATTGCACTAATAATGCAAAGGCTGCTCCATATTGGACGAGGTTTGCGGCGATTTCGATGATCGTTAGCGCACCTGCAAACACCAAAGCATTTGGAGAAAGCGAACACAGTATGAGAGAGACGGCGGCCAGTATCGAGCCTATCGTCATCATGCGACCTGCGCCATAACGATCAATCCATTTGCCTAACCAGGGAGCCAGAAAGCCTCCTGCCAGCAGGGCAACCGACAGCGCTCCGAAAATCCATTCGTTGGAAACGGAGAAGTCCCCCGCCATGGACGGCGCGAGAATGCTGAAGGAATAATATAAAGTGCCGTAACCGATATTCTGGGTCAGTCCGAGACCGGCGATGGCCGCAATGGGAAGCCGTTCAGCGCTCATATTGATTTCAACGAAACACGCTTTTCGAGTTTGGCAGCTTCTTCCTTGCGCTCGCTATAACGGTCTGTGAGATAATCCGAGATGCCACGCGTAAGAAGTGTAAACTTCATTAGTTCTTCCATTACGTCCACCACGCGATCATAGAAGGATGAAGGTTTCATCCGTCCAGCGTCGTCGAATTCCTGCCACGCCTTTGCGACGGATGACTGGTTTGGAATGGTGATCATTCGCATCCAGCGTCCCAGAATGCGCATCTGATTGACAGCGTTGAAGCTCTGCGATCCGCCGGATACCTGCATCAATGCGAGAGTTCGGCCCTGCGTCGGACGAATTGCACCACCCGGCAATGGAATCCAGTCGATCTGCGATTTCATGACAGCGCTCATGGCTCCATGACGTTCGGGACTGGTCCAGACTTGCCCTTCTGACCAAAGCATTGCCTCACGCAATTCTTGCACCTTCGGATGCTCTGCTGAACCATCGTCTGGCAAAGGAAGACCATTGGCATGAAAGACACGCGTTTCAGCACCCATCGCATCGAGAAGGCGCTGCGCTTCCAGCGTCAGAAACCGACTATAGGAACGATCACGAAGTGAGCCATAGAGCAAAAGGATGCGAGGCTTATGCTTTGAAAAGTCGGCGCGTAATGCATCCAGGTCGGGCAATGCGAAGGAATTCTGATCGAGGTTCGGCAGGTCCATGTCAGCGCGACTTTCTTTCATAGTTTATGACTTCTCCGTCCTCTTTGGTGAATGACGACACCGGGTTTTCCAGAATATCGAGAACCAGTTCTGACGGACGGCACAGTCTGGTGCCAAGTGACGTTTCCACGATTGGACGATTGGTCAGGATAGGATGCGCCATCATGAAGTCGACCAGTTCATCATCGGTCCATTTGGGATCGGACAATCCCAGTTCGGCATATGGCGTGCCTTTCTCGCGAAGGATTTGGCGAGGCGTCATCTGCATTGCTCGAAGCAATTCGACAAGTCGTTCTCGCGATGGCGGATTTTGTACATACTCAATGACGACAGGCTCTTCGCCGCTGGCACGGATCAAGGCCAATGTGTTGCGAGAGGTGCCACAGTTCGGATTGTGATAGATCGTAACTGACATCAGAGTTTTCCTGTTTCGGTGACTGGCTTTTGATTGGCACCGCGTTCGTACCAGCCCTTGGAGCGGTTCACGATCCAGACGACCGAGAGCATGACCGGCACTTCCACAAGAACGCCAACCACTGTTGCGAGCGCCGCACCAGATGAGAAGCCGAAAAGGCTGATTGCGGCTGCTACTGCCAGCTCGAAGAAGTTGGATGCGCCAATCAAAGCTGAGGGACCGGCGACGCAATGTTGCTCTCCTGAAATTCGGTTCAACAGATAGGCGAGGCCAGAGTTGAAATAGACCTGGATGAGGATCGGGACGGCTAGCATCGCAATGATCATGGGCTGTGCGATGATCTGCTCTCCTTGAAACCCGAATAGCAGAACAAGTGTCGCCAAAAGCGCAATCAGGGACAGCGGCTGTAGTGTCTTCAGTATTGCATCGAAAGCTCGTTCTCCACCGCTGGCGAGAATGCTTCTGCGCAGGATTTGCGCGATAATCACCGGAATGACGATATAGAGGACAACCGACAGAACGAGCGTGTCCCACGGGACAGTAATTGCCGACAGTCCGAGCAGTAGCCCGACGATAGGGGCAAATGCCACAACCATGATCGCATCGTTCAGTGCGACCTGCGACAGAGTGAAATGCGGTTCGCCCTTGGTCAGGTTGGACCAGACGAACACCATTGCTGTGCAAGGTGCGGCCGCCAGAATAATCAGCCCGGCGATGTAGGAATCGATCTGGTCTTCAGGCAGATAAGGGCGAAACAACCAGCCGATAAATAGCCAGCCGAGAAGCGCCATAGAGAATGGTTTGACGGCCCAGTTGATAAAGAGCGTGACGCCGATGCCACGCCAGTGCTCAGTGACCTGTCTCAATGCGCTGAAATCGATCTTCAGCAACATGGGGATGATCATGAGCCAGATGAGAATGGCGACTGGAATATTGACCCTGGCGACTTCAGCAGATCCGATTGCATGAAATACTGTCGGAAAGAAATGGCCGAGAGCTACGCCTGCGACAATGCACAGAGCCACCCAGACAGTCAGATAACGTTCGAATGTGGACATCAGTTATTCTCCACGTTTGTCTGTGTGCTACCTTCCATGGTGCCGATTTCTTTCAGATGATTTTGAAGCGCCATTCGGTCTATCGTGGCGTGGGGAAGGTTCAGGAACACTGATACCCGGTTCTTCAGAAAACGGGCGGCTTGTGCAAAGGCGCGCTGTCTTTCTGCTTCATTTCCTTCAACAGCGGCGGGGTCCTCAATGCCCCAGTGGGCTGTCATAGGATGGCCAATCCAGACAGGGCAGGCCTCTCCGGCAGCGCTGTCACAGACCGTGAAAATGAAATCCATCTGAGGGGCTTCGGTACCTGAAAACACATCCCAGCTTTTTGAACTCAGGTTCTCCGTGGAATAGCCAAGAGCATCCAGTTCCTTGATTGCGAGAGGATGAACGTCGCCTTTTGGCTGACTACCAGCCGAATAGGCGTGAAAACGTCCTTCGCCATCCTTGTTCAGAATTGCCTCGCCCAAAATTGAGCGTGCGGAATTGCCCGTGCACAAGAAGAGCACGTTGTAGATCCGATCCGTCATTTTATCAGTCCGTTTATGGAAGGCCGAATTCAGCGGCCTTGTGTTACTGGGCGACCGTCTTCGGTTCGCAACAGGGTGTCAGGCTTTTTATAAGAGGTGCGCAGAGCTCGGCACTGCCGCCACAGCAGTCCTTGATCATGAAAAGGGTCAGTTCTCTAAATCGGTCGAGATCAGCGCGATAGATGATCGAGCGGCTCTGACGTTCGCCGTTCACAAGCCCAGCACGAGACAATGTTGCCAGATGTGCAGACATCGTGTTCTGCGGTACATCCAGAATACGCGCCAGTTCACCGGCGGGGATTCCCGCTGGTTCGTGCTTCACCAACAGCCGGAAGGTATCGAGCCTTGTCGATTGGGCGAGGGCGGCCAGCGCCGTAATTGCGTCTTCATTTTCCATGTATCCAGAATAATGGATATATTGGTGCTGTCAATTCGAAATTTGGATGCTTAGCGGCATTTGGGCGCTTTCTGAAATAGGGCTGTTGATTATGGAATGGCGCGCCCCTTAGCGACGTTGACCAATGCCGTCGAGGGATTTGCCACACAGGTGATTTGTCAGGCAAGGGATATCGCGACAAAAACAGGAGTCACCGCTGTTGAAGTGCGGACGGTCTGGGGCGATCCGGCGGAGGTGATCCTCGAAATGGCCTTTCGCGATAATGTTGATGCCATCGTTGTGGGGCGGAGGGGACGTGGCAGACTAGCGGGCCTTTTGCTTGGCGGCGTTTCGCAGAAGCTGGTGAGCCTGGCTCCCTGCACAGTGGTTGTTGTGCCGTAAACTCGACCCGATGCCGATTAATGTCAGTTGATCGGCGCGGCCAGGATGCCGGATAGGATATCGGCGGGGCTTCGGTCGGCATCGAAGCGGCGCCAGGTAATCTCACCTGCGTTCCTTTTCAGCTGTCGAGAGAGGATGTCGACCGTTGCGTCAGACGGGCCACCGCGCCGTTGGTCGACGCGGCGCCACAGCACGTCGGGAGAGACATCCAGCCAGATGCCGATGAATGGCACATGCTGTTCCATCGCAACTTTTTCGATACGAGTGCGATCCGCCGGTCTATCGAAGACGGCATCCGCGAGGACGGTTCCACCCCCGGCGAGGATGAGTTCTGCACGCCATACCATCTCACCATATACTCGGTCGGAGACTTCCGGCCGATACGCCTCCTCCGGCAGGCGCGTTTCCGGCGGTACTCCGTGCAGTGCCTTGCGGATGCGGTCACTCTCCACGATGCGGGCTCCCGGCGGCGCTCCGATATGGGCGGCGAGCGCCTCGGCGATCGTGGTCTTGCCCGAACCGCTCAGCCCGCCAATGGCGATGAGGCGGGGAGGGCGCTTCTCGAGCAATTCCATGGCAAGGTCGAAATAGGCACGGGCTTCGGCGCGCAGGCAACCCGACAGATCGCCGCTTTCCTCGATTTGCGTGCCGGTGACATGGGCGCGCACTGCGGCCCTTATGGCCATAAGGAAAGGCAGGAGGGCGAAACCGTCCTCGTTGTCCGTCTCATCTAGATACCGGTTCATCACCAGATTTGCGAGTTCCGGGAAACCACGGTGACGCAGGTCCATAAGCAGAAAGGCCAGATCGTAGAGCACGTCCACCGTCGCGATCTGGTCGTTGAATTCTATGCAATCGAACAGGCAGGGCTGGCCGTCGAGCAAGCAGATGTTGCGCAGGTGCAGGTCGCCGTGGCAGCGTCGCACCTTGCCGCCCACCTCACGTTGGTTCATAACATCGGCGTGCTGCGAAAGCGTCTCTCGGAACACGCCGTCTAGAATAGTAACTTCCTCTTCGCGGAAGCAATGGCTGGTGGCAAAGCCAGCCTTGTTGATGTCGAGTACGCTCGCGAGATTTTCGGAGCCGCTGCCGCTATGCACAGCCGGGGCTTGGGAGTGAAAACGGGCGATCATGCGCGCAGTCTGAGTCATCAGTTCGGGCGTCAACTTTCCGACCGCGGCCATGCGATCAAGCAGAAGAGACTGGTCGAAGCGTTTCATCTCGATCACTGCTTCGACCAGTTCTCCGTCTCCATCCAGCGTAAGCCGACCTTGCATATTGCGCACAATGCGCCTGACACCGACATAGAGCCCCGGCGCCGTGATGGAGTTGAATTCGACTTCCTTCAGGCACGCCGCGAGCCGCAATTTTGGCGTCGAGAAGTCGACATAGGGTAACTTGACAGCGCGCTTGATCTTGAAGGCGCAGTCGCCAGCAAGAATGATCCGGGAAATATGCGTGTCGATGATCTCGACGGACTCGGAAACTCCAGGCTTGCCGATATCGGTCAACAAGGCGATTGCATCAGTTTGGTTTGAAATACCCAAGAACCTCTCTCCAACGTTAGGGGCTGCCAGCACCGCATGCATCTGACATCCTGCAAACTGATCGCACTGATATTTTTTATATCGTCCGCGCTTTTTTAAAGTTTAGCATTGTCGCAGGGGAGGGCATTGACCCCGGTCAAACAGCAGGAAAGCATTTATCCACCATATGGCGGACAGTTTTAAAGCTGCCTCCTACGTTGCAGGCCTCCCGATCTAGGGCAGGGACAAACAGAGCCCCTTCCTCAAAAATCCGTTGATCACGGAAAGGTTCTTCATTTCGGGTGCTTACGGCTTTCGGCTTGATTGAGCGAACCACGTTTCTCTGAGTGCCGCCTGACCGATCGTCGGTGGTATGGATCTTCAGCTTTCGTCAACTCTTGTCCCTTGCATTTAAAAGAAGTGTTTTCAAAGCCTCACTTGCCATAAATCAGAGGCTTGCAATCCGCTGTCAGCACAATGCCGCCCTTAAGTGGCCTGGGCGGGATAATTATGATGCAAGCGACTTGGCGAGCTAGCGTGTGCCGGTTCCGAGGACGAGCATCTTGGAGCCAAAGTGCGGATGCGGCTCGTCTTTTTACCAGTTTTTGATCCGCGTCAAGGAAAGAGGGCGCCAAACGGGGTTTGCTGAGGCCTTTGTTGGATTGAACTGGATCGGGTGAAGCCAGGCGAACGAAGCGTTTTCAGGCGCGACCGGCCAAGTGATGGACCCGGATCGGCGAAGATATCCGACAGGCGGTTCCACTGTCCTCTTGCTCTAGTGCCTCCGGAGAGACCCTAAGGTTGAAGGGGCGTAGGCAGCGGTTCCTGCGAACATTTGTTCAACTCCAAGGAGATCAGCTATGGCCGAAGCTGCCACCAAACTACCTATTACCAAATCCGCTGCCCCCGCAACGACCGGAGAGCGGATGCCCTTCGAAAACCTGCGCCGCGAGATCGATCGGCTTTTTGACGATTTTCGGCCGTTCGACTGGCGCCTGCCGTCAAAGGTTCTGGGTTTCGAGGTGCCGCGCATCTCCCGCGCCGAATGGCAGATAGCTCCTGCGATAGACCTCGTTGAAAAGGATGATGCTTATGAGATCACGGCGGAACTTCCTGGCCTCGACGAAAAGAACGTCGAGATCAAGTTGTCCAACCACACGCTGACGACCAAGGGCGAAAAGAGCGAGAGAAAGGAGGATAAGCAGAAAGACTACCATCTGTCCGAGCGCCGATACGGTTCATTCCAGCGCAGTTTCCTGCTTCCCGACGGTGTCGATAATGACAAGATCGACGCATATTTCGCCAAGGGCCTTCTCATGGTGAAGTTGCCCAAGACCGTCGAGGCGAAGAGGGCGGAAAAGAATATCGCGGTTAAGGGAGAGTGATTTCGTTTCCATGGCAGCGATGCGATCCGCCGACGCGCCGCTGCCATGGTCCATGTTCGCAAAAAGAGGAGATGCCAAATGGGCGCTACATCAATCGTTAATTTCACGCAGGCTGCACAGCAGGCACAGCAATGGGTTAAGGAGCTTGCCGATCAACTGAATTGGGATGAACGCCGAGCCTATCGTTTGTTGCGATGCGTTCTGCAGACGTTGCGCGACTGGCTTCCACAGGAAGAGATGGTTGATCTTTCGTCCCAGCTCCCCGTCCTTGTCCGCGGTGTCTATTTCGAGGGCTGGAAGCCGCTCGAAACGCCCGTGTGGGAGCGCAAGAAAGCTGATTTCATGGAGCGTGTGCAGGAAGCCTTTTCCGACGATCTCCTGAACGATCCAGACCGTGCGGTTGCGGCCGTTTTTCGGCTGCTGGACCGGCATATTTCGCATGGGGAGATCGTCCAAGTCCGGAACTCCATGAAAAAGTCTCTGCGCGAATTGTGGCCAGCAGATTGAAATCATGTTCCGGGACCGCAACGAAGCAGGGCGAAAACTGGCCGGTGAGCTTGCCAAGCTTAAGCTTGTCGATCCAGTTGTACTGGCGCTGCCGCGCGGAGGCGTTCCTGTTGCGGTCGAGATCGCCAATGCGCTGAAAGCGCCGCTCGACCTTATCATTGTCCGAAAGGTGGGCGCGCCGGGAAACCCCGAACTGGCGGTCGCTGCGATCGTCGACGGCAATCCACCCGATGTCGTCCTCAATCGAGAGATAGTGGAAGCTTACAACCTCGACGATTCCGAATTGCGGATGCTCGTCGATCGCGAACGCCCCGAGCTGGAGCGCCGCAGGATCACCTATCTCGGCGGGCGTGAGCCAGTACCAATGACAGACAAGATCGTGATCCTTGTCGATGACGGCGCGGCAACTGGAGCCACTATGAAGGTGGCCATCCGCGCGATCAAGCGGCGCTCGCCTCGTGAGATCATCGTTGCGCTTCCCGTGGCTCCGGCGGACACACTGGCGGAACTGGCAGGTGAGGCGCACACGGTTATCTGTCTCAGCAAACCGGCTCGCTTCTTCGCTCTAGGGTATCACTACCACGACTTTCCCCAAATATCGGAAGAGGAGGTCATCAGCCTTCTCAATAGTCACGCAACCGACAAGCCAGCGTCGGCGAACCAGCCCAAGCGACTTTCCTGACCGGAATGGCGGTCGCGGCTCTGAAATCACGTCTCGCTCAGCTAACGGAACGCGAGCGCCAAATCTTGGCGGCTGCGTGGCCGGCTTGCCAAACAGGACCATTGGCTACGATCTCGCAATCAGTCCTCGTACAGTCGAGATTTATTGCGCGAACATTATGTCCAAAAATGCAGGCTCGCAGCCTCCCCGAACTGGTGCGTATGACGATCTCGCTGGGTGTCGTAGGCTAAGTTGCAGCCACGTAAGCCGAATCGAATTCGTTAACATCGAGAGTGAAGTTGGATCGGTCCCAAAGCAGCATCCGCCGATGGCGGAGGATATGATTTTGATCGGGTCCAAACGGAGCAAGGTCATAGGGGCCCCCGATATGTTCGAACAACATATCATCCTTGTCGCTGTTCCCGGTGCAGGTTCAGGCATTCCATCCAATTTGCCCTCGCAAACGAACGATTCAGGACCTACGCCTACCGCTATAGCCTGTCAATGAATGTTCCATGAACCTCTTGGCCGCCAATGACGGCCAGGATTCAACCCATTTCCACTGGAGCTTTGACCGGGATCAAGGCCGATCGAGAAATGCTGGTGCAGATTCCTCCGGTAAGGCGGTCAATTGGAGTTCGCCCAGAACAGTGAGGTAAATGACAATGAACGACGGTACATTGAGACAAGACATTATCGATGAACTCGATTTCGAGCCCAGTATCGACGCCGCCGACATTGGCGTGGCAGTGGAGAATGGGGTCGTCACACTAACTGGGCATGTACCGACTTATGCCCAGAAGGCTACGATCGAGGATGTCGTGCGCCGGGTGAAGGGTGTGAAGGGCATAGCTGAGGAGATTGAAGTCCGGCCTCTCGGCGCCAATCACACGGCTGACGACGAGATCGCCAAACGTGCTATAAACACGATCAACTGGAACACGTCCGTGCCGGATAACGCAGTGCAGGTAAAGGTCCAGAAAGGATGGCTGACGCTCACCGGCATGGTCGAGTGGCAGTATCAGAAGACCGCCGCCTCCAACGCGGTGAGGGATCTTTCGGGCGTCGTCGGTGTCACAAACCGGATTGATATCAAGCAGCGCGCCTCTGCTTATGACGTGAAAAAGCGGATCGAGGATGCGCTGAGGCGCAACGCGGAAATCGAGGCGCAGTCGATCAGCGTCAACGTCCTGGATGGCGGCAAGGTCAGGCTGGAAGGCCGGGTGCACGCCTGGTCCGAGCGCAGCGCGGCAGAACGGGCGGCGTGGTCTGCAGCGGGCGTAAACACGGTCGAGGACCGCATCACTGTCGGTTGATGCGTGGGGTTCCCGCTCGTGCACGAAAACCTGTGAGGCGGCGGGTAAGCTCTCCGCCTCACGCTCTTTCAGGCATGTTTTGCGTGGAGGCTTCAATGAAAGCGATGGTGCTCAAGATGCCAGGAATGCCCCTGGTCATGGAGGAACGGCCCAACCAGGTGGCGGGGTGGGGGCAGATCATGCTGAAGATCGAAGCCTGTGCCGTCTGTCGCACGGACCTTCACGTTGTTGACGGCGAACTTGATCACCCCAAATTGCCGCTCGTGCCGGGACATGAGATCGTCGGCATCGTCGAGGCCGTCGGGCAGGGTGGCGATACTTCCAGGCTCGGTCGTCGCGTCGGCGTGCCTTGGCTTGGCCACACCTGCGGAGCCTGTCCCTATTGCCGGTCTGGCGCCGAGAACCTCTGCGATGCGCCGCTCTTTACCGGCTATACGCGCGATGGCGGCTTTGCGACTCATACGGTGGCCGATGCAAGCTTCGCCTTCGATCTCGACCCAGAAGCCGATCCAGTGGCCTTGGCGCCCCTACTGTGCGCGGGGCTGATCGGCTGGCGCTCGCTCAGGAAGGTGGGGGACTGCAAGCGCATCGGCCTTTACGGCTTCGGCGCGGCCGCGCACATCATCGCTCAGATTTGTGTTTGGCAAGGGCGTGAAGTCTATGCCTTTACCCGCCCAGGCGATATGAAAGCGCAACGATTTGCGTCGAGCCTTGGCGCGGTTTGGTCAGCAGGATCAGATGAAGTGCCGCCGGTTGAGCTCGATGCCGCTATCATCTTTGCGCCTGTTGGCGAGCTCGTGCCAGCCGCATTGCGCGTCGTTCGCAAGGGGGGGCGTGTCGTCTGCGGCGGTATCCACATGAGCGACATTCCGTCCATGCCCTATGCGATCCTGTGGGAGGAACGTGAACTCCTCTCGGTCGCCAACCTGACGCGCAGGGATGCGGAGGAGTTCTTTCCAATAGCCCACGCCGCTCGGGTTAGGACCCATACCATCATCTATCCGCTCGAGGGCGCCAACGATGCCCTAACCGATCTCCGCTTGGGCAGTCTGAGCGGAGCGGCTGTGCTCGTGCCCTGAGGCCGACGAGAGCTATCGATGCGCCTCCGTTCTCTTCCACAGCCCTTGCGTGAAAGGAATTCTACAATAGCCCGCTTCACACAGCATCGCGAAAGCCGTCTTGTTGAAAGAACCGGCTGATTGAATGCAGCGCTTCTGAGAGCAAATAACGGCATCCTCTCGACGGTTGGCTTCATAGTCGGCCTTGCGGCTTCGGTCGCTTCTGCCAGCTGCATTCTTGTCGCCGGCATTGCTGCCTTATCGCGGGTTCGGTGTCCATAGCTGCTGGGGAATATGTTTCAGTCAGTTCGTAGGTCGATCCGAAGAAGGCCGGCATTCCCTTCGTAACCACACGCGGCACCAGTGGCCCTTGAGCGGGTATTGGCGAATCTACCCTTACCCGCCTCCGGACAGGCGAATGCAACGCCTAAACGCATCACCAGTTTCAGAAAGGCTTTCAACGAAGCGGGTATGGTTCCGAGCCAAAGCGGAAAGACAAAGACGATCTGCTTGGCAATCCGTGATCGCCTGCGCGGCGTTCTCAAGATTAACCGGCATGGGCCACTCCCCCGACTCCTCCATCATATGCAGAACAGGAAACTCGAGCGTCGCAGTATCGATGATCTTGAGACTATGCCCGACCGAGCGTGCGTCCTGCACAGGCGGTTCGCGTTCGGGTTAGGATGACCGAGAAAGACGAGAATTCAGCTGGGCATCGGGTTTCTCTCCGGCGGACGGTCCTTTTCAATGGCCATTGCGAAAACCATGGACTTGATTGCAGTCAAAGTCATAGCGGGCGGCTCGTCAACTGCAGAAGCCGTGAAATCCAGGAGGAAGGTTGGAACATGGTCCAGGAGGATCAACAGGGTGACCAGCCTAGCGCGGTTCAGCGTTGCCACTCGTCAGGTACGCTTTGTTGCTTGCCGGCGCTCTCGGACGAAGAACCAGTGTTTGGCTGCTTCCGATGCGGCCAGATAAGCAAGCGTGATGATGACCAACCCGCCGACGACAGTGACCGGCAGCGGTGCGAAGCCCAACCAGTCCGCGCCTGGCAAATAAGGGATGGCGATGGCAAAAAGGGCGAGGACCAGCGTGAGCCATGAAAGCAGCGCGCCTGGGCGGCTTCGCCAGAAGGCTTTGCGGGTTCGCACGATTAGCACAATGGCGAGTTCTGTAATCAGGGATTCGACGAACCAGGCGGTCTGGAATATCTGCGCGGTCGCGTTTGCCACCAGGAGCAGAAAGGCGAAGGTCACGAAATCGAATGCCGAGCTGACAAGACCGAAGGTGACCATGAAGCGACGAACGTACCCGATATCCCAGTGGTGCGGCTTGCGGACCTGATCTGGATCGACATTATCGGTTGCGAGCGCCAGCGAAGGAACGTCGGACAGGAAGTTGTTGAGAAGAATTTGTGGGGCCAGCAGTGGCAGGAAGGGCAAGGTGATCGAGGCAATTGCCATGGAGACCATGTTACCGAAATTGGCGCTGGTGGTGATGGCGATATACTTCATCGTGTTGGCGAATGTTTTGCGTCCATCGTCCACCCCGCGCAGCAGCACGCCAAGGTCGCGTTTGAGCAGGATCATGTCGGCGGCCTCGCGCGCCACGTCTACGGCGCTGTCCACTGAAATGCCGATATCGGCTTCGTGCAGCGCCGGAGCATCGTTAATGCCGTCCCCAAGATAACCTACGACATGGCCGCGTTTGCGGAGCGCGCCGATGATGCGTTCCTTCTGGTTCGGGTCGATTTCGGCGAAAATGTCGGTGCGGGCGACGCGACCGAACAAGGCCTCCTTGGTCAATTTGCTCAGTTCCGTACCTGTCAGTATCTGCCGATAGGGCAGGCCGATGGATGCGGCCAGATGCGCGGCGGCATAGCGGTTGTCGCCGGTGACGACCTTCACCTTGATGCCGCGCGCCGCGAGTGCCTTTAGTGTTTCTGCCATGCCCGGTTTTGGCGGATCGAGGAAGAGTAGGAAGCCGGCGAAGGCCAAGCCGGTCTCGTCTTCACGAAGGTATGCGTCCTGTCGCGAAAAGCGGCGCATCGCGAGAGCGAGCACACGATAGCCCTGCATGCTCCATCCGCGCAACCTGTCGTTGATTTCCCTGACCTGCGCTTCGTCCAGCGGCAGGGTCGAGGTCGCATTGATGATCGACGTGCAGGCCTCGACGACGTTCTGGACGGCCCCCTTGCAGATCATTAGATCCTCTGCCTGGTTCGACTGGCGTATGACCACCGATAGCCTCTTGCGGACGAAGTCGTACGGTATCTCATCGACCTTGGAATATAGGCCAAGGTCGTCCCCTTCGCTTTTGCCGGCGGTTATCGCCTCGTCCAGCGGGTTCGCCAGTCCAGTCTGGAGCGAGGCATTGAGCAGCGCCCACAGACGCACCTGCGCGGAAGCCATCCCGTCGATCCCGACGCATGCGTCGAGATGAATGGCGCCCTCGGTCAGGGTGCCGGTCTTGTCAGTGCATAGAATATCCATGCTGCCGAGGTTCTCGATGGCGTCGAGGCGGCGCACGATAACGCCGCTCGCAGCCATGGCGCGCGCGCCGCGGGCAAGCGTCACGCTGATGATCGCCGGCAGTAGTTCCGGCGTTAGGCCAACCGCCAGCGCGAGGGAAAACAGCAGGGAGTCGACGGTCGACCTGTGCAGAAGCAGATTGACGAAAAAGACTAGGATCACGATCACCAGCATGATCTCTGTCATTAGGTAGCCGAAGCGACGGATCCCGCGTGCGAACTCGGTTTCTGGCACGCTGCGAGCGATTGTCGCGGCAATGGAGGCGAATTCCGTATGCTTGCCGGTATTTACCGCCACTATGGTGGCGGTGCCGCTGCGCACCGATGTGCCGCTGAAGACCGCATTGCTTCGCTGGCCGATCTGTGCATCCGGTGCAGAGACGCCGGGCGCCTTCACTACCGGAAACGTCTCGCCAGTCAGCGCGGACTCGCTGACGTTGAAGTCGCGTGCTTCCAGCAGGATACCGTCGGCCGGGATGAGGTTTCCTGCCGAAAGTCTGACGATGTCGCCCGGTATGATTTCCTCGACCGCAACCGACGCATCTTTCCCGTCGCGTACGACCAGCGCCTGGCGCGCGATACCCACCGTTAGTGCTTCCATGGCGCGAGACGCGCCATATTCCTGCGTGAAGGAAAGAACGCAGCTCGCGAGCACGATAACGGTGATGATTACAGCTTCGCTGCCTTCACCGACGAAGACCGAGACCACAGCGGCGAAGATAAGTATCAGGATGAGCGGGCTGCGGAACTGCCTTGCAAAACCGGTGACGGCCGATGCGCCGCCCTTGCGACCGATCGCGTTCGGACCGGTATCGTGCAGTCGAACCTTTGCCTCTTCGGAGGAAAGACCGGTATTCCGGGCCTGCAAATCCGAGAGAAGCCGCTCCGCCGGGATGGACCAATAGGCCGTCTTGGCTGCGGATTGCTGCAATGCTCGTCTTTCCTGCATGGGGCTCCCCAAGCGCCTGCATTGATACTCTCATTTTTGCGGATAGCGTGACGCAACCATCCAGAAGCGAAGATTGAATCCAGCTTAACTCGGCATGAAGCGATCGAGCCTGGTTTCGTCAAGCAGCGAGCGCGTTATGCCGCCGATGGCCCATTCCCGGAAACGGCTGTGCCCATAAGCTCCCGAAACCACCAGATCGGCATCGCTTCCATCAATAAAATTGAAGAGTTCGATGTATTCGTCCGGACCTTCGATCAGTTTGGGCTTCGCTTCAATGCCGTGTAAAGCCAGAAAGGCGACCACGTCGGTTGGACCGTCGCGAACGCAATCGTCGGCTTCTGGGACAACAGTGACCACGATCACCTCCTTGGCGGTTACCAGCAGCGGGATAGAGTCAGCCACAGCGCGCCTGGCCTCACGTGTGTCTTTCCAGGCAACGACGATCTTCTTCGCCTGCACATGTTCGGCCCTGTCGGCAACGACCAGCAAAGGGCGACCTGCACGCAACACGACATTGGCGGGATCGGCAACACGATAGGCATCTCCTGTCGAAGCTCCGTCGGATGCCGCCGTAACAATGAGATCGGCCGACCGCGATGCCTGGACGAGCGCATGGGTAGGGTTTTTCAGGCTCTCGCCATTCGGTTTTTATAGCGCCGGCGATCACCCGGTCATATTCCCTATGGACTTCCTTGAAGCGCTTTTCGATGTCGTTCCGCATCTGCTGCCATGTTTCCGCAGCGAGAGCTGCAGCCTCCGGTCCGACCATCGGCATCGGTGCGTCGGCGGAACAAATACCGATCAGCTTCGCTTCGTGGCATCGGGCAAGTCCTGTTGCCGCCTGCAGGATCGGTACAACGGGACCGTTGATGTCTATATTTACAAGAATGGGTTTGTAGCTCATTTGCGCGTCCTTCCTCAGGAATTCAGCTGTGCCGGAACAATACGAGATAAGGCAAGAATTGCCTTGACGTTGATCAATCCAATGCAGGCCATGTTGACTGTCCGCTGGCGGGAAGCATCTCGTCGGCCAAAATCAATGTGCCCCGGTTTCCGGCGACAATCTCCACCGCGTCCTCAAGCCTGCCGATTGCAGCGCGACGGTCAGAAGCATAGGTGAAATCCACCGCGGCTTCCACCTTGGGCTGCATCGATCCGGTCGCGAAGTCGTTTATCGAAAGATCGGACGCTTTCACATGGCCAAGCGCGCGTGCCTGTGGCGTGCCCCAGCCAACATAGACGGCGTCGACATCGGTCAACATGAGCAAAAATTCTGCCTTGAGCTGCCGTGCAAGGAGTGACGAGGCCAAATCCTTGTCGATGACCGCCTCAACGCCCGCGATGCTTCCATCGTTCAGTTCGATGACAGGAATGCCTCCACCGCCAGCGCAGATGACGATAACGCCTTGCTCGATCAGAAAAGCAAGCACCTGGGCCTCCAGGATCGCCAGCGGCTTTGGAGAGGCGACGACACGACGCCACTTGTCGTTGTCCTGCCCGATCTGCCAGCCGCGCTCAGCGGCGATCCTGCGGGCAGTCGCCTCATCATAGCTCGGGCCGATCGGCTTTGTTGGCTTGCCGAAAGCAGGATCGTCCGGATCGACTCTGACCTGCGTAAGCAGTGTGGCGAAGAGCTGCTCCTTCATGACATTGCCGAGTTCCTGCTGCAGGACGTAGCCGATCATGCCGGCGCTCTCGGCGTCAAGCACATCCAGCGGAAAGGACTGCTCTGATAAGGCTGCCGCCTGCAGCGCGAGCAGACCGACCTGCGGGCCGTTGCCGTGTGTGATCACCAACGAGTGCCCAGCGGCTACAAGCTCGGCGAGCACCGCAGCGGCACGCCTGATATTAGCGCGCTGGTTTTCGGCCGTCATCGGTTCGCCCCGCTTGAGCAGTGCGTTGCCGCCGAGCGCCACAACGATACGCATGTCAGCTGCCGATCGTGGCGACGAGGATCGCCTTGATCGAGTGCATGCGATTCTCAGCCTGATCAAAGACAATGGAGGCTTCGGATTCGAAGACAGCATCCTCGACCTCCATACAATTGATGCCGTATTGGCACTCAATGTCGGCTCCGACTTCTGTCTCTGTATCGTGGAAGGCAGGCAGGCAGTGCATGAACTTCGTATAAGGATTGCCGGTTGCTGCCATCAGTTCGCTCGTGATCCTGTAGGGTGTCAGCAACTCGATACGCTTGCGCCAGCCGCTTTCGTTCTCTCCCATGGAGAGCCATACGTCGGTGTAGATGAAATCTACGCCTTCAATGCAGCCCTTGATGTCCTCGTCCAGCCTGAAGCGGCCACCACTGCGTTCAGCTATTCCTTTCACATGGGCGCAGAAACGGTCTTCAGGCCACAATTCCCGGGGGGATGCGATACGTATGTCCATGCCGATCTTGGCGGCGCCAATGGCAAGCGACTGGGCGACGTTATCGCGTCCTTCGCCGACGAAGGCAACCTTCATGTCCGACAGATGTTTGTGGGTGAACTCGCGCATCGTCATGAAATCGGCGAGGACCTGCGTGGGATGCGCCTCGTCTGTCAGCCCGTTGTAGACCGGCACGCCGGCATAGGCTGCCAGCAATTCGATCTGGTGCCCCCTGTACTCGATCGCATCGTACATGCGGCTGAGTACCCTTGCGGTGTCTTTCATTGATTCCTTATGGCCGATATGGCTGCCAGAAGGCCCGATATAGGTGACATTGGCTCCTTGGTCATATGCAGCGACCTCGAAGCCTGAACGGGTGCGGGTGGAATCTTTCTCGAAGATCAGCGCGATGTTCTTGCGTGATAGCCGCTGCACTTCCGTACCTGCCTGCTTCGCGGTCTTCAAATCCGCGGCAAGCCTGAGCAGATAGCGGATCTCCGCTCCGGAAAAATCGTCGAGCGTCAGCACGTTGCGGCCATGTAGGTTGAAGGGCATGTCAATTTTCTCCTTCCTCAGATTGGATCGCGTGCAATCGGACAGGTCATGCAATGACCGCCGCCACGGCCACGGCTGAGTTCGGCACCCTCGACAGTGACGACCTCGATTCCGGCGCGGCGCAGCAGTGTGTTGGTGTAGACGTTCCGGTCGTAGCCGATGACCACGCCAGGCTCGATGGCGATGACGTTGTTGCCGTCGTCCCATTGTTCGCGTTCGGACTCGTAGGAATCGCCGCCAGTCGCGACGATGCGCAGCGTCTTCAGTCCGAGAGCTTCCTTGACCACCTCGACGAAAGGTTTCGTCTCCTCGACGACGTCGACAGCGGCGGTGCCTTCGCCGGGTCTCAGCGAAAAAGCCCGCAGCCGCTCGACCACCGGGGGATACATCGTGACCAGATCGCGGTCACAGAAGGTAAAGATCGTATCGAGATGCATGAATGACCTGTCGCGCGGCATTAGCGCAGCGATCACCCGTGTCGCCTCGCCGGCGGCGAACAGGCTGCGGGCGAGCCCGCCGACAGCCTGCGGCGTGGTGCGCTCGCCCATACCGACCAGCACCAGGCCGCCACCCACCGGCATGACGTCTCCACCTTCCAAGCTAACGCCGGGGCCGGGATTGTCGGGGGACACAAAGGTCAGGCCGGCATCGCGAAAGCGCGGATGGAAGCGATAGACGGCTTCGACATTGGCCGCTTCCGGCTTGCGCACCGGCCAATACATGGCGTTGACCGACACCGAGCGATAGATCCAGCAGGAACTGTCGCGGGTGAAGAGCTGGTTGGGCAATGGTGGCAAAACGAAATCCTGCGGCAGTAGGGTCTTGCCCGTGAGCCCGCCCGGCTGGAACGGCAGTTCGGCGCGGGCGATGCCGCCCACAAGCAGCGAGGCAAGCTCGTCGGCAGGCATCTCGTCCAGCCATCCGCGCATTTCGTCGACCATGTCGTAGCCGACGACCGAATCGTCGACGCGGCGGTCAAGCAGCCAGTCGCGGGCTTCAGCGATCGCCATGGTCTCAGCCAGCAATTCGCCGAACAGATGCACTATGACCCCGCGCTCGCGAAGCGCGTCGACGAAGACATCGTGCTCCTGCCGCGCCCGTTTGACCCACAGCACATCATCGAACAGCAGCGCCTTGCAATTGTCGGGGGTGAGCCGACGCAGGCTGAGATCGGGCCGGTGAACGATCACCTCGCGCAGCCGACCGACTTCGGAATGAGCGCCAAGAGCAGTCATAGGATGTTCCTTTTTGAAAGAGCGGTTTGGCTCAGAGCGCACTGACCGCTCCCGTCCACATTTCATAAGCGGCGTAGAGACTGACCGCGACAAGAGCGGCGGCAAGGACGGCTTCGACCGGGTGGAAAATGCGCTGCCCATTTTCGCGACGGGCCCAGATGAAGAATATGATGCCTGGGGCGTAGAGGATTGCGCACATGAACAGGAATGAAAGGCCAGCGGCATAGACAAGCCAGAGGCCGTAGATCGTCGCCAACAGACCGAGGAGCATTGCGCCATTGCGGTTTTCTCCGACACCATAGCTTTCGCCGGTGAAAGCGAGCTTCGCGGCATAGGCGCCCGAGAAGATATATGGCACAAGGATAGCAACAGAGGCGATAGAGAAGAGTGCCTGATAAGTGCTCTGCGCGAACAGTGTGATGATCAGAAAGAGCTGGACCAGAATATTGGTGATGAGGAGCGACGTGGAGGGGACGCCGCGTTCGTTCTCGTGACCGAAAAATTTCGGCATGGTGCCGTCGTTGCCTGCCACATGTGGAACTTCGGCGGCGAGTAGCGTCCAGCTCAGGAATGCGCCGACTACCGAGACGACAAGCGCCAGGTTGATGACAATCGCCCCCCACGGACCGACGATGGCTTCCAGGACGCCCGCCATGGACGGGTTCTTGAGCGCGGCCAGTTCAGGCTGGCTGATGATTCCGAGAGACAATAGCGATACGAGCGCATAGAGTGCTAGACAAGCCGAAAAACCGAGCACGGTAGCTGTGGCGACGTCCTTGCGTCGTTCGGCCCGCGCTGAGAAGACGCTGGCGCCCTCGATGCCGATAAACACCCACAATGTCACCAGCATGGTGCTCTTCACCTGATTCATGATGGAGCCAAGGCTGGCATTGCCGAGTCCAGTGAAATCGGCGTTGAAGATGTCTACCTTGAAGGCCACGGCGACGATGCCGATGAAGAGCACGATGGGTGCGATCTTGGCCACGGTGACGGCCAGATTGATGATCGCCGCCTGCCGCACGCCGGCCATGACCAGGAAATGGATCACCCAAAGCAGGATGGATGCACCGACCACAGCCTGCCAGGTGTTGCCATCTCCGAAGGACGGGAAGAAATAGGACAGCGCGCTGAAGACGATCACAGCGTAGGAGACGTTACCGACCCAGGCGCTGATCCAGTAGCCCCAGGCGCTGTTGAAGCCAACGAAGGCACCGAAACCGGCCTTGGCATAGGCATAAGGTCCGGCGTCCAGTTCGGGTTTGCGGGTAGCGAGCGACTGATAGACGAAAACCAGCGCCAGCATGCCGACGGCAGTGATGCACCAACCGATGATGATGGCAAGCGGTCCGGCTCCGGCGGCCATGTTCTGCGGCAGGCTGAACACGCCCGAACCGACCATCGAGCCGATGACAAGGGCGGTCAACGCGCCCAGGCGCAGCTTGCCCTCTTTTGATGCTGGAAGAGAAGGTGCGGAAGCCGATGGAATATCTGTAGAGGCCATAGTGCATCTCCAAGAGTTTGGGGCCATTTGGTTGAAGAATGGGCCGGTTTCGCGCATTTGGCTTTGACGCGCGTCAAAACCTCCAAAAGGGGTCGAAAATCCCGTCAGGGCATCCCTGACTTGAAATGAATCACCTCGCCATCGACCGAGAAGGCGTCATAGCCCCGATGGTGTATAGTCTTTGGATCGACCTGCTTCGGGTCGATCCATGCCTCGACGACCTCCAGCACGAAGAGATTGTGTCTGTTCACCATCCTGGTATCGACGACCCGGCATTCGAAATTGGCGAAGCATTCGGCGATCAGCGGTGGCGAGACTTGCTCGGCCGGAAGCGGCGTCAATCCGAAGGTCGCGAACTTGTCGGTGTCGCGGCCCGAGCAGTTGCCGACCTTTACGGCTTTTTCGGCTAAGTCGACGCTCGGTATGGCGATCACGCATTCCTTCGTTGCGCGAAGCGCGATGAAGCTGAAATCGTTGCTGGACACGATGCAGGCGATGCGGGGTGGGGTGAACTCCATCATCATGTGCCACGACATGGTCATGACGTTCGGCTGACCCTTGTGACTGGTCGTCAGCAGGATGACCGGGCCGGGTTCAATCAGCTGATAGACCTTGGAAAGCGGCAATTTCTTCATCGACGGAACCTTGATGACTGCGAAAGGCGGAAGCGATCTTCCAATTGCGTAATTTTTTATCTGGCCCGCGGGCTGACGCATTGACCGGGGGCAAAGTTGCCAAACTTCCGTTGATGCAAGATAGCCGCAAATTCGAAGGCGGCATCTGCCGCGAACCAAGGAGAAATCGGATGAAAGCTCTCGTATAGGAAGGGCCGGGGACAGAAGTCGCTGGAAGAACTGCTCATACCGAAGATCGAAGCCGCGACCCATGCGATCGTGAAGGTGACCAGGATCACCATCTGCGGCATCGACCTACACATCCACAAAGGTGGTGTGCCGACCTGCACGTCAGACCGCATCCTCGGCCATGAAGTTGTTGGCATCTTGGAAGAGACAGGCGCCGACGTGATCAGCTGACACCAGCCTCTATCAGATACCCTACGGGGCGGATGAGGAAGCGTTGGTTATGCTGAGCGATATCCTGCCGACCGGCTTCGAATACGGTGTGCGGAATGGCAAGGTCCAGCCGGGTAGTACTATTGCCATCGTCGGTTCCGTGCCAATTGGGCTGGTGTCGCTGACAATGGCGCGGTTCTATCCACCGGCCCAGATCATCATGGTCGACCTCGACGAAAACCGCCTCGAGTAGCCAAGCTATTCTATAGCAACCAACCACAGCTGGCCGTTTCGTCGAACGCCAAGCAGTAAGATTTCGGTGGGACCGGTTGCAGCTTGCAAAAGCATTGATGGTGAACTGACGTCGTGCCGGTTGACGCTCACTATTACGTCGCCTGTCTGGATACCTGCTCCGGCGGCTTTTGAACCCTCATCAACAGAGACGACAAGTGAACCTCCGTTCGGATCTGCGGAAAATGCAACTCCTGTCAGAAAGCCTTCTCCAATAACCCTATTCGTTGCTTCCGCAGGCTCGGTTGACAGTTTATCTTCGCTCAAAGTCACGCCGATGGACATTTGTTGCCTTCCGCGCAACAAAGTAATTTTCACAGTTTGTCCTGGTGGGGCGAACCCCACAATATTTCGAAAGCCGGTTGCTCCAGTGACGGTCATTCCATCAACGGCAATGATAACATCCCCTGATGCAAGCCCGGCGAGGTCTGCGGTTGATCCTTTGGCCACTTCACTTATGACGGCTCCGTTTCTGACTTGCACATCAAGCGCTTTAGCAAGAATTGATGAAAGATTCTGAACCGTAACTCCAAGACGCCCGCGTCGTACGACACCCTCGCTTATGAGCCTTTCCATAACCGTCCTGACTATAGAAACAGGAATTGCGAAGCCGACGCCAACATTTCCGCCAGCTGGCGCGATTATCGCGCTGTTGACACCGATCAGCGCACCATCCATATCGACCAAAGCGCCGCCGGAATTCCCCGGGTTCAACGATGCATCCGTTTGAATGAAATTTTCATATGGTCCCAGCCCAAGCTCGTCGCGCCCGAGCGCGCTGACAATGCCAAGCGTGACCGTAGGCCCCAGATCAAATGGATTGCCCACGGCGACAACGTAGTCACCAACCTCAAGTTTTGCAGAATCGCCGAAGGTTATCTCAACGAGGTTAGTGGATCTTACTTTTAGTACTGAAATATCGGTTTCCGGGTCGCTTCCGACAACCGTAGCACGCAGTTCCTCTCCTGTCGGGAGCACTACCATCAGATCTGCAGCGGCTGCGATAACGTGGTAGGTCGTTATGATATAGCCACGGTGGGCATCTACCACAATTCCAGATCCAGAAAGCTCGAATCCAGGATGCTCAGCCAATGGAGCGGTCTCTCCGGCTTCGGGTTCACGTGCATTCGGCGGTATCTGCGGCGACGCGACTTCATCTTCGCCTCTTGCTTTAACACGCAAGGTGACGACAGATGGGATGACCTTTTTTGCGATTGGCGCGATCGTTTCGCGAACTTCAGCCGGAGCATTTCCAATGAAGACCAGAAAGAATGACGCCAATAACAGGCACAGTTTGTTGCAACTCATCTTTAACTCCCGGACTAACATGCTCGCGGTTTCGCGGGGGGGGCATGAAAATCACTCCCGCCTATGTAGCAAGTTAACTAAATGAACTGGGAGTGAGGCCCTGTGCGCTTTTAACGTGGCCATTATTGCAGAAGATTCTCGAGTGTGCGTTGATATGCGTCAACTCTCATTGTTGCAGGGGGTAGGCCTAAGCGGTGACCTGAGGTGTCAGTAAGCCCTCTTGGGTGGTTAAGGAAATGTCTGAAATGGACGAAGAAAGCATATGCTGAGGTCAGTGCGGACGGTAACTATGGAGCCATAAAGACGTTTCATGATTTTGGAAAATGCAAGGTGCTCAATATTATAAGTATAAGAAAATTTAGATCGCCTATAAGGCCGGATCTTGCATAGATAGTTGAGTTGTTCGCATAATTTTACATACGGATCTTATTGATAATATACGCATTATGGGAAAATTATTCTGTACGCAGCAATAGGTATATAAGGACTGCAATGACCAGATATACTAAAAACAGTATGGCAATCAGGTTCGGTTTCATTGCTTTCTCCAAAAGCAGCAACGTATCCAGTCATTAAGTTTGTATTAAAGTTAAGCTCATTGGGGGTAGTTCAAGCTTTTATTTTAAACGCTTCTCTCTGGCCGATAACGAACACGGTAGTGATCCTGAGATGATTAATGCCGTTCGTCTCGATTTCCAGTTTAAAGCGCTGGGGGGTCAGATTATCTATGGGCTACTGATGGTCGTCCCCCGCAGGGCCCTTGCGAATGTGATTCTTCGTTTTATGCAGCGTTCGGCGAGATCCGATTCATCTGTCGCACCAAGGATATGTTTGAAGACTCCCATTCCACATTTATTGACGTAGGGTTGTCCAATACCGCTTCATGGAAGATTTTGATTGGGCTGGATTAGCTGCATCAAGGCTTTTCAACCCGCGCGACCCTATAGGTGTGGTTCTTGCCAGGGGCGTTTATTGCAACATACTCTCCAATGGTAAAGGATTCCGCGCCCAGCCGAAAGCCAACTTCATCGTCCTGTTCACCTTCTTTAAAATCAATGTACCATTGATCGACAGGTCTGTACTTTAACAGGCCAACTTTTACTGTGCCATGTTGGTTGAAGTAGCGTACTCGGCAAAGCTCTTGATGCGACTTCCACTGTCTGAAGTCCAGGCGACCGTTACTATCGAGCGGAATAAGAAGATCGATACCTTCTCGTGAAGCGCCTTCTGGATGATCTTTCTCACGTGCGAGGAGTAATCTAACATGCCGAAAGCTTGATGTAATTTCGTTTAATGCTGCCATGAGTCTCTCCCTTCACTACCAAGTATATAGATGGAGGTGACCCACGCTTTGATATAGATCAAAATCCTCACAGTGAAGTCGCGCGGAGAGGCCTGTGAAGCAGGACTGTATGAGAGAAGAGCCATTTGATATCGTTTGGTAAGAGCTGGTTCGTTTTTTCAATGAACAGCAGTGGTGCGACTTTCCGGGAAGATTGGCGGGCTTCACTCTTCCTCTTCAGTCAATCTGTTGGTTGTGCTCCCCGCTAAAGCAGGTCCGGCAGATGGTTTGAGGTGAGTATATAGATTTTGCTGCGTTAATTGGTTGAATATTGCGGTTGCAATGCGTCTTTGGCCTATGGGAGAATGCGATTTAGTAGCACTCAGATTATTGTATATTCTAATTACCTGAAGAGCTAATTCAGTAGGCCGGTCGGCACTCATGCTCTCCGGAACAACGTGCGTTGCATCGCGGACAAGCTTCCGTAGTAAAATTATTTCTTCTCTCGTGTAGTAATTGCCATTTAGGTTGTTATCAAGCGTCATATCAATCCTCATCTAGTAAAATTAATATCGTTAGTGCTATTGTTAATCAAGAGTGGCGAAAACAATTGTTATTTAGAATTATTCAATTTTAGTTTTCATAATTATATTAAACCTCGGTAAACGATATTATATATATTTATAAAGACGAAATTACATTCCTTCGATTTGTGTATGCTTTTCCAGAACGTATCCTGTCCAACCTTTATTCTTGTAGCTTGGGACTATTCCATTTCGCATTGACCCACATCAAAATTCGCGAATGTTTTCATGATGCTAACCCTGAGCCGCAATACCACTGTCACCTTTTCGAACCTTGATGGATTATCAGTTGTGAAAAGGGTTGGCACATCCGCTCACACGCGAAAAAATAACCTGAGGAGATTGAAGAGTAGTGCCTCGCAATTCAGACTTCTGTTGCTTCCCGACCCGTCAAATGGTCAACAAATATCCTGAAAAAAATATGATCGGAGCAATGGGCTATTGGACGGGCCTCGGGCTTGAGCGCTCCGGGTTCCCACCAGTCAAAGTGTTTACTCAGTATTTGCCAAGCATGTTGCTGCTCGGCCTCATGTTCCTCGTCATTTGCAATTTCCTGGTAGCGCCCTTCAACTAATACGCTTCTCCATTCTCTGCCTTGCATCCACTGCTCGATGACCACTGAGATATAAGGATTGACACGCATAAGATCAATTTTCCTCCCCGGCAGCGAGAAAGCGTACAAATGATTGCCGGAATATGCGAAATAGATCGGAACAAGATAAGGCTTTTTTCCCGCCATACATGCCAGGTGTGCAAGCCGACCAGTACTCAAAATGTGACAGCATTCTCCGTAGGTTAATGTGCGAATATGCATCGAAGGCTCCATTGCCGATCGTTCATCAGCGGCGACAATAATCAGTTTGGGTCCTTTCAAGTGGTATCGCATTGCCGTAGGTCAAATTCGCGCTAGGAAGATCCCAGTTCTTCAGAATTGACCTGTGTCAAAGAATGTCTTTTTCAAATGATGTCTTTAGTGGTGAGCCGAGCAAGTTGTGGATTTCCTCCTGCGGGCTTACTTTTGGTTCTGGGACAAGTTTCCTCGTTGGGCCAGCGACTTGTTGGCTACATCAACTGTTTGGCACTGAACACGGTAACAACTTAGCTAAAAGCCAAAAATGGAGAGAAGAAATGGTTGACGATACGAAGCGCTTGCCTGTCACGAAGCCTTCAGTCCCTGCCACATCGGAAGCATGGTCGCCATTGGAAAGAATGCGGGATGAAATTGATCGGTTGTTTGATAGTTTCTCTCTTTTTGACCTGCGATTCCCACAGCGCCGGCCTGGACTATTGTCTGCTTACAAAGCAGCCTCGACGTGGGAATTAGCCCCGGCCATGAATGTTGTCGAGAAAGCAGACAGTTACGAAATAACTGCTGAACTTCCAGGGCTTTCTGAGAATGACATCGAAGTGAAGCTATCCAATCATAGTCTCGTTATAAAGGGTGAGAAAAGCGAGGAGGAGAAAGATCAGGGAACAGACTATTATTTGTCTGAACGGCGATTTGGCTCGTTCCGCCGCAATTTCCAGTTACCTGAAGATATCGACGCCCCCAAAGTCGAGGCTACCTTTTCCAAAGGCATTCTGACCGTCAAACTGCCAAAGACAGCTAAGGCAAAAACAGCAGAGAAGACAATCGCGATCAAGGCTGCATAGCTAACGCAGATCGGCGCCGCAGGCGGTCGCCGAGCACTTTCTGTCGCTTCGGAGGAGGCAGATATGGCTGGTACCTCAATTTCCACGTTGACACATTCGGCGCAGCAGGCTCAGGAATGGGTAAATGAACTAGGCTTGGACTTGTCCTGGAGTCATCCGCGTGCCTACCGGTTGCTACGCTGTGTTCTACACCAAATTCGTGATTGGCTACCACAGGAGGAAATGGCAGATCTGTCTGCACAGTTGCCTACGCTTATACGAGGTATTTATTTCGAGGGCTGGGATCCGCTAGTGACCCCCGTCTGGGAACGGTCGAAAGATGCGTTTCTCGGGAGTGTACAAGAAACCTTAACCAACGAAGATACGGCAGATTGCGAAACAGCTGTCGCTGCGGTTTTCAAACTATTGGATCGCCATATATCTCACGGCGAGATTGTTCAAGTGCGAGGTTCAATGAAGAAATCGCTACGGGAACTCTGGCCCTCGGATTAATCGATGTTGTTCCAAGGGAAAGCTCAACAGAGAATTCGAAAACGCTAACCTGCCTTTCACATCCTCCTCCGGAAATCGTCGCTTGTTTGTTTGCCAATTGATTGTTGGGCTAGGTATCGACCGCAAAGAGAAAGCTGCTTTCCATATAACAGTTGTGCTCCGCGTCGTGAATGATTTGAAGAAATGTTGATTTAAGACGTAAGCATCCGGCAAAAAGGCGCGAGAATACTTTAACGGAGCCCGTGTTAGTAAATCTGTTCTTAGCAGTGTTGCGTCGGCCAGTATGCCTGCAGCTTTAACTCAGCAACTTAATCAGCGTTTTCGTCACACTTGAAGCGCAAATATCCAGATTAACGGGATTACTATACCATGAAAAAGAAACACTGGGTACTTATCGCGGATGGAGCAAGAGCTCGTATTCTTAGATTGGATGCAAAAAAGAATGATGAGCAGCGAAACGTTCGTGTTTTTGACATCACTCACAAGCGACTTCAAGAGATAATGTCAGATAAACCCGGTCGCAGCTTCGCATCGCAGGGCACACGGCGTTCCGCATTGGAGTATTCATCGGATCCCGAAAGACAACAGGAGGAACATTTTGCCGAAATTTTGATAAAGGAACTGGAACGGAGGTTTTCTGAGCACGAATTCGTAAGGCTGACTGTAATTGCAGAACCTCGCATGTTAGGTTCACTACGTCAGAGGATGACGCCGGATCTGAAGCAAGCGGTAGTAGCGGAGATTGCAAAGGATCTGACAAAGACACCATCCGACGATCTCGAAGCAGTTCTGGGGGAATTGAACATACGATGAATAACACATCAATGAATAATGAAATTTGCATATCAACGAAATATTGTTGTCATTTTTGTCTAGTTCCAAATTTTTACTATAATTGAAAATTTATGATAAATATTGACAATATAGATTCCAATAAGTGCGTTTAATTTTTGGAGCCGTTTTTACACGATTTTCTGCTTGAATTAGTTTCAGGGCGATTGGGGCGAGCCGATAGATTACCCGACCCCAATCCTGATCGCTTTCGTTCAGTTTTAATCACTTAATGAAATCGGAACTATTTTGCCTACGAAGCTTGCCAGCCAACTGATTGTTTTCTCCCTGTTTCTACTATGGAACTGGTCACATAAGTGCGGGCTATGAGCGCGACACAGGTATCAGAGGCCAAAGGGAAACATTTCATCCTCACCCCCAACTGAGGTTGTCGACAGGGGTGTGATTGCATGTGTTTCATCGAACCAGACAAAGGCATCGTACTGATTCGCCAATGAAGCATAACTGTAGTGGCTCCAGCGTTCTGTTTCTGGCCGATATATCACGCCAATATATCGCTCAAGTCGGGGTTTGGACAACGCTTGACGAACCTCATCGTGTCGTCCGGCTCTAAGGTCGAGTAGAAAGCGTTCAGATCCCACGTCGTGCAACAACGATTCATAGCTGTCGGAGAGGGAAGGGCGAATCTGTTTGCGCTCCATTGGGGCATTCCAGTCTGACGCTGCTGCAACCGTCCCGGTATGTGTGCCAAAGCCGATAAGCACGGCACTTCTTCCGTAGGCCTGTCTGCATAACTGCCCAAGGTTCAGCTCGCTTCTTTCCTTGCCCATATCAGTGAACCGGGCATCACCAATATGAGAATTATGCGCCCAGACAACAGCCTTAGAAGTCGGTCCAGACTGCGTCATAATATTTTGCAGCGTATTGAACATATGTTGGTCCCGGAGGTTCCAGGATTCATGTGCGCCGTAATACATGGCGCGATAGTAACGTTCAGCGCTGGCAACCAGACGGGCATTCTGTTTCGCTTCGAAGAAATCGAAGCCATCCATTTTGCAGTATTCAAGCTCCTTTTCCAGAAGATCAACCAGCATCCGGATTACAGGCTTCTCGCACAATGCATATCCCTGGGAAAGAGATGCTCGACCATACGCCGATGGCTCCTGCGACCACGAGGAGATGCATGCGTAACGGTTTCGAGCCCGGATAGCGGCGTCTTTGTCCACACGATCGAGGTAGGATACTACCTCGCCAATCGAGGCCGTCATATTGTAAAGATCCAGTCTGTTGATTGCCACTGAGAACTGACCCGGCGTTTCCACCG